>CAYRHU010000084.1:0-14127 GCA_964424155.1 uncultured Chitinophaga sp.
GTGATGGCATCGGTATACCGCTGTGTACCGGTATACACTTCTGCATTCAGGTACATGCGGGCCAGTAATGCCCACGCGGCAGCCCGGTCGGCCCGCCCATATTCATTGGCACGAGGAGCCGGAAGTTCTGACTCGATCGCCTTCAATTCAGATTCGACATAGTTGAATAATTCGGTGCGAGTAATTCGCCTGGGCATTGTGGAACCCACCGCGTCCGCCTCTGTGGCGAAGGAAGGATTACCAAATGCATCTATCATTACCCAGTATTGAAAAGCTCGAAGAAACCGAGCTTCCGGGAGGTATGACTTTATGGTTGCCGCATCATTACCGGTGATATTTCTTTCAGCCAGCTTCGCGTCCGTGCTTTGTCTCATGAACTCGTTGCACAGCAGGATCTGGTAGGCTGAACGTACATATAACCCAAGCAACATCCGGTTACTGGCTGCCCAGTTCAGATTGTGAAAATCATGCAAACCGGCATCCGTGTTGCCGTTCCAGGATGAATTGTCAATGGCTTCATCCGTGCTTAATTCCTGGGTGTTCCAGAACATACGGAGGAAATCCGAGTTTCCCTCATCGATGGTATTGGGATCGATATCCGGCTGGCCGGCCCCCCCCGAATTCCCGGTAAGTGCAAAAGCACCATACAATTTAGCAAAACCCTGCCTGTATCCTTCGGGAGTACTGTAAGCGATATCAACTGTAACCCCGTTGGTAGGTTTTAAATCCAGTATTTTCTTACAGGATGTAATACTGACTCCGAACCCTATCAGCATGATTGCAACCAATACATTGAGTTTTTTCATATAGCAAGTTTGTAAATGTTTTTAAGAATTAAAAATCGATACCTACTCCCAGCAGGAATGTCCGGGGCCGGGGATACTGATTATCGTCGACACCGCCGCTTAATTCCGGATCAAGACCCTTGTATTTGGTGATCACAAAAACATTCTGCACACCCGCCGAAAGCCGAAGATTTACACCATTGCGGATTTCTCCGAGATCGTACCCGATATTAATATTATCCATCCGCAGAAAAGAAGCGTTTTGTACATAGTAGTTCGATTGATAAAAATCGCCGATCCCCTGGAAATTTGTGAACAGCACATCAGCGCTTTGATTAGCCAGGTACGAAGAAAACAGGAATTTGCTGATTGCTCCGTTGGTGGAAATGTTATTGAACAAATAGTTCCCCACGTTAGCCCGCATATTCAGTCCTGCTGACCACTTTTTGTAGTTAAGCGATGTACTGAAACCGAAGATCCACTTGGGTATACTTGATTTGAAGATGTGCAAATCACTGCTGTTCAGCAGCCCGTCACGGTTAAGGTCTTCAAACAACTGTTCGATCGGCTTGTCTGATTTATCGTAGATCTGCTTGAAAACATAGAAGGATCCTCTTTCGTGTCCCACGGCGTTTGCCATAATACCACCAAGACCGCCAATTCCTGCAATTTGGTTTACGTAATCGGGATTGTCATTGATGTCGAGTTTAGTGATTTTATTCTTATTGTAGGTTACGTTGAATAATACATCCCAGTTAAAGTCCGTTTTACGGATCGCCTGTATGTTGGTGCTGAACTCTACTCCCTTGTTCACCATGCTGCCGACGTTAGCGATAATGGTATTGCTAAAGTTGGTAAAGGCGGGTTGGGTGATCTGGTTTAGCAGATCGGTGGTTTTTTTATAATAGAATTCAATTGACCCGGAGATCCTGTTTTTCAGGAACCCGTAATCAATGGCCGCATTATATGTTGCGGTTTGCTCCCATTTCCGGTTGGCATAGTATCCTCCGGGCCGGAACATTTGCAGGTATGTATTGCCAAACTGGTACTGGGCCCTGTCATTACTCAGCCCGTAGTAAGAAATGTAGTCATAGTTTCCAATCCCATCCTGCTGACCAGTTTCGCCATAACTAAGCCTAATTTTTAAATTTGAAAGCGCCTGCCAGTTCCGGATAGCGGTGATCTCGCTCAGACTCACTGCGATGGCTGCAGACGGGAAGTTGGCCCACCGATTTTCGGGTGCGAACTTGGATGATCCGTCCCGACGGAAAGAAGCTGTCAGGTAAAGCAGGTTCTTATACGAATAATTTACACGACCCAGGTAGGAAAGCAGTCTGTTCTGGGGCTTGTCAAAGGGGTATTGAGGACGTGACCTCACGGCGGTATCATACGCGTATTCGATAAAGCCGTAATTCTTGGTCAGGTAGTTTTGGTATTCCGTACCTGCCATCACTTCGATCCTGCTGCTTCCATTCAGGTTCTTGGTATAGTTAAGATAGAAATTCACATAGGAATTATTAATATCCGTCTGGTACTTCCGTCTGACCCCGCCATGGTAGGTTCCGTTAGCCGCGGTGAATGCCTTATACATCGAGGCGGCACTGTCATTGATTTCAACCGTACCGTATCCCTTCGAATAATCATACCCCAGGTTAGCGACCGCACGCAAGTCCGGGAAGAAATGTAATTTATAATCCAGGCCTACGTTGGCGATCAGCCGGTTGGCATGACCGATATCCTTTTGCTGTAACAGGAGACCCAGCGGATTCTTGGGTGATAAAGAGGCCAGCCCGGTAACCGGGTTGGAAGGATCCAGTCTCTCCCAATAACCCCCGTAACGGGTCTTATCACTTGAATAGACTGGTTGCGTTGGGTCGAACTGGTTGGCTCCCCATACGGCGTTGGTATTGGCAAAGCGGGTTTTAGAGAATGTTCCTCTCAGGTTCAGATCGATCTTCAGGTGGTTATTCAACAGCACGGGACTCAGGTTCAAACCGGTCGAAATCCGCTGAAGATTACCTGTTCTTAAAATCCCGTTTTGATTCAGGTAACCCAGCGAAAGGCGGTAAGGCAGGTTTTTCAAAGAGCCCGACACTGATAAATTATTATCTGATGTGATCGCCGTGTGGTAAATCTCGTCCTGCCAGTCCGTATTGGCGGAACCCAGCAATGCTTTTTGTGTAGCGGATCCATGGGTGTTTACCAGTGTCCTGAACTGATCCGGAGATAATACATCGAACTTTTTCGCGATGACACCGGCCGATAACTGAGTGGTGAAAGAGAACCGGGGTTTCCCTTTCTGCCCTTTCTTCGTAGTAATGATGATAACCCCGTTAGAAGCACGACTTCCGTAGATCGCAGTGGCCGATGCATCTTTCAGTATGGTGAATGAAGCGATATCGTTGGGGTTTAACAAGGCAAGGGCGTTGGGCGCCCCGGCGATACCAGAATTGGAGAGAGGCATTCCGTCAATAACGATCAACGGATCGTTACTGGCATTCAGGGAAGCGCCCCCCCGTATCCGGATCGTGCTTCCGGAACCGGGTGCTCCGTCATTCGGTGTAATGGAAACACCGGCAACTTTCCCGCTGATTAATTGCTCGGGTGTTGTAATAACCCCTTTATTGAAATCTTTTGCGTTTACGGTACTCACCGAACCCGTCAGGTCTTTCCGTCGAGCGGTTCCGTAACCAATGACAACTACCTCACCCAGTGAGGTACTGGTGGCCACCAGGGAAATATTTGCCTCCGTAACGCTGCTGATTGAGATCTCCTGCGCTAAAAAACCGACAGAACTAAACACAAGCTCCTTTGCGGTTGCAGGAACCGTAATGGAGTAGGTTCCGTCAGCTCCGGTCTGCACGGCTGTTCGTGTTCCTTTTACAGTGACCGTTACTCCGGCCAATGCCGAACCATCCTTTGAATCTGTGACCTTTCCGGTGACTATTTTGTTTTGTGCGAAGGAGACTTGTACGAAAAGCGCCAGTAACATCATACCGGCAAACTTCATTGTAGTTTGGAAGGACATAAGCAATCATTATTTTTTTAGCAATCAATTTCTAACCCACATCATGTAATACAGACACGATAAGATGTGTATTAAACACACAATGTTAATACTATTTTAAATTTGGAAAAAATTATTTTTTCGTTCCCGGATGGGAACCCGGCCCTCTCTTAAAAAGTCAAAAATGGAATGGCGGGAAGTCAACCCCGGGCCCACGAACACATAACTATATGATAATCATTAAGATACCTGTCTCTGGGCAGGATTTTTCCGCCGGGTTGATTTTTTGCTGAATTCGGGTTTGAGCTTATACAACTTGCCCGGGCGGTGAGGAACATCATCCTCCATTTCCCCTACATCCTGGAGCCAATCCTTCAGGGATATTTTTTTGCGGAAATTCCTTCTGTCCAGTTCCAGATCCAGGATGGCTTCATACAATTCCTGGAGCTGGCGCAGCGAAAATTTTTCAGGAAGCAGGTTGAATACGATCGGGTAATCCATCACCTGCTGCTGTAACCGCCGCAGACAGGTATCCAGGATGAGCTTGTGGTCAAAGGCCATTTTCTTTATATCATGCACCGGGTGCCAGCTGAGTTCGTTGTCGCTGAGTGTAAGCTTTACATGCCGGAGATCCACCAGTGAATAATAGGCGATGGTGATCACCCGTCCCGACGGATGCCGGTCGGTGCTTCCGAATGCATGCACCTGTTCCAGGTACACGTCATCCAGCCCCGTTCTTTCCTTCAGGATCCGGTAAGGAGCCGTATCCAGGTTTTCATCCGGGCGTACCAGGTCGCCCAGCAGCGAATACAAACCGGAAAATTCTTCGAGATCGGATTTGATCAGTAATACCTTCAGTTCTTTATTGTCATAGCCGAAAATCACACAGTCGACCGACACCGCGATATTGAAGTATTCAAGGTGGCTTATTTTCTCTATTTCAGCAGTCTTCAGCGTCGAGTTATGTACCATACAATAATATATAATGGTTGAGCGGGTTACTGAATTACCAATGGAGTGGTTTTTGTTTCTCCGGCGGCGGACATTTTGATCCAGTAGCTGCCTGCCGGCAAATTATCCAATTTACCGGTTAGCGGCACCTGCAGTATGCCCTTTGCAAGCGTGCCGGCAAATATAGTGCGTAGCTGTTGTCCCGCTGAATTGAAAAGCTGAATCTCCGCCCTGGCTGTTTTCGGCATATGGATACCCAGCCAGCCGCCGGTGATAACCGGGTTAGGATACACTTTCAGCGATAGCTGGTCACCGTCGGCCGCTATGCCTCCCGTGGAAGTGACTACGGCATTCACGAGATTCCGGTTCAGGTATACATGCACTTCTCCCGGCTGCAGGGTGATGCTTTGCGCTCCCCCCGTGGCGGAAAAAGTGTTCCCGTTAAGATAGTCATACCAGGTACCGCCGGCAGGGAATGTAAAGGAGGAGGTCTGCGCCGTTACTTCAAAATTCCCGATCACGCAAAGCATGGAGGAATCATTGGCGCTGCGCAGGGTCATGGTCTTAAAGGCCCCGCCCAGGTTCCGGGTAATGGAGGTGTTGTTAGCTGTGAACACATCTTTATACCAGGGATGAAACCTCAGTTTATTCATCGCGGCAAAAATATCATAGAGCCGTTTGCGCGCAACCACGGCCGGGTAATCCCAGCGGATGGGCTTATTGTCGAGCCGGCAGTTATTATTAATGGTACCGTCTACGCACCGGTTAATGGAAAAATCGTATCCCAGTTCCCCGAACTGCCAGATCATCTTGGGACCCGGAGCCGAAAGAAAGAAAGCGGCGCATAGTTCCACCCGCTTGAGCGCCGTATTCAGATCGCGCACATTATGCGACGGGTTCGAGGTATTCCCGAACTGCAGGTTCTTGTACATCATCCTTTCTTCGTCATGACTCTCCATATAACCCACCAGGTGGGGTTTGGTCCAGCCCCGGGCGCTGTGCAGGTAACTTTCAAAATTGGAAGTGCTCACCCATCCCATGGAGGCTTCGGTAAAATTGTAATTAGCATTACCCCAGAGCAGCATACCATAATCCGATAATTCGTTTTCTTCGGAAGTCACCGCGAAATGCTCCAGGATGCAGATCGAACCGGGCGACTTGAGCTGCATCGTATCATAATAGCGTTTCCAGGTGGCCACCCGGTCGGCATGGTATTCAGCAAAACAGGCTTCATTACTGGTGCTTCCGCCGCATTGGGTGTTTTGCGTGAATCCTTTCGACAGGTCCCAGCGGAACCCGTCGAGTTTATATTCCTGCAGCCAGTGTTCGATGACCCGGCTGGTGAAATAACGGGTGCGCAGGCTCTCGTGGTTAAAATCATTGAACACATTGTAGGGATGCGTGGCGCTCACATTCAGCCAGGGATTATTGGCGGCGGGCTGGTTGGTTGCATTATTCCAGTACAGGGCCGCCAGCGGATTACTGCCCGTGGTGTGGTTGAGGGCGATGTCCATGAGCACCGCAATGCCGTTGGCATGACAGGAATCCACGAATTCCTTCAGGGTATTTTTAGGACCGTAATATTTATCCGGCGCCAGGTAATAGGAAGGATTATATCCCCAGCTCTCATTTCCATCGAATTCGTTGAACGGCATCAGCTGTATGGCGTTCACGCCCAGCCGCCTGAAATAACTGAGAGTGTCTCTTAATGTTTTCCAGTCATGAGCGGCGATGAAATCGCGCAGCAGCATTTCATAGATCACGAGGTTGCGTTTATCGGGCCGGGTAAAATTATTCACCGCCCAGTTATAGACAGGCGCGGCCGTTTGAAGCACGCTCACCATGCCCGAGGTTTGACCGGTGGGGTAGGGTTTTAATCCCGGATATGTTGCGGCAGAAATGGATCCGTCATTAAAAGGATCGAGGATTTTCTCGGCATACGGGTCACCCACTTTCAGGGAACCGTCGACCAGGTACTGGAAGGCATATTCGGTGCCGGGGGTGAGACCGGTGATCCGCAGCCACCAGTAATTCCCGTCGGGCGTTTTATTCATCTGGTAGGATATCTGTTCGGTCCAGTTGCTGCCGGGAAATTCCCCGATCACCGACACCCGGTTCTTTCCGGGAGCATTCAGCACAAGCACCACCGAGGTATTTCCGGCTTCATAATTGATGCCATCGCGAACCCCGGCCGGCAGCGCCGCAATATTCACCGGAGCCGGAATGTAAAACTGGAAGGAGTCGGATTTTGTAGCGGCCCCCGCCGTAGCCTCCGTTTTGATCAGTTGGTTACCCGCCGTGTTCAACACAGGATTGGCGGATATAGTGGTGACATTGCTGGCCGACTGGATCTCCACTCCGTTCAGGAACAGTTTCATGGTTGCGGACTGGCTGGCTACCGCGGTCAGGCTGATATTATCTCCCACATTTTTGCTGATCGGTTCCGGGATGGGGTTATACAGCGGTTGGAAAAAAGGAACGGTGAACCGGGTGGCGAGACTATTATCATACACCGGAATGTACATATCACTGCCGTCGGCATTACGCTGCGCCAGCGATCCCGATCCGTTCCGGAAAAGGATGGCGATCCGGAGAATGGTTTCACCCACCGGCACTCCGAAGAAGGAACGGATATTGGTAACGGTGTATTGCCATTTATTGCCCCCCAGTGAAACCGCCTGCGCGGCCGAAGGGGTGGTGCCCCAGGTAAACTGGGAATACCGCCAGTTGGAGGGACCCGTGCTCTGGTTGGTGATCACCCCGATATGTACATATACATCATTCAGATTGGCGTAATTATTCAGGCCCTGGTTGCCCCGGGTGGCATCTACCGTGATAACAATTGTACTGTTATCCCGGGCAAAATCGGGCGTCCAGCTTAGTAACTGCCCGCTCGCGCCGTTGAAATAAAGGCAGGCAATGGCAATGGAGAGAATGATTTTTTTCATAGCAGGCAATTACGCTCAACCCGGTTGTAACCGGGTTACATGACAGCAATTCTAAAACTAAGATATAAAATATGTATTAAATACACATTAAAAAAATCAGGGCATCCCCGCATTGGGTCTTCCGGTCACCATCTTTACCTTTACGAACAACCCGCGAATATGTATTCCAAAGAAGCCACCAGGGATCTTCAAAAGCTGACTCATGAACTGATCAAAAAAGCGGATAAGTTAACTACCCGGGACCTAACACACCTTCGTTCTGCACTCCGGTTTCATGAATACCGGTATTATATTATGAATGATCCGCTTATATCGGATTACGAATACGACCAGTTGTACAAAGGCCTGGAAAAGCTGGAAACCGACCATCCTGACCTGGTCACCCCCGATTCCCCGACGCAACGGGTGGCCCGGGAACTTACCAAATCCTTTCCCGCCGTGCAGCACCTGGTACCCATGCTCTCGCTTGAAAATTCCTATGATGAATCGGACCTGGTGGATTTTGACCGGAGGGCCCGCGAACTTACCGGCCTGGATGAAATTGAATACTGCGTGGAACCCAAATTCGATGGGAGCAGCATATCCCTGATCTATGAAAACGATTTGCTGGTAAGAGGAGCTACCCGGGGCGATGGCGAAAAGGGGGATGATATCACCACCAACATACGCCAGATCCGAACGGTTCCGCTGTCGGCCCATTTCTCCCGGTACGGGATCCAGCAGATCGAGATAAGAGGAGAAGTGCTGATCAATAAAAAAAATTTCAGGAAGTATAACGAAAAGATCATGGAAGAGGGCCTGCCCCCGTTGGCCAATCCGCGGAATGCGGCGGCGGGTACGCTCCGGCTGAAGGATCCATCCGAAGTGTCGCGGCGAAACCTTGAGGCCTTTGTTTATCATATCAGCTATTTCTCACTGGAAAAAGGGAAAAAAACTCCGGTTCCGCTTACCCGTCATGCCAGTTCCGTAGACCTGTTGTGGGAAATGGGATTCCGCAGTCCCGAAAACGAGATGAAGGTCTTTAAAGGAATCGGTGGGGTGATCAAATACTGTCACGAATACGAAAAAAAACGGGATGGCCTTCCATACGAGATCGATGGCATGGTGATCAAGGTAAATGATCTCGCGCTGCAGGATCAGATGGGAATGACCTCGCATCACCCGCGCTGGGCCATTGCCTTTAAATTCAAGGCGAGACAGGGCAGCAGCAAATTATTGCATGTCGATTTCCAGGTAGGGCGGACCGGTGCCGTTACCCCCGTGGCCAAACTGGAACCCGTAGCTGTCGGTGGTGTTACGATCAGCAGCATTTCCATCCATAACGAAGATTATATAAAGGAAAAAGATTTGCGTATCGGCGACGCCGTGCTGATCGAGCGGGCCGGGGATGTCATACCGCAGATCGTGAAATCGCTGGCCGACGCGCGTACGGGAAAGGAAAAAAAGATCGTTTTTCCAAAAACTTGTCCCGTTTGTGAAAGCAAACTGTTCAAGGAAGAAGAAGAAGCCGTTTGGCGCTGCACCAATATCGATTGCCCCGCGCAGGTGATGGAACGCATCATTCATTTTGTAAGCAAGGATGCCATGGATATCCGCGGTTTCGGGGAAGCCAATGTCCGGAAATTCTATGAGCTGGGTTTGCTGAAAGATATTCCGGGTATTTACAAACTGAATTTTAAAAAGATTGGTGAGCTGGAAGGATTCGGGCAACGCTCGATCGATAACCTGCAGCAATCCATTGAAAATTCAAAAAAGCAGCCGCTGCACCGGCTGATCTATGCGCTGGGCATCCGGTTTGTTGGTGAAACGACGGCCAAAACCCTGGCGCGGGCGGTGAAGCACCTGCTGGAATTCAAAAAATTCTCACTGGAGGATCTCCAGAACCTGGAAGACGTGGGCCCGAAAGTGGCGGGAAGCATCCATCATTTTTTCAGCAATAAACGAAATACCGAAATGCTGGAACAGCTGGAGGAACTGGGGCTGACACTCAAAAACGAAAAGAGACAGTTGACCGCGGGATCCGGCCTGGCGGGACAAACATTCCTTTTCACCGGTACGCTGCCCACACTCAAACGAAGCGAGGCCGAGGCCCTGGTGGAAGAACACGGCGGGCAGGTGGCCGGCAGCGTAAGCGCCAAACTGAATTACCTGGTGGTGGGGGAAGACGCCGGCAGCAAACTGGAAAAAGCCAAAAAGATCAACACGGTCCGGATCATCCCGGAGGAAGAATTCCTGAAACTGATCGGTAAAAAATAATCCCGTATCTGTTTCAAATTTTCTACCTTAGGGGAGTCCCTGACACCGCTCCGATAACCTCCTGGTACCCCGTTATTGAAGGCGTCCTGCCCCTGATTTAAAAAATAGTAGCTATGATCAGGAAATTATCCGGCGAAAGCTGGAAGCCATTGACCTTCCCCGGCTGGAAGCAGTTGCGTAACCGGTATGCCGTTTCCACCTGCGGCCGTATCGCGAGTTATAAAAAAGATATCCTGGCCGACGGAAAACTGCTGAGCGGATCGCTCACCACCGGCTACCGCACCCTGAATCTTCACCGTCCCGAAGACAAGGGTACGCTCTATATTCACCGGGAGATGGCAAAACTCTTTTTAAAAAAGTCTACCCCCTCCGCCCGGTATGTCATCCACCGTAATCACAATAAGCTGGACAATTCCATACGCAACCTGAAATGGGCCACGCTCGACCAGATGATCGCCCACCAGCAAAACAGTCCCGCCAAACTCGCTTACAAGGAGAAACAGGCGAATAAAAATGAAGGATTGAAACTGACTGCCGTACAGGTCAGGCGCATCAAGAACGTACTGGACAGCAAAAAAAGAAACATCACCATTAAAAAACTGGCTGAACAATACGGCGTCAGCGAAATGACGATGTACCGCATCAAGAGCGGGGAAAACTGGGGGAGGGTATAACCCCCTGTCCCTAAAACCCCCTGTCCCCCGCCAACTGGCGGGGAGACTTAGATCAAAAACTCTTTTATTTTTCAAATCGTACTATAGCTTTAGGTTTACTGTCAGGAATCTTAATGCTTTAGTGAAATTTGTTACTTATTAGTATATTAAACCTAAGTTCCCCCTTCAGGGGGACAGGGGGTATCAAAGTCCCCTTTAGGGGGACAGGGGGTTTTCATTATGCTGCAAAATTCGACAATCCGCTTCCTGAAAGAATTAAAGAAGAACAACAACAAACCCTGGTTTGATGCCAACCGTAAACGGTATGAGGAGGCAAAGGCTGATTTTTCTTCATTTATTCAATCGGTCATTGATCTGCATGGAAAAAAAGATCCGGCGATCAAAAATCTTTCCGCGAAAGACTGTTTGTTCCGGATCAACCGCGACATCCGTTTTTCAAAGGACAAGCGTCCGTATAAAACCAATTTCGGCGCGAGCATCAACAAGGGCGGACGAAAGGCCTGGAACAGCGCGGGGTATTATTTTCACCTCGACCCGGGCGGCTGCTTCACCGGCGGTGGCATTTATATGCCCGATCCCGAAACACTGAAAAAGATCCGGCAGGAGATCGATTATAATCTTCCGGATTTTAAAAAGATCATTCAATCCAAAAAATTCAGATCCGTGTACGGCGACCTGGACCAGAGCGGGGAATTCATGCTCAGCCGCGTTCCCAAAGGTTATGAACCGGATAACCCGGCGGCCGGTTACCTGAAACTGAAAAGTTATATCGCGATGGTGGCGATTAAAGACAGCGACCTGACTTCACCGGCGCTCATTAAAAAAACGGTAGCCGCCTTTGAGGCCCTGCAGCCGCTGGTCAGTTTTATAAATAATTGTACCGCCTAGAATTTACCGCAACATTCAAACCGGGACACAGTTGAAAATTGAACATTGAGCATTGCTCACTGAACATTTTCTGTTTTGGAATTGAAAGGCCCAATGAACAACGGTCAATTTTCAATACGCATCTTTGCGTGAGTCCTGATCTTTGCGGCCATTACAATACACACGGAGACTAACGGGTTCAGATCATTTGTTTCTCCGCCAGGTACTCAGCAATCTGAACGGCATTGGTGGCGGCGCCCTTGCGGAGGTTGTCCGAAACCACCCATAGGTTCAGGGTTTTGGGTTGTGATTCATCGCGTCGGATCCTTCCCACGAACACTTCATCCCTCTCATGCGCATCCTTTGGCATCGGGTATTGCTGTGTGGCCGGGTCATCCACCACCACCACCCCGGGTGCGGCCTGCAGGATGGATCTTACTTCATCCAGTTCAAATTCCTTTTCAAACTCCACGTTTACCGCTTCGCTGTGCCCACCCATCACGGGGATGCGCACGGTCGTAGCCGTAACTTTAATGGCGTCATCGCGCATGATCTTGCAGGTCTCCTTCACCATTTTCATTTCTTCCTTCGTATACCCGTTTTCCAGGAATACATCGATCTGCGGGATCGCGTTGAGGTCGATCGGATACTTATAGGCCATCGGGTAATCCGTTTGTTCGCCTTTCACTTCTTTGGTTCGCTCCCCTCTCAGTTGCTCCACCGCTTTCACGCCCGTGCCCGTTACGCTCTGGTACGTGCTCACCACAATTCGCCTGATGCCGTATTTTTTATGCAGGGGATTCAGCGCCACCACCATCTGGATGGTGGAACAATTCGGGTTAGCGATTATTTTATCACCAGCCGTCAGCACGTCCGCATTGATCTCCGGAACCACCAGCGGTTTGGAATGATCCATCCGCCAGGCCGATGAATTATCAATAACGGTGACCCCCGCTTCCGCGAAACGGGGCGCCCATTCCAGGGAGGTACTCCCCCCGGCAGAGAACAGGGCCACCGCCGGTTTAGCCGCTATGGCATCCTGCATACCCACCACCTTGTATTTCGTACCCTTAAACACCACTTCCTTTCCCACCGATCTTTCGGAGGCGACCGGGATCAGTTCGGTAACCGGGAAATTCCTTTCCGCCAGCACCTGCATCATTTTTGTGCCCACCAGCCCGGTGGCGCCCACTACGGCAACTTTCATTTTGTATTATTTACTTCTTTAAAAATCAAAAGGCCCCCCGGTGGAAGGCCTGCAAAACTTTTTATGCGTACACATACATAACGCTGCAAACCTTCCCTCAGGAACGTTTTTTATTGCGTTTTGTATGTTTTTTCATCTGCATGACGGGAGCAAAAGTAACCGCGCCGGGATTTTTCTCCAAATAATGAACGGCTTTTTTCACCGGGTTTACATAAACGGTGGGTTTAACATTGCCTGATGAAAAACTGGTTCACCCTGCTGGCCGTTTTACTTACACCTGTTTGTGTGTCTGCCCAGGGCCGGCACGATGTGGTCATCACGGAGATCATGGCGGACCCGACTCCATCGGCTGGATTACCCGGATTTGAATGGATCGAATTGCTGAACAGGTCCCCGGCTCCAATTAGTTTATTGAACTGGCGGATCGGTGACCTGTCGGGTCAGAGCGGACCGATGCCCAATATCACATTGCCACCCGACAGCTTTATTATCGTTTGCAGCGGAAGCGCGGCGGCAGCCTTGTCATCGTATGGCAGAACCGTTTCCGTTACTTCTTTCCCATCGCTGGACAATGACGGCGACCAGTTGTTTGTAAAAGCCGCCAGCGGCCTCAGCATTCATGCGGTGGCCTATACATCCGCATGGTATCAAAATGAACTGAAAAAAGAAGGGGGCTGGTCGCTGGAAATAACCGACCCGTCCAATCCCTGTTCGGGCGCGGATAACTGGATGGCAAGCAGCTCTGTCCTTGGCGGAACGCCGGGAAGGCGAAATGCCAACCATGGCCCTAATGCCGATACCCGGGAGCCGGGATTGATCAGCGCATACACTACGGACAGCCTGACCATTCAACTGGTGTTCGATGAACCGGTGGACAGTCTTTCAGCGGCCGATGTTTCCAACTTTACGATTGACCCTGCCGTGAATGTGATCCGGGTGATCGTTATTCCTCCTTTATTCAACCGGGTGCAGTTGACACTCAGCGCGCCCCTGGTAACGGACCGCATATATACAGTCACCGTTGCCCCAATTACCGACTGCAGCGGAAACAGGATCGGCCCTTACAACAGCGCCAGGACAGGATTGCCCTCGGATCCGCAGGCGGGAGAATGGATCATCAATGAGATCCTTTTCAATCCCCGAAGTAACGCTTATGATTTTGTGGAGTTGTTCAATAACTGCAATAAAATCCTGGATGCATCCAGGCTGTTTATCGCCAGTCGCGATGGAACCGGTGGGGTCTCGGCCATCAAAGCGCTGAGCCCGGTTCCCTTTTATGTATTTCCCGGTGAATATCTTGTGGTAACGGAAGATGCGGAAAATCTTTCGCAGCATTATCATGTAAAATATCCCGGAAGGGTTCTTTCTATTCCCGCGCTTCCCTCCTTCCCGGATGAAGAGGGAACCGTGATCGCGCTGAATTTCCACGGTG
>CAYRHU010000085.1:0-13821 GCA_964424155.1 uncultured Chitinophaga sp.
GGTGCGTATATCGTTGAAGTCGATCTCCTGCGCGTGCAGGCTTCTGCCGGATGTCTGGATATGGTATTTCAGCATCTGGCTGCGCTTGTTCGCCTTGTATTTATACTTCATGGCTTTCGCCCAGATACGGCGGGCCACGCGGCCGATCACGCTGTATTCAGGATCCATGCCATTGCTGAAGAAGAAAGAAAGATTGGGGGCAAAATCATCGATGTTCATTCCCCGGCTCAGGTAATACTCCACATAGGTGAACCCGTTCGCCAGTGTAAATGCGAGTTGGGTGATCGGGTTGGCGCCCGCTTCCGCGATATGATACCCGCTGATCGAAACGGAATAGAAATTGCGGATTTTTTTCTGAATGAAATATTCCTGTACATCCCCCATCAGTTTCAGCGCGAACTCGGTGGAGAAGATGCAGGTGTTCTGCGCCTGGTCCTCCTTCAGGATGTCGGCCTGCACCGTGCCGCGCACCTGTTGCAGGGCCTGCTGCCGGCATTGTTCATAGGCCCCGGGTGGCAGCACTTCATCACCCGACAAGCCCAATAGCTTCAATCCAAGACCGTTATTTCCCTCCGGTAATGATCCCGGAAATGACGGGTTATTGTAAGCGGGCACGTTACCGGAAGGATATTTTTTCTTTAGGACATCTTTCACCAATGCCCATTGCCCATTCGCTTCCAGCCATTTCTCACATTGCTGGTCGATCGCCGCGTTCATAAAGAAAGCCAGCAGCATGGGCGCCGGACCGTTGATGGTCATGGAAACGGAGGTCCTGGGATCACAAAGATCAAACCCGCTGTACAATTTCTTGGCGTCATCCACCGTAGCGATACTCACCCCGCTGTTGCCCACTTTTCCGTAAATATCGGGGCGGTAATCGGGATCCTCACCGTAAAGCGTAACCGAATCAAAAGCGGTGGAAAGCCGTTTCGCAGGCTGATCCACACTTACATAGTGAAATCGTTTATTGGTGCGCTCGGGTCCCCCTTCCCCGGCAAACATGCGGGTGGGATCCTCTCCTTCCCTTTTCAGCGGAAACACCCCGGCGGTGAAAGGGAAATGACCCGCCACATTTTCCTGGGCCTGCCATTTCAGTATATCGCCCCAATCCCTGTATTTGGGCAATACCACTTTGGGGATCCGGGTACCGCTCAGGCTTTGGGTGGTCATGGGTTGCCTGATCACTTTATCCCGCACCGTATACTCATAATAATCTTTTTGATACGCGGCCATTTTGTTGGGCCAGTTGTGGATCAGTTTGCGGGCCACGGGGGTGAGCTGCTCCGAGTAAAAATCGATCTGCTTTTGAATTACCTCCCGCATCCCGGTAGCTGCCGGGCTCTCCAAAGGAGGGTTTCCGGAACCCGGTTGCGAAAGTGTTTCAAGCGTTCCCTTCAGCTGGTATAATTTAGAAGCGATCGCCGACTGGTCTTTGACCAGCTGATCATACCCCCGGTTATTCTCACTGATTTCGCTCAGGTACCTTACCCTGTTGGCCGGTATCACAGCCTGCGAAACCTTTGCGGTTTCTGAAAAGTGGAATTCGCCAAAACGGGTATTCTTTTTTTCTTCGATTTTCCGGAGCATCAGTGCAAACAGGCGGTTCACCCCTTCGTCGTTGAACTTACTGGCCATGGTGCCGATAACGGGAAGATCTTCATCCCGGGCGGAAAAAAGCTGATGGTTTCTTTTGAATTGCTTTCGAACATCTGCCAGGGCGTCCAGGGCGCCGGCTTTGTCGAATTTATTAATGCAGATGAGGTCGGCGTAATCCAGCATGTTGATCTTTTCCAGCTGTGAGGCGGCCCCGTACTCGGGAGTCATCACATACATGCTCACATCACAATGATCCAGGATACTGGCATCGCTTTGGCCCACACCCGCCGATTCGAGAATGATAAAATCAAATCCGGCGTCCCTGCAGATATCAATGGCTTCCTGTACGGCCCCGCTGAGCGCGGTATTATCATCCCGGGTAGCCAGGCTCCGCATATAAGCACGGGGGTGGTTGATCGAGTTCATCCGGATCCGGTCGCCGAGCAGGGCGCCGCCCGTTTTTTTCTTGGACGGATCCACCGAGATCACGGCAATAGTCTTATCGGTGAAATTGGTGAGGAAACGGCGCACGATCTCATCGGTTACACTGCTTTTTCCGGCGCCCCCTGTGCCGGTGATACCCAAAACCGGAATACCGGCGACCCGCTGCTTTTCGGTAACAGGAGGCTGACCGTTCTCGGCATTGGTGATTTTCCTGGCGATGACCCGGACATCCTTTGCCTCATCCAATTTCAATCCTGTTTTATAATCGGGCTTTCCGTTCAATTGTATTTCACACTGCCGAATCACATCTTCGATCATGCCTTCGAGTCCCATTTTCCGGCCATCATCCGGTGAATAGATGCGGGTGATCCCGTATTGATGAAGTTCCTCAATTTCCCCGGGCAGGATGGTGCCCCCGCCTCCACCGAAGATCCTGATATGTCCGCAGCCGTTTTCCTCCAGCAGATCCTTCATGTATTTGAAAAACTCCACATGACCGCCCTGGTAACTGGTGATGGCGATCCCCTGCACGTCTTCTTCAATCGCCGTTTCCACGATTTCCTTTACAGAGCGGTTATGCCCGAGATGGATGATCTCGGCACCCTTGCTCTGGAGGATACGGCGCATGATGTTGATCGCGGCATCATGACCGTCGAACAGGCTGGCCGCTGTAACAATACGCACCCGGTAGCTACCGGGTTTTTGGGTGGGAGAATAACTCATAACGGATAGTAAAATGCAAATTTAACTTAAAAAGCTAATGCCTGTTAGCCTGTTCAACCGCCGGAATTGCAGGGCGTTACCTACATTTGCCGGGTGCAGCAGATCATCGAATCCATAGCCGCGCTTTTTCAGCAACTGGTCGGGTACCCTCCCCGGGCGATCGACGTACTTCCGCAAAGCGGGAGCGAACGGCGATATTTCCGTCTGTTTGGTAACGAGGGATCCCTGATCGGCACCTTTGGCGCCAATATCAAGGAGAATGAAAGCTTTATTTATTTCTCGCAGCATTTCGCATCCAAACAACTTCCCGTACCGAAGATCCTTGCCATCAGCGAGGATAAATATTATTACCTGCAGGAGGACCTGGGCGATATGTCGCTTCTCAATCACCTGGAGTCGAAAGGACTGACGGATGAAGTGTATGCGCTCTTCAAAAAAAGCCTGGAAGCCCTGGCCGAACTACAGGTAAAAGGCGACAAGGGGCTGGACTATAATAAATGTCTTACCAACCGGGAATTCGGGCGCCAGGCCATCATGGCCGACCTGCTTTATTTCAAGTATTATTTTCTCGACGCCCTTCGCAAACCTTACGACAAGCAAAAGCTGATCGACGATTTCGAGGCGCTGAGCCATTACCTCACGCATACCGAGTACAAATATTTCATGTTCCGCGATTTCCAGAGCCGGAACATCATGGTCAAAGATGATAACAGCGTTCATTTCATCGATTACCAGGGTGGCATGAAGGGCGCACCGCAATACGATGTGGCCTCGATGCTCTGGCAGGCAAGGGCCAACCTTCCGGAAGAATGGAAGAACAGCCTCCTGGAAGATTATATGGACGCTTTTGAACGTACGATCGGGAAAAAACTGGACCGCTCCATCTTTAAAAGCCAGTTTAACGGTTATGTGCTTATCCGCCTGCTGCAGGTGCTGGGCGCCTATGGCTTCCGGGGTCTTTTTGAAAGAAAGGCGCAGTTCCTGACCAGCATCCCGCTGGCCCTGCGGAACCTGAAAGAATTTTTTTGCAATCAAAGTGTGGGCATCGCCGTTCCGGAATTCAGAAAGGTGCTGGGCATTTGCGTGGCGGATGAAATTATTCAGCAGTTCACACCGACGCAGGCCACGGAAAAAACTCCATTGGTAGTCAGGATCCACAGCTTTTCTTACCGGGGAGAAATACCCGGGGATGAAAGCGGCAACGGCGGGGGTTTTGTGTTTGACTGCCGCGGTATCCTGAACCCGGGCAGGATCGAAAGCATGAAGACCCGGACCGGGCGCGACAAGGAAGTGAAGGATTTCCTGGAGCAGCAGACAAAGATGCCTGAGTTCCTGAACAGTGTTTTCGACATCGTGGACATGGCGGTGGAGGAATATATCAACCGGGATTTTGAAAGCCTGGTGGTGAGTTTTGGCTGCACCGGCGGCCAGCACCGCAGTGTGTATGCGGCCGACGCGCTGGCCAGGCATTTACGGAATAAATTCAAAGTGAAGATCGAGTTGAAACATATCGTGCAGGAAGCGAAGAACTGGGAAAACCCGTTGCCGGAGAAGAAATAAAGAATGGCCACGAAAAAACACGAAAGAACACGAAATGATTTTTTGCCACGGATTACACAGATTTACACGGATTTTTTAACCCCAGTGAAAAAAGTTTGGCCACGAAAAAACACGAAAGAACACGAAATGATTTTTTGCCACGGATTACACAGATTTACACGGATTTTTTTTAACCAGTGAGAAAAGATTGGCCACGAAATCACACGAAAGAACACGAAATGATTTTTTTGCCACGGATTTCACGGATTTTTTTAACCCCAGTGAAAAAAGTTTGGCCACGAAAAAACACGAAAGAACACGAAATGATTTTTTGCCACGGATTACACAGATTTACACGGATTTTTTTTAACCAGTGAGAAAAGATTGGCCACGAAATCACACGAAAGAACACGAAATGATTTTTTTGCCACGGATTTCACGGATTTACACGGATTTTTTTTTAACCAGTGAAAAAAGTTTGGCCATGAAATCACACGAAAAAAAACGAAAATTTTCCGTTCCCGTTTACAGAAACATTCAATTACTCGAATACATTGTTGGAGAAATTTACTGATGGTGAGATCTACAGGGTACGTAAATGGTGTTATTGTAACAGGATTTACCCGATCTTCCGTTTCGTGTTCTTTCGTGTTTTTTCGTGGCCTTAATAACCAATATGCAATCAATAATATTTTCAGCCGGGCTTGGCACCCGGTTCAAGCCCTGGACGGATAAGCACCCCAAAGCGCTGGCAATGGTGAACGGAAAATCCCTCCTGCAGCGGAATATTGAATACCTGCAGCAAAACGGTATTCACGAGGTGGTGGTCAATGTGCATCATTTTGCCGACCAGGTAGAAGAGGCCGTTGAAAAGAACAATGGCTGGGGAAGCAAGGTGCTGATCAGTGATGAAAGAAATGAGTTGCTGGAAACCGGCGGGGGACTTTTGCACGCCAAATATTTATTCAAACCCGGAGAACGGTTCCTGACCTGTAACGTGGATATCCTGACCGATCTCGACATTCAAAAACTCCTTGCCTTTCATGATGAAAAAAAAGCGCTGATCTCCTTCGGTGTTACCCGGCGTACCACCTCACGTTATCTTTTATTCGATGATCATGACCGGCTTTGCGGCTGGAGAAACCACAGTACCGGCACCGAACGGATCGCCATTCCGGGGAGAACTTTACTGGAGAAAGCCTACAGCTGCGTGGTGGTTTGCGAATATGATGTTTTCCGGTTGATGGAAGAGAAAGGATTTTCCGGTAAATTCTCCCTGATCGATGTGTACCTGGCGCTGGCGGCGGATCACCGGATCATGGGGTATGACCATACCGGCGACAGGCTGGTGGATGTGGGGAAACCGGGTAGTGTGGCGGAGGCGGAGGCCCTTTTTAGCTGAGCGGTGGTTGCATATTCTTTTAAGTCACGCGACCGTAAAAAAAAGCATTCCTGTCCGGGTGACAGTACCCTTTTTTCAACTAACCTCAACCATCATTCAACCAACTCCCCCGTTTGTATAAAGAATTGCAAATACCCTATAAACGGTAGACGACTTCCCCCCGTTTGAATTATCTTTCCACCCAATAAATGATGATGTACTTATGAAAAGATTCTCGCTTGGTTTAGGCGCTCTGTTTATTTTCCTGTTTTCCTTCGGGCAAAATCAACCCGTTTCCGTTTATGATCACAAGGAAGCCTTCAATCCCCAGTTCTACCCGTATACCGGAAATGATTACCGCAGCGCCAGCGGCGAACCGGGTCCCAAATACTGGCAGAACCGCGCCGATTACAAAATAAACTGCACCCTCGATACGGGCAGGCACAGCGTAAGCGGCACGGTGGAGATCAGTTATACCAATAACAGTCCCGATAACCTGAAATTCCTGTGGCTGCAGCTGGACCAAAACATCTATAAAAAAGATTCGAGGGGTTCCGCCACTACCACGGAAGCCGGGGGCCGCTGGGCCAATTCCAAGTTTACGGATGGTTATATCATCCAATCGGTGATGGTGGACATGAGCGGCAAAACCGCCACGCCGAAATATACGGTTACGGATACCCGTATGCAAACCTGGCTGCCGGAAGCCCTGAAAGCGGGCGGGGGCAGGATGAAGCTGACTGTGAAGTTTGAATTCACCGTTCCCGAATACGGCACCGACCGGATGGGAAGGCTGAATACAAAGAACGGGTGGGTATACGAGATCGCCCAATGGTTTCCCCGCCTTTGCGTGTATGACGATATCCAGGGCTGGAACACGATGCCCTACGTGGGCGCCGGAGAGTTTTACCTGGAATACGGGGATATTGAGTTCACCGTTACGGCACCGGCCGATCTCATTATCGCAGGTTCGGGCGAGCTGACCAATCCGCAGGATTGCTACACGCCCGAACAAATGAAAAGATGGGAAGCCGCCAAAGCAAGTGATAAAACGGTGATTATCCGCAGCGACCGCGAAGTGACGGACCGTGCATCAAGACCCAGGCAACCCAACTGCACCTGGAAATTCAGGATCAGCAATACAAGGGATGCAGCCTGGGCGGCTTCCCGGGCCTTTGTGCAGGATGCGGCGAGGATTAACCTGCCAAGTGGAAAGAAAAGCCTGGCCATCAGCGTTTATCCCGCCGAAAGCATCAAAAAGAACGGATGGCAGCGCTCAACCGAATTCGTAAAAGGAAGTATTGAGCATTATTCAAACAAATGGTATGAATACCCATACCCTGCCGCCACCAATGTGGCCGGTATCGTGGGCGGTATGGAATACCCCGGGATCGTTTTCTGCAGTTACAATTCATCGGGTTCGGGTTTATGGGGCGTAACGGATCACGAGTTCGGGCACACCTGGTTCCCGATGATCGTGGGCAGCAATGAACGGAAATACGCCTGGATGGATGAAGGATTCAACACGTTTATCAATGACGGCGCGACGGAAGCTTTCAATAACGGGGAATTCAAAGAAGGCGGTTTCTTCAGCGATCCCAATTCATCTTTTATGGTGAAGTATACGTTCGGCGATGCCATGGACGGGCTCTATACGATCCCGGAAGCGACTCAGCAGGAGAACCTGGGCGTGGTAGCTTATATGAAACCGGCCCAGATGCTCACGGCGCTCCGCGATGTGGTGCTGGGCAAGGAACGCTTCGAGGCCGCCTTCCGGGAATACATCAACCGCTGGGCCTTCAAACACCCCACTCCATGGGATTTCTTTCATACCATGGAAAATGTTTCGGGTGAGGACCTGGGCTGGTTCTGGCGGGGTTGGGTGCTGAATAACTGGAAACTGGACATGACCGTAAAAGCGGTGAAATATGTGAAAGACGAACCTTCCTACGGCGCGGAGATTGCCATTCAGAACCTGGAAAAAATGGTGATGCCCGTTACGGTACTGGTGAAGGAAATGAACGGCACCGAACATAAACTGAACCTGCCGGTGGAGATCTGGCAGCGCGGGTCCGAATGGCATTTTGACGTGCCCAGCACCAGTGAGATCAAGGAAGTGATACTCGATCCCGACCGGAAACTGCCGGAATGGAACCGGGAAAATAATACCTGGAAGAAGAAGGCTTTTTAAGAACAAGGAGGATGTCTCAAAATATGTTTTATTCCCAAATTATTTTTTATACTACATAGGGGATAGCCTCTTTTTTGTTTCTGTATCCGCCGATATGAAAGTTATACCACTGAAAACCCTTTCATAACGCAACAAATGGTTTATAAACTTATAACATCCGCATCAGGAACCTTTTAACACTATCCCGGCACTTTTTATATGAGTGGTTTGTGTTTATTTGGCAACTCAATTAGTTTTATTTCCATAAACTATTCTCCATGAAACAGACCCTTGTTATACTGGTGTTCTCCTTGCTTTACCGTTCCGCTTCCGCACAAACTGAAAATGAAAAAATCACACGGGCCTGCCTTAACTATATTGAAGGTTTTTATGAAGGTGATACGAGCAAACTAATCGCAAGTTTAAAGCCCACCCTTTATAAGTTTGGTTACTGGAAAGATAAAAATACCGGTAAGTATGGCCCTGACGGTCAAATGACCTACCGGCAGGCACTGGATTATGCGAAAAGGGTTGCGGAAAAGAAAAGTTTCGCCAAACCCGAAGCCCCGAAGGAAGTGGAAGTACTGGATATTCTCAACAGCATTGCATCCGCAAAAGTAAAAGCATGGTGGGGTTATGATTATATCCTGCTGGCTAAACAGGATAATAAGTGGATGATCGAACAGGTACTGTGGGAAGGACCCCTGCAGAAATGATCCGGCGCTGACCGTTGAATGAAAATAATCTAACGCGGGTTCAGATCAATAATTCCACCAATACACTTTCTTCAAGCACTTCCCTCCCCTTGCCAGCCGACCATTTTACCAGGCGGATACATCCATCTGCGATTTCAATCCCTGTAATATCGCCGTCGCTGAAACAGCAGCAACCGGTATTGAAATAGGTTGGTTTCATGACCATATAATCCACTGCAACCGCGGTGAATTCCTTTTCCCTTTTACGAATCTCTTCTCTAATCGCAGTGAGTTCCCCCGACATGGCCTGCTTTTCGGCCAGCTGATACCTTTTATACAGGCGTTCCAGATGGGTGAGCGATCCGAAAACAGGCTGATGCGTGTGCCCGGTTACGAGGATCGTATTTTCCTGTTCGGCCGACCACTCGTACATGATATGGTTATGCAGGGTCTTTTTTTTCGCATCGTAGGCCGGTGTATTGGGGTTGATCCGTAGAAAGGCCTGGAGGGGCGCCCAGATATTGGCCACAAAGAACTTACTGAACCAGTTGCCATCGCTGCTGGCATCGCCCTGGTGACCATGGGTGAGGAGGATATTGAGTCGGGAGTCGGGAGTTGGGAGTCGGGAGGCGGGCGTAGCGGCATCAGTTATTTTATTAGCCACTTCAGTTTTTAAAAGGACCCCTTCGTAGACTCTTACTTTTTCGCCGTACATATCTTTCAGGTGCCACCAGGCCAGGGGATCGTTGTCCCAGAACAAATCGTGGTTACCAAAGATCTTGACATAGCGGTTATGATCCAGGAATTTTTTCTCCGCATCAAAAGTGGCCCGGTTCTTTTTCTTCACCTGCCAGATGGTATTCTCCCAGAGTTCCTCGCTGTCGCCCAGGTTGATGAAATAAAAGTCGTCCCGGGCATAATGTTCCAGCGCGGCGAGGTAATTGGATTCTGCTATCGCGAAATCATCCGCCCCGTTGCGGCGGCCTTTATGCTGGTCGGAAAAGATGATAAATTTTCCGGCATGCGCCTCAAACGGGATCACCAGGCCTTTTGAGCCCGGATCCTGCAGGATGGAGTCGATGAGTTTACCCAGCGCTTTGAAAATTCTTTTCCTGTCGGGTTTGGACGAAAACCTGGCGGCCGCCCAATAAATGGGGCGCAGTAATATTATCCTGAAAAATTGGCGCATGGCATATGAACAGGTGAAAGGGCGACGGACCGGATAAAAAATTCAAACCCGGGTTCTCATACAATCACTAAATCCCATGTATGCCGGGTTTCAGTGCAAAAGCAGGTTTACGGCGATCATGCTGATCTCGACGTTGACGAATTTTGGCAGGGCGGAAACCTGCACCGTTTCCCTGGCGGGAAAATCCCTTTCGAAATATTTGCCGTACACTTCATTGACGGCCCCGAACTGGTGCATGTCGGTAATAAAGATGGTGGTCTTCACAACATGGCTGAAATCCATGCCTGCCGTGTGAAGAATATTTTTAAGGTTATGCATCACCTGGTGGGTCTCTTCCTGTATATCTTTATTTTTAAGCTCCCCCGTTGCCGGATCTATACAGATCTGGCCGGATATATACAGCGTATTACCTGCTATCACGGCCTGGTTGTAGGGGCCGATGGGGGCGGGTGCGTGATGCGTACTGATGATGGACTTGGTGGGAGGCGTTGGACCGCTCATGGTGCTTTAATTTGAACGAATTTAGCTTTATACGTTTTCTTTGCAAAAAATAGTATCGCTCATGAAGATCGCGGTGATCACGGATGAAACCTTAAAGCAGGAGTTGCTGGCGCCCGGGGTACAGGAAGGAATTGAGTGGGTATGGCTTACCGAACCGGTGCCCGTTGAGGGGGCCGATGCGTATATCGACCTGTTGTTTTCATATGATGATACAAGCCGTACCGATGTTTTTAAAAATACTACCGGTAAACCCGTTTTTATCAACTGCACAGATTCAACACTGGAAGGATTTCCTGTTAATTTTACCCGGTTCAACGGCTGGAACAGTTTTTTGAAAAGAACCGTCATGGAAATATCCTGCACTGATGAACAAATTAAACCGGCCGCGGAAAGGATCATTGCCGCCCTTGGCAGAACGGCGGAATGGGTGCCCGACATCCCGGGATTCATTGCGGCCAGGGTAGTGTGCATGATCATCAATGAGGCGTATATGGCGCTGGAAGAAAAGGTGAGCAGCCGGGATGATATCGATACCGCTATGAAACTGGGAACGAATTATCCCTACGGACCGTTTGAATGGGCCGGTATCATCGGTTTGAAAAAAGTGAATGCCCTTTTATCAAAACTGGCGGAAAAGGAACCCCGGTATACGCCTTCCCCGCTGCTCCAAAAAGAAGCCCGGTCATCATGAGCCTGATCCTGAATATTGAAACCGCCCTTGAAGGAGCCACTGTCTCTCTGGCCAGGGAAGGTATTGTGCTGCGTTCGGAATATTGTTCCTCGCAAAAAGATCATGCGGCCTGGCTGCACCCGGCAATAGAAAATATGATCCTGCAGGAAGCCGGCAGTCTCCGCGACCTCCAGGCCGTGGCGGTCAGCATCGGTCCCGGCTCCTATACAGGACTCCGGGTGGGGCTTTCCTCGGCCAAAGGATTTTGTTATGCCCTGGGGATCCCGCTCATCACGGTAGGTACGCTGGAAATTCTGGCCACTGCCATTCAGGATGAAGCCAAGGATTGCATTTGCCCGATGATCGATGCCCGGAGAATGGAAGTTTACGCGGCACTTTACAGCAGTGAAATGAAAGAAATAATGCCTCCGCATGCTGTTGTACTGGACGCCAACAGTTTTCAAGTAGAATTATCAGATCACTCCATCCTTTTCTGCGGACCGGGTTGCCAGAAACTTCAGCCCCTCCTGTCGCATCCAAATGCCGCTTTTTCAATGTCTTTGCCCGAACCACCGGTACTAGCCCGGATGTCCTTTCAATATTTCCGGGAAAATAAATTCGCCGACCTGGCCTATACCGAGCCTCTTTATATTAAAGAATTTTACACGACCACCCGCAGGAATTGACATATTATTTCGTCTTAATAAGGGTTAATCATTATCAGACAAAGCATTACAGACAGAAAATATTGAACCCGAGACGACTATGAACAGCTATACGATTGTTTTTCAATCCGGGGAGGGGCCGGTGAGTCTCAACCTGCTGAATATCAAAAAAGCGGCGCTGGTGTTACGTGCCGTCAATCACAAATTGCGCCAGCAGATCCTGAAACAGATTGATGAACAGGGTAAAATGACGGTTACGGAGCTCTATGTCAAATTAAGGCTTGAGCAATCGGTGGCCTCCCAGCACCTGGCCATCCTCAGAAAAGCCGGGTTCGTTAAAACCCAGCGGGACGGGAAATATATTTATTATTCCGTGAATGCTGACCGGCTGAAAGAAGTGAACAGCCTGGTGAACAACCTGCTTGCCTGAAGGCGCCCCGCCAGCCATTTCATAAACCTTACTTCATTGCACGCAAAAGGGTAATTTTACATTTTCCCTGACACCTTACTTCTCAACAAAAACCAACCTTTGTCATGTTCATCCAGCAATTGTACACCGGCTGCCTCAGCGAAGCGGCCTATTATATCGAAAGCGACGGAGAAGCGGCGGTAATCGACCCGCTGCGCGACATTGATGCCTACCTGTCTTTGGCCAATGAAAGAAAGGCCCGCATCAAATACATATTCGAAACCCATTTTCACGCCGATTTTGTAAGCGGTCATATCGACCTCAGCCAGGCAACGGGAGCGACCATTGTTTACGGACCCAATACCCAAACCCGTTTTCCCGTGCATGTGGCGAAGGACGGGGAGGTGTTCCGTATCGGGAAACTCACGATCGAAGTGCTGCATACTCCCGGTCATACGATGGAATCGAGCTGTTATCTTTTAAAGGATGAAAACGGGAAGGATCACTGTGTTTTCACCGGTGACACCTTGTTTGTGGGCGATGTGGGGCGTCCCGATCTGGCACAGAAAGGCGAGGAGATCACGATGAACGATCTCGCCGGGATGATGTATGACAGCATCCATTCCAAATTATTTCCGCTGGCCGACAATGTGATCGTGTATCCCGCCCACGGCGCCGGCAGCAGTTGCGGGAAGAACCTGGGAAAAGAAACCTACAGCACGATCGGCGAACAGAAGCAGCATAATTACGCGCTGCAGGCGGCCGGCAAAGAGGAGTTCATCAGCGCCGTCACTTCCGGGATCAGCGCCCCGCCGCAGTATTTCCCGATCAACGCGAAGATCAACAAGGAAGGGTATGACAGCCTGGATGAACTGCTGACCAAAGGTATGAGGGCTTTGAGTGTGGAGGATTTTAAAAAAGAAATAACCGAAGACACGATCATACTGGACACCCGGAATTCCTCCGTGTTTACGGAAGGATTTGTTCCCGGATCGGTATCGATCGGTCTCGACGGCCGTTATGCCGAATGGGCGGGCAGCCTGCTTCCCTTTCACGCCCCAATACTCCTGGTGACCGAACCGGGGAAAGAAAAAGAATCGATCGTCCGGCTCGCCCGGGTGGGGTTTGACAAGGTAAAAGGATACCTGGCTGGCGGTTACGATGCCTGGAAGAACGCGGGCGAAGCGATTGACATGATCATTGACGTGGAACCCGATGAACTGCTCATGGACATTCCGCACGATCAAAACCTGGTGGTGGTGGATGTGCGCCGGGAAGCTGAATTCGCGGACGGTCATTTGAAAGATGCGGTCAACATACCCCTGAATGAATTAACTGATCCGGGCAGCATGGCTAATATCGAAGAAAATCAAAACCTTTATGTGCATTGCGGCGGGGGCTACCGCAGCGTTATCGCGGCATCCCTGCTCAAGCGCCAGGGCATTCATAATCTCCGCAACGTGCTGGGCGGATGGGGGAAGATCAAGGAAATGGAGAAAGTGGAGATCGTGAAGGAGAAGGGGGTGTTGAATTGATTTTGGCCACGAAAAAAGACGAAATTTTTTACCACAGATGAAACTTTACTATCATCTGTGTTCATTTGTGTAATCAGTGACAATTATTTTTACCACAAATAGAATCACCTTCACTTGTGGATTGTATTTTTCGTGTTCTTTCGTTTGTTTTCGTGGCCCTCTTACATCTTACCCTTGATCCACTCATTCAACTCCGGCGAGCTTTCGCAACTGATGATGGCCGCGTACCTCGGCTTCGTGCCGTTGTGTACGCCCACATGCCAGAGCCGCTGGGAATCCACGACAAAATGCGCGCCCTTTGGCA
>CAYRHU010000086.1:0-13450 GCA_964424155.1 uncultured Chitinophaga sp.
TGACGACAGGGACTGACGAGCTCCGGAAGCCGCCGGCGCAAAGCCCCAACGTTGGGTGCCATTTCCCGAAAAACCTAAAATTTGGAGATTCCTTACAATTACTTACCTTTGGCGTTACTATTGTAAGACGTTACTATGATTGTTTCATTCAGAAACACTGATACAGAAAAGATTTGGAATGGTGTTCGGGTCAAAAAATTACCAAATGAAGTACAGGCTATTGGGCGACGAAAACTAAGGATGCTTAATAACTCCGTCAATTTGAGTGATTTGAGAATCCCGCCTGCAAACAGATTGGAAAAATTGGCGGGCAGGCTGAAAGACTTTTATAGTATCAGAGTCAATGATCAATGGCGGATCATTTTTAAATGGAACGCTGGCAATGCCTCCGAAGTAGAAATTATCGACTATCATTAAATTGGTTTTTATGGCCAGACTGAATAATATTCACCCCGGTGAGGTGCTACTGGAAGAATTCCTGGCACCGCTCAACATTTCCGCCTACCGGCTTGCAAAAGACATAGAAATACCACAAACCCGGATTTCTGAAATCCTGAAAGGCAACCGTCGGATTACTGCAGATACAGCCTTGCGACTCTCAAAGTATTTTGGCAATTCTGCAAAATTCTGGCTTGGACTCCAGGATGATTTTGACATCGAGGAGGAATTACTTACAAAAGGAGACAGCCTGAAATCAATCAAGTCGTACGATCCAAAAGCTGCATAACGGCACCCAACAGCGGTTTTTGTGCAACGGCCGGCTGACTTGCAAATCCTCATCGGCAGTACTCTGATCAACCTCCGTGAGGAACTGACGATTCATTAAGAGGAAAATTTGTAAATTCAACATATCGCTCCGGATCATGTGCACGGACGGTCTGACGGATCACGGAACGGCCACAGCGCAAAACCCTGGGTGTTATGTGCCATACTAGATGACGATAATGCGAGACTTGATTCCAACAATAAGTAATGTTATAAAACTTGGGCTTGAGCCAAATTTGAGAATTGAGGACAAGGAATTGATTCTAGAAAAAGACCTTGTACGTATCTATAGCCTATATTTTCAAATAGTATATAAGCCTGACGATGTTGATTACCCTAGTTTTAAAACGCCAAGTCTTCCAGACATAAGGCAAAATGTGTGTTCAAATTTCCCTGATTATGACCAATACAAAACACATCTGGACATAAACAATTTAGACGATTTGCAAGACACTGCAATCGGTGACGCGATTGATGACCTAACCGATATAATCAGAGATCTGATTGAAGTAAAATGGAGAATTGAAAATAATGGCATTGATGACGGACTTTGGTTCTTTGAACACTCTTTTAGGACACACACTCAGCAACATTTGATTGATTTATTGAATTATATGAAACAGAAGAATCGTTGACCGCACGGCACACAACAGCGGGTTTTGCGCCAGCGGCTGACGAGTAAAATCAAGTTCAGTTTTCAAATCATGTACACGCCCGGCTGTCTTAAACCCCTGTTTCCTGAACAGTTTTACCAAACCAGTTTAGCGTTCCAGGCGGCCCGCTTCGGGCAGCTGTATAACATCATCGGTAAATAAAAATGAAATCAGCTTTAAAAAGAAAATTTAAGTTCCAGGAAAAAGAGTTAAGGAAAATCATCAATTCCTGGAATTTAATCCCCGGAAGCCCGGCGGACGAATTTGATGCATTGAACCACCTGCTACTTGGGCACTTAGGGCGGGAGAATGGTAAAGAGAAAATGGTGAAAGTGATTTATAGTGAACTAATCACTAACTACGGATTAACAATTAAACAGGCTGATGCAGAAGCATACGCAACGCAAATAGTGGACTGGTGGACTAATATACAATAGTTTTTTACCCGCCCGGCGTCAGGTTCCCTGCCGGCAGGCAAAACGCGGATCTGCTACTGACCCCGGCTTTTCACCATACGGGATACAGGAAGGGAAAAGGTATCTTTGTGAGCCGGTCTGCGCCATGCGGTAAAACGAATGACCGGGCATCGCGTATTCCTGATTCAATTTTTATCATGCGTGCCATTGTACATACCCAGTATGGACCACCCGAAGTGGCCAGGCTTTCGGAGGTTCCCAAACCGGTACCGGGAAAAAACGAGTTATTGATTAAGGTCTGCTCCTCCACGGTAAACCGGACCGATGCCGGGTTCCGGAGCGCCGTATATTTTATTTCCCGCTTCTGGAGCGGGTTGTTTCGCCCCAAACATAAAACACTGGGCTGCGAATTTGCCGGTACGGTCGAGGAGACCGGGGCCGATGTATCCGGTTTTCAAAAGGGAGACCGGGTTTTCGGATACAATGACCAGCGTTTCGGGGGACACGCTGAATTTTTAACCATCCCGGAAAATGACGCGGTGGCCATCATCCCCGAAGGCCTGGATTTTGATGAGGCCGCCCCCATCACCGAGGGCGCCCATTATGCCTTAAATAATATTAAGGCCTCCAAAATAAAAAGCGGTGAAAACGCCCTGGTGTACGGAGCCACCGGCGCCATCGGCTCCGCCGCCGTTCAGTTGTTGAAACATTTTGGCGTAACCGTAACCGCCGTATGCAACAGCAAAAATGTGGATTTGCTGAAATCACTGGGCGCCGATACCGTCATAGATTACCAGACAGAGGATTTCACGAAAACCGGGCAGTCATTTCAATTGATTTTCGACGCCGTCGGTAAGAGTTCCTTTAAACAGTGCAAACCTCTATTGACAAAAAAAGGGATTTATGTTTCCACCGAGTTAGGTAAAAATGCGGAGAATGTTTTTTTTGCCCTGGTTACCCCTTTATTTGGCAGGAAGAAAGTGATCTTCCCCATACCCACAATGGACAAAAAGATCACCCTGTTCTTAAAGGAACTTGTTGAAAAAGGAGCTTTCAGACCGGTGATCGACAGAAAATACCGCCTGGAGGAAATCGTAGACGCCTACCACTATGTGGAAAGCGGGCAGAAAACAGGAAACGTGATATTGAAAATTGCGGAATAAAAACAAATGGCCCCCATCCTTATAAGATGATCCAATATACCACGGCACAATCTGATGATGACCTGAGGGGGATCCTCGAACTCCAGGCGAAAAATCTCACCCGGTCCCTTTCCGCCGTAGAGATCAGTTCGCAGGGATTCGTTACGGTGGAGCACAGTTTTGAAAGCCTGAAGAAATTAAACAAAACCGAACGGCATATCATCGCGAAACAGGACAACCGGGTCGTCGGTTATATCCTGTCCATGACCCCGGAAGCCCGGGATGATATCCCCGTACTGGTTCCCATGTTCCGGATCTTTGATGAAACTCCCTACCAGGGTAAAATGATTTCAGACCACCGCTTCATCGTGGTGGGGCAGGTGTGCGTGGACCGGGATTTCAGGGGACAGGGTCTTTTTGACAACTGTTACCGGGCATACAGGGAATATCATAAAGACAAGTATGCGTTTGCCATTACCGAAATTGCCAGGGCCAACCCGCGTTCACTGAACGCACACAAAAGAACAGGGTTTAGGGAACTGAGATCCTACCGGGATGAAAACGATACCGATTGGATCGTAGTGATCTGGAACTGGGATTAATGCGGTAAGAGGCCGAATAAAGAACGTTGCCAGTAACCTCTTCTTTGAAAACCGGTCACGTGTTTGCTGATGAATATTTACACGGAATTTTATATTAAACCGGGCAGATGACGAAAAAAAGCATTTACATTATTGTCTGCATCTCATTATTTGTAGGGTTACTGCATTTTATCTTTGGTCCCGGGTACAACGGACCGTTCAGGGTTTTCATCCGGGGGTATTTGATTGATCTCCTGCTCCCGATGAACCTTTACTTATTGCTGCAAATTTCCCTGCGAAAGAAACTTTCAATACCGGCAAGCCGGTTACTCGGAGCCGGCTTCACTTTCCTGTTCGGGTTAACCGTTGAATTATTGCAATATTCCGGAATAAAATTCCTGGGCAGCACGTATGATCCGTTGGATATCCTGATGTATGGCTCAGGCGTTATTCTTGGTTTGCTGATCGATTTTTTCCTGCTGAACCGATTCGAAAAGTAACACGGAAAAAATATTCCTAACTTAGAAAAAACAAAACCATGAGCAAAGCCAGCAATAAGAAGCTGCCCGCCCCTCAGCGGGAAGAACTGCTCAGCACACTGAAAACCCGTTTTGCCAAAAACATGAACCGGCACAAAGGCATTGACTGGAACGCTGTGGAGATCCGGTTGAAATCCAACCCCGCCACACTGTGGCCGCTATACGAAATGGAACAAACCGGCGGTGAACCGGATGTGGTGGGCTATGATAAAAAGACAGGCGAGTATATTTTTTATGACTGCTCACCGGAAAGTCCTGCCGGCCGCCGGAGTATTTGCTACGACCCGGAAGCGCTGATATCCCGGAAAGAACATAAACCCGGGCACAGCGCAACCGGCATGGCCGAAGAAATGGGAATTGAACTGCTTACGGAAGCGCAATACCGCGAATTGCAGCAATTGGGGAAATTCGATACCAAAACATCGAGCTGGGTGAAAACACCCGAAGCGATCCGGAAACTCGGCGGGGCCATTTTCTGCGACCGGCGCTATGATACGGTTTTCGTGTACCACAACGGGGCGGAATCCTATTATGCGGGGAGAGGATTTCGCGGAGCGCTGAAAGTTTGAATCATATTATGGTCAATCCGGTTTTTTATAACGGTTAACAAAAAAATCATAATCAATCTCAAATTTAAAAATGAAAAATTTGGCCGGTAAGACGGAAAGACGGGAAAAATAAGTTCTCATAATTTATTTTCATTCCGCCTGAGTATTTTTCCCCGCAAAATCGATTTATATGCTCTTTCTATTGATAATTACAGGAATTTTTAACCAGTTACTGTTTCCCTGACTACAGGGTTAATCAGAAATTTATTAATTTCAGGGTAAATTAATACAATGTCGAAAGACGAGATTAAAACGGAAATTAATAAAGTTCTTGACCAGCTTCCGGACAAAACTTTAGAGGCAATTCTCCAGTGGCTCAGGAAAATTGAGCAAAAGGACCCTTCATTTGCCGTTAACGAGGGTATACTTGACAAAATCCTCAGGGAGGATGCAGGTTTACTCCACAAACTCGCCCAATGATCCCGGTTGAGGAAGTTGAAAAACTCCATACTGTACTAATCAATAAATTCGGCGGGGTTCATGGTATCCGCGACAGAGAGATGCTGATTTCTGCTCTTTCCAGACCGTTTCAGACATTTGAAAACGGCCACAACTTGGCGCTGTGGCTGCATTAGAATTACGTCAGCCGGCCCCGTCACCTGACCTGGAAACCGATGTTGAATTTACAAAAAAGTTTCTAAGGATCCCGTCAGCTCCTGACTGCAGCTGATCAGGGGTGGGACGAACAGGGTTTATCCGTCAGGAGCCATTGTGCCAAACCCGCTGTTGGTGGTTCATGCTTGGTATTAGAGATTGACTGATAATTTTAAATGGCCCCCAAATCCATCACGTACAATCCGCTGTAATGTCGAAAGGCGAATGTCGCTGGCATCGTTTTCTATGCGGGAAATGTAATTCTTTGTCGTGCCGCACTTTTCAGCAAGCTGTTCTTGTGTCATATTTCGTTGCTTGCGGAGTTCCTGTAGCATGACACCAAGTTTGAACGCTTCATAACCTTCTTCAAACACATCGCGCTTTTTTGTGCCACGCTTGCCATAATTTTTGTCAATAAAATCTTCAAGATCAACGAGATTGTTTTTTCTTGTCTTCATAATACTGTTTTTTAAGTTTGATAGCTCGTTCTAATTCGCCGGTCGGTGTCTTCTGGGTTTTCTTTTGGAATCCATTCAGAAGGATAACCAACTGTCCTTCATCGAAAAAGCAGAAGATGCGAAATGCGTTACTGCCTGAACTCACCCGTATTTCATAGAGACCGTCTGTGCCTGTTAAATGCTTTAGGTACTGCCCCGGTACTCGCTGTAAATCACGAATGAGTCGGATTGTCCAAAGAATACGCTCTTTCACCTTTTGAGATAGCGGTTGTAAAATTCCCAAAAATCGTCTCCGTAAACCTTTAAGCTGCGTATTTTGCCTTTGAAATCGTCCACCGAACAAAGTTACCTAATTAGATAACAACTGCCAAAAATATCTTGAAGAAGTTTAAGTGTTGGATGCTGTTTAGCATGACTGCCAACAACACTCTATACGATACTATTCATCAAAAAGCCGCCTCACTGATTGAGAACATCCTGATCAATCACCCGTTCTTAGATGGAAATAAGAGAACAGGTTATACCTTAATGCGCCTGTTACTAATACAGGCAGGATTTGATATTACAGCAAACCAGGAGAATAAATATGAATTTGTCATCAACGTAGCATCCGGAGCTTTAAAATTTGATGGTATTGTAAAGTGGCTGACAGAAAATACCGCACAGGCAACCGGAAGAATCTAACGGATCTGGATTACTCGTTCAGGCTCCTCCGGTACTAACAATTCACCGTTACCCGTAAATAGGTTGCGGGAATCACCGTGCTGCCGGCATCGGGACTTTTATTCTGGCTGCTGAACAGTTCTTCCAGTTCGCGCTGGAGATCGCCGTCCCTTCCCTCTTTAGCGGCGGCCTCGAAAGCATTCATGGTGGGACCATAGAAATCCCGGAACCGCTTCACGAACTCAACAGGGGAATAAGCGCCCCTGAAAGTGAATGTATCCTTTGTAAAATTTATGTTTTCCCTCGGAATACCCGCCTGGCCAAACCGTTCGGCGACATGATCTTCCACTCCCCAGAGCATCGGGCTCACAAATCCCTCCGGTGGCGGCGGCGTATAGGCCGAGCTGATCCGGAGAATCTGCGCCACCATGGTGGGGTCGCCGGGTATCCAGTTACCCATAACGATCTTTCCTCCCGGGCGTGTAACCCGCACCATTTCTTTGGCCACATCCATGGGCCGGGGAGCGAACATGGCGCCAAAGATGCTCACCACCCTGTCGAAACGCCGCTCTTCCAAATCGGTTAAACCCGTAGCATCACCTTCCCGGATGATACAATTGGTAAGTCCTTCTTCTCTCACCCGCCTGTTGCCGGCCTCCACCAGGTTAGCGGCGATATCCACACCGAGGACATCGGCCCCCAGTTTTGCCTGCGGAATGGCGGTGGTGCCGTCACCGCAACCAAGATCCAGAACTTTCATGCCCGGTGTAACACCCAGTTTGGCGACCAGTTCCGCGCCGCTTTCCCGCATGGTTTCCGCGATTTTTGTAAAATCGCCTTTTTCCCATAATGCCTTATTCGGATTCATTGCTGTTGATTTTTATTTGAAATAAAAGTAACGCAGCCGCTGTTCCGCCGGATGCGCAATTGAGCCGGAGGCCCCTTTTCCTGAGTGGAACAGCCATTCGGGTTCCCGGAATCCGGCTGCGATGATTGCCGATGGCACATGAACCCGGCATCAGGGGGAAAGAAAAACAGGCAGCCCGGCGGGGGCTGCCTGTTGAATTATACTGTTCCTTCATCTCAGGAAAGGTCAAAGCGGTCGAGGTTCATCACCTTGTTCCATGCCGCCACGAAATCATTTACAAATTTCGCTTTGCCGTCTTCGCAGGCATATACTTCGGCAACGGCCCGGAGTTCGGAATTGGAACCGAAGATGAGGTCGGCGCGGGTGGCGGTCCATTTGAGTTCGCCGGTCGTGCGGTCACGGCCTTCGAACTGCTGCTGCGCATCGGAAACCGATTTCCATGACGTGCCGATATCAAGAAGATTTACAAAGAAATCATTACTGAGCGTTCCCGGTTTATGGGTGAATACGCCGTGCTTTGAGTTATCATAATTGGCGTTCAGCACACGCATGCCTCCCACGAGCGCCGTCATCTCCGGCGCGGTGAGGGTGAGCAGTTGCGCTTTATCCACCAGCAATTCTTCCGCCGAGGCCACGCAGCGGGAGCTGAGATAATTACGGAAGCCATCGGCTGCCGGTTCCAGCACCGCGAATGATTCCACATCGGTCTGATCCCGGGAAGCATCGGTGCGCCCGGGGGTAAAGGGAACGGTTACATCGAAACCGGCATCCTTAGCCGCCTTTTCCACGGCCGCACAACCCCCGAGTACGATGAGGTCGGCCAGTGAAATTTTCCTGCCACCTGATGCTGCGCCGTTGAATTCTTTTTGTATTCCTTCCAACGCCGATAACACTTTCGACAGTTGCGCCGGGTTGTTCACCTCCCAGTCTTTCTGCGGCGCGAGACGGATGCGTGCACCATTGGCGCCGCCGCGCTTATCCGAACCGCGGAAAGTGGAGGCGGAAGCCCAGGCGGTGGACACGAGTTCGGCAACAGAGAGACCGGAAGCGAGCACTTTGGATTTCAGTGCGGCGATATCATCCGCATCCACCAACGGGTGAGTAACGGCAGGAACCGGATCCTGCCAGATCAGTTCTTCGGCCGGCACTTCGGGACCGAGATAACGGGCGCGGGGTCCCATATCCCGGTGTGTAAGCTTGAACCAGGCGCGGGCAAACGCATCCGCGAATTCATCGGGGTTCTCGAGGAAATGCCGCGAGATCTTTTCATATTCGGGATCAAAACGAAGCGAGAGATCGGTCGTTAACATCATGGGCGCATGCCGTTTCGATTTGTCATGCGCGTCGGGGACGGTCCCGGCGCCCATATTATGTTTAGGTTGCCACTGATGCGCACCGGCGGGACTCTTGGTCAGTTCCCATTCGTAACCAAAGAGGTTCCATAAAAAGTTATTGCTCCACTTGGTGGGTGTCGTGGTCCAGGTTACTTCGAGACCACTGGTGATCGTATCACCTCCCTTGCCAGTGCCGAAACTGTTTTTCCAGCCGAGGCCCTGTTCCTCGATGCCTGCGGCGGCGGGTTCGCGACCCACGTATTTGGAAGGATCGGCGGCGCCATGTGTCTTTCCAAACGTATGCCCCCCCGCGATAAGCGCCACCGTTTCATAATCATTCATCGCCATGCGGCCAAAGGTTTCGCGGATATCACGCGCGGCCGCTATGGGGTCGGGATTACCATTAGGGCCTTCGGGATTTACATAGATAAGACCCATCTGCACGGCGCCGAGGGGATTTTCGAGCTCCCGGTCGCCGGTATAGCGTTCATCACCCAGCCAGTTTTTTTCATTGCCCCAATAGATATCCTCCTCGGGCTCCCAGATATCTTCGCGGCCCCCGGCGAAGCCGAATGTTTTCAGTCCCATGGATTCGAGGGCGCAGTTACCGGCCAGGATCATCAGGTCGGCCCAGGAAATCTTGCGGCCGTATTTCTTTTTTACCGGCCAGAGCAGGAGCCGCGCCTTGTCGAGGTTCACATTATCGGGCCAGCTATTGAGCGGCGCGAACCGCTGGCTGCCACTGCCACCGCCGCCACGGCCATCGGAAATACGATAGGTACCCGCGCTGTGCCAGGCCATGCGGATAAAAAACGGGCCATAGTGACCGAAGTCGGCCGGCCACCAGTCCTGCGAGCTGGTCATGAGATCGAAGATGTCTTTCTTCACGGCTTTCAAATCCAGTGTTTTGAACTCTTCGGCATAATTGAATTTCTCTCCCATCGGGTTCGAGAGGGAAGAATGCTGGCGAAGGATATTCAGTTTGAGCTGGTTGGGCCACCAGTCGCGGTTCCGGGTGCCGCTGCCGGCGCTTTGCTTCAGCGCGCCGCCGGAGAAGGGGCATTTGCCCTGGGCTGTTTTGTTTTCCATATAATAAAATTGATGTGAAATGTACAGTAAGCGTACCGGGGTGTTTTATGATTTTACCCGGATTGCCCTATGATTTTAAACGGGTATCAAAAATAGAGCCCTGACCATTATAAATCTAATTGATTATTTTTATACTCATATAGTTAATATCTATGACACTCACCCAACTGGAATATATCGCGGCGCTGGACACTCACCGGCATTTTGTTTTGGCGGCCGGGAAATGTTTTGTCACCCAGCCCACGCTCAGCATGCAGATCCGGAAACTGGAAGAAGAGCTGGGCGTAACTCTTTTCGATCGCACCAAGCAACCGGTGATCCCCACCGAGACCGGGGCCGCCATCATCGCGCAGGCGCGGGTGGTATTGCGCGAAGCGGGGATGATCAAACAGCTTATCGAAGATCAGAAGGACACTCTTTCCGGCGAATTGCGTATCGGTATCATACCCACGCTGGCGCCTTATTTACTCCCGCCTCTTTATAAATCCATCTGGGAGAAATATCCCAAAATAGATCTCGTGATCAAAGAATCGATCACGGAGGAACTGGTCCGCGACCTGAAGAATAACCGGCTTGACTGCGCGATCGTGGTCACCCCGCTGAAAGACGCATCCATAAAAGAGGATGTGCTCTTTTATGAAGAGCTGTATGTGTATGTCTCGGAGAAAAACGCCCTGTCGGGTAAGAAATACGTACTCGCCAGCGATATTGACCCCGACCAGCTCTGGCTGCTGGAAGAAGGGCATTGTTTCCGTTCGCAGGTACTGAATCTCTGTGAGCTGAGAAAGAGCAGCGATTTTCATTTCAAATACGAGACCGGCAATATCGAAACGCTCAGGCGCATGGTGGAAAAAAGCAATGGCATCACCATCCTGCCCGAGCTGGCCGTCAGGGAATTCAGTAAACCGCAGCTCCGGCTGGTAAAACGGCTGAAGCATCCCAGCCCGGCCCGCGAGGTGAGCGTGGTCACTCACCGGGATCATATCAAAAACAGGCTGATCAAAACGCTTAAGGAAGAAATACTGAAGATTGTACCCGCCTCCATGCAGAAACTGCAGAATAAGAAAGTGGTTGAAATAAATTACTGAGAATGATTCATTATTGATTCCTGCTCATTACCGTCGAAACATTACTGACGGCAAACAACAGTGTTTATCCCGCCCGGGCTTTTCACTGGAAAAAGCCATTCTATTTTGACCACTCATTCAAACCCCATTCGCGCTCAGGGGAAGAGTCAATCTGATCATTTGATGTTTTTTCCGGTTGCAAACAACTGCAAATTTGCCCCGTCAAAAAAATCAAATCATTAATCATTAAAACCTTAGCCATGCAACAACGTAAACGCAGGAAAAGCATCCTGCTTGGATTCACCCTGCTGACCAGCATCCTGATTTTTTCATGCAGCAAAAACGCGAATGAAGTGCAAGCCCCGCCTATCCAGGCGGCTCAGGCTACCGCGGCACAGGCGGCCAGCGTGTACAACAGCCAGTCGATGTGGGAAGCCAACCGAACACTCTGGGTGCCCTGCGCCAACAATAACCTGGGAGAATATGTAAAACTCACCGGTTATGTACATTTTACGGATCACATGACCGTTAACGGGAATCATTTTACCCTGGTTTCCCAGGGGAATTTCAACCAGATGGCGGGCACCGGTCTGATCACCGGCGACCGTTATGCAGCCTCCGGAGGCGGACGCTTTATTTATGAAGGCGATTTTGTGAATGGCCAGTTCACCGCCAGCGGTGCAGACCAGATCCGGATCACCGGCGCCGGTCCCGGTAACAATGCCCTTGTTTCTTTCAGGGCCCGGATCACCGTAAATGCCAATGGAACCGTAACACGTGAAATGGTGGATATCTCTGTTTCCTGCAATTAATTGGTTCCATTGCAGGTGCTCCTAACCGGCTTACAGCGGCAAGGCTGTGGGCCGGTTTTTTTCTGCCTGTCCGGTTCCTGATCCATTCGATGGCAAATTATTTCCCGCTGCCATAAATAATGTAATTTGTAACCAGGCCTTTCCGCCCGCGTATTTTCAACCCGCTTCATTCACCGGCATTATTCCAGGGCCAATATAATGGATGTATGAAATTCAGTAATGCAAATGCCTTAGCCGTTTTACTCTGGTTACCGGCTTTCGCCGCGGCGCAGGGGCGTTCCGATCTGCAGTTTCAATTGAGTTATACCGGTCATCATTCCGTGCAGGTCGCGATGCGCTATACCCCGGTGGAAAATGACAGTACGGTTTTTTCCTATGGCGAACCGATGTTTGGCGGGCAGCCGGATATCATCAGTTGCATGGCCAATGCCCGGGTCAATGCGCCGGCCCGAATACGAACTGATCCGGTCGCGAGGACTTTTTCCATTTACCATAACGGCCACGATCCTGTTACTATCGAATACGAGATCCTGGATACGTCAACAGTCAGAAAGGACGTCAGAAAAGAACTGTTCCGCCCGATGATACAACCGGATTATTTCTACAGTCATGGCGTCAACCTTTTCCTGAATCCGCGTTTCCGCGATTCAACGATCAAAGCCACGATGTCGCTGGAGTGGATAAAGCCCCCGGATTTTCCCCTCTTCTATGGTTTTGACCCGGAGAACGGGGGCAAGTCGGTTGCATACAGCACCGTAGATTCCGTGCTGTTCAGCCTGATGACGGGCGCGGCGGATCTCACGGTGGATCGTTTTGCTCTCCACGGAACACAGAATTATATTGTGTTGCGCGGAGGTCCCGGCAACGATAATGACCGGAAAGCGGTGAGAGACTATTTCACCCGTTTCAACCAGGCCATCCGCCGTTTCTGGAACGATTACAGCGATCCCTGTTTTTCGCTGGTATTGCAGCCTTTCCTCGAAGCCGATCATAATATCGGGGGTGTGGCTTACGCCAACGGTTTTATAGGGAAATACAGACCGGATACGATCATCAGCCCGCACCGCATCTATACTATTTCCCACGAGGTCGGGCACCACTGGATCGGGCATAAACTGGAAATGGACATCAGTAACCAGTGGTTCGGTGAGGGTTTTAATGATTATATCACATTCATCACGCTGTTCTCATCCGGTTTGCTGAGCGCAAATGACTTTGAAAACCGGATGAATGAAGTCTTCCGGCTGCATTATTCCAGTTCTATCCGCAACCTGCCCAACGACAGTGTTTTCAGGAACTACTGGAAAATGGGCGATTACAATAAACTGCCTTACCGGCGTGGCTGCCTTTTCGCGTTTTATCTCGATAACCAGGTAAGACTTATTTCAGATGGGAAGAAAACCATCCGGGATCTTTTGCTGGCACTGGCCGAATTCCGGAAAACAATGCCGCCGAAATACGAAATAAAGGTGGAGGAATTCATACAACAGGCATCCGCTTTCCTGCCAAAGGAAAAAGTTCAATCCGTCCTGGATGAATACATCATGAAAGGGAACCCGATCCCTTTCACGAACGACATGCTGATCCCGGTATTCAGGATGGAAATGGAAAAGGAAATCCCGCGGATCCGGATCACCGATGAAAACAGATTCAAGGCCTTATTCACTTTCTAAACCTAAAATGATGAACGATCCATATGACCTGTCGCGCCGCAACCTGCTGACCCTGATGATGGGTATCCCCTTTGCCAATGTATGGCCTGACCCTTCCAACTGGGAAAGCTTTATACCGGTAAAACCAGGGGGATTGCCGCATAAAGAGTTATTCGATATAAAAGGCACATACCTGAATGCCGCCTATA
>CAYRHU010000087.1:0-13281 GCA_964424155.1 uncultured Chitinophaga sp.
GACAATAATACCGTTCGTATTGACATAGATGGCAGGTTGTACACTCCCCAGGAGATATCTGCCATGGTACTCCAGAAAATGAAAAAAACGGCCGAGGATTACCTGGGTCATGAAGTGACCGAAGCGGTGATCACCGTTCCGGCCTACTTTAACGACGCCCAGCGCCAGGCCACCAAGGAAGCCGGTGAGATCGCGGGTCTGACCGTTCGCCGTATCGTAAACGAGCCTACGGCGGCAGCCCTGGCTTACGGTCTGGATAAGGGCAAACACGACCAAAAGATCGCCGTATTTGACCTGGGCGGTGGTACGTTCGATATTTCCGTTCTGGAACTGGGCGATGGGGTGTTTGAAGTGAAATCCACCAACGGGGATACTCACCTGGGTGGTGACGATTTTGATAAAGTGATCATGGACTGGCTGGCCGATGAATTCAAAAAAGACGAAGCCATCGACCTGCGCAAGGATCCCATGGCCCTGCAACGTCTTAAAGAGTCTTCTGAAAAGGCCAAGATCGAATTATCTTCTTCTTCCGAAACGGAGATCAATCTTCCTTATATCACCGCGGTGGATGGCGTGCCCAAACACCTGGTGAAAAAACTGAGCCGCGCAAAATTCGAGCAGCTGGCCGATAATCTTTTTGCCCGCTGCCTGAAACCCTGCGAAGCCGCGTTGAAAGACGCCGGCCTTTCCGCTTCCCAGATCGACGAGGTGATCCTGGTGGGTGGATCCACAAGGATACCCAAAGTGCAGGAGCTGGTCGAGAAATTTTTCGGGAAAAAACCTAACAAGGGAGTGAACCCGGATGAGGTGGTTGCCGTTGGCGCCGCTATCCAGGGTGCCGTTCTTACCGGGGAAGTGAAAGATGTATTGCTGCTGGATGTTACCCCGCTTACCCTGGGTATCGAGACCATGGGTGGTGTGCTTACCCCGCTGATCCCCTCCAACACCACGATCCCGACCAAGAAATCAGAGATATTTTCCACCGCCAGCGATAACCAGCCGGGCGTGCAGATCCACGTGTTGCAGGGTGAAAGAAGTATGGCGAAAGACAATAAGAGCCTCGGCATATTCAACCTTGACGGTATTCCGCCCGCCCCGAGAGGCGTACCGCAGATCGAAGTGACCTTCGATATCGATGCCAATGGTATCCTCCATGTAACGGCGAAAGACAAGGGCACCGGCAAGGAGCAAAAGATCCATATCGAAGCGGGTTCCGGTCTGAGCAAGGAAGAAGTGGAAAAAATGAAGGCCGAAGCAAAAGCCAATGAAGCGGCCGACAAAGCGGAAAAGGAAAAAGTGGAGAAACTGAATATGGCCGACAGCCTCGTGTTCCAGACCGAGAAGCAACTGAAAGAATACGGTGAAAAGATCCCGCAGGACAAACGCACCGTGATCGAGAACGCGGCCGAACAGCTGAAAGAAGCGCATAAAAAACAGGATCTCGCCGCGATCGATTCCGCCATGCAGTCCCTGAACGCCGCCTGGACCGCCGCCAGCGAAGACATGTACAAGGCCACCCAGGAACAACCACAGGGAGGTGCAGGTGCCCAGGGCGCCGGTGATCAGGCGCAGGGTGCGCAGGGCGCGACGGATAATGTGACGGATGTTCCCTATGAGGAAGTGAAATAATGACCTTTCCTGGCCGGATCAATCAGTGAATTAAAAAGACGAAGTCCCTGCATGCAGGGACTTTTTTTTACCCTGCGATTTTGATTCATATCAAAAGCAGGCGGATCGAAAATACCTTGGAAAATAACTACCTTGTCATTTAAATGAAATGACATGAGCAGGTCCGTTACCCTTATTGCGATTCTGTGTCTTTTTTCCGCTGTCCAGGCCCAGGTACCTCAGCCCTTCGAGGACGAAAAAACCCATAAATACGGTTATAAGGATGAATCCGGTAAAGTGGTGATAAAACCGGTTTATGATATAGCACATGAATTTTCGGAGGGGAATTACACCACGGTCAATATCGGCCGCGATTATGATTTCAATAAAGGGGGGAAATGGGGTGTCATTGACACCAAGGGCAAAGTGATCATTCCCGTTAAATACGACAATGCGCAATGCCTGGGTTATAACCTGTTCGCCATCAACATTGGACATAAATTTTCGAATATGGATGCTTCGCCCTCCGGCAAATTTGCCATTTTCAATTCAGCCGGTAAGGCGCTGACCCCATTTATCTACAGCGGGTTTCTTACCGCGGTCCGTTTTGAAGAAGGGTATGCGCCGCTGGAGATTTGGGATGCCAAATCCAAAAAACAAAAGTACGGCCTGCTCGATTCCACCGGCAAAGTGGCCGTGCCCGCTAAATATGACGAAGTGGGCGGCTTCAGCGAGGGCCGGTGCCTGCTGGGTCTGAATGGTAAATACGGTTATATCGACAAATCGGTGCACCCGGTGATACCCATGAAATTTGAAGGGGGATATGGCTTTTCTGAAGGGATGGCTGCCGTTAAACTGAATGGGAAATGGGGCTATATTGATCCCGTTGGTAGAGAAATGATCGGTTTCCAGTTTGAAGATGCGAAAGGTTTTAGTGAAGGATATGCCGGAGTAAAAAAGAACGGCAAATGGGGTGTTATCAATAAGGAGGGAGGGCAGATAGTGGATTTCATCTTCGAGGACATCGTCTGGATAAAGAAAGATGCAAACGAGATCCGAATCAAAAAAGGCAATAAATGGATCAATGTGGACAGGCAGGGCAATGAACTGAAACAATAGCCCATTTCATTAATCGCCGTACCATTCTCTCGTCCCGATCACCACCCATTTCCCTTCAACAAGTTTCAGCAGCGAGACGTTTTCGGCGATAAATTGCTCCCGGAATTCCTTTTTTGAATAAAAGGCCCACGCCTTTACAAAATGCGCGTGCTGCATATCCCGGCTGGCGATGGTGACATGGGGGTGAAAACGACGATGATCCGCTTCGATCACACCGGGAAATGAAAATGTTAAATGAAGTTCCAGTTCCTCCTTTAGCCGTTTTAATTCCGGATTCCTGTCCACCGATACGAATAATACGCGTTGGTTGAAATGATCAAATCCGCCGAGGTTAATTTCAAACGGCTCCAGTTCCGACCAGAAGGACAGCAGTGCATTTAATAATTCTTTTTCCCGGACATTTTCAAACCAGAATGGGGGCACCAGCGTAATATGCGCGGGTGACTTCAGGGCTATGGTGCAACCAAATTCCGCTTTCATATGGTTTTTGAACTGAAGTATTTTTTTATTCAGCCATTCGGGGCAGAGAACCGCCGCATAATACATGCTATGTGCAGGGGCAGTGGTCAAGTCATTTTGTGTTTACATTAACCGGAACGGGTGCTGATTTGTAAAATTATACCCTTCTGAGGGTAGTTGCGGCTCCTGGTACCCGGTGTAAATTAGTTTTCAAATTCGGGGTGCCATGCGATGGTTGCTTGTTTTACTTTGTTGCCTTGCAAAGGCCGGGGCCCAGGTTCCGTTATTTGAAAAAGACAGCGCGGCGGTGGAAAGGGTGAGCGGGTTGCCCGGGGAGGAACCGTTCGACACGGCCCATCCTTATAACCGGGCAGGGGAGAACTATATTTATATACTCAGCAGCAACGACGTTTACCATCTCTTTGGGTACAGCACATACACGGAGTTTTCCCGGTTCGACTTCAGCAGGTATCATATCACCGGTATTCAGGTGTGCATGCAATGCAGGCGTGTTTGCCGGCATGAGGAAGGACTGACCACCTGTCACCGTAACCGGTGCCAGCAGGAATGGATCTGGCTGAAGCGTGAAAACGAAAAGGCGTTTACCGGGATACCTTCATTGTTTAAAGAAGGACATGCAGACGTAGCGCTGCCGGACGGACGCCAATACTTTTTGAGAGATACGGTTATCCCCAAAACACCCGGTTCAGCGATGATGGCCTGGTATATAAATGCGGGCGGGGATTGTCACGCGCGTTACGAATTCGACGTATTATCGGACAGGTACTACCCCGTTGTGTTACTGAAAGAATGGAATTACTACGGAGGCTGCCGGGCCGGTGGATTCCGGGATTTTACCGTCACGTTTACCGCGCCGGAAAATAAACATTACTTTATCAGGAGAACCGTGTTGATGGATTGATGATGGGCCGGGGTTAAAATTAACCGGCGGCAGTTTCGTTTTTTTCAGTTTTATGTAATGATCATCACCAGTTCTTAAAACTGTTTTTATTAGAATGATAATTACTGGGGATCAACGGCCATATCTCTTTCTGTCAGCTCCGTAACCCGGCTTTTTATAACCGCCGCCGCCACCACCGCCACCGGGTCTGTCTTCAGCAGCTTTTACGACCAGCGGTTTTTTGCCCAGGGAAATATCATTCAGGTGTTCGATGGCATCTTTTGCATCGGCATCCTTTTCCATTTGTACAAAACCGAAACCGCGGCTTTTGCCGGTTTCACGATCAATTGAAACTTTAGCGGAAATCACTTTCCCGAATTTTTCAAATATCTCTTCCAGTTCTGCATCATCGAGGTCGTAGGGGAGACCGGCTACAAAAAGGGTCATACAGTTTTTTTGTAAAGGTAGTATTCTTTTGTCCTGCCCGCTCTAACCCGAACAGGCATTTACCCCCGTTAAACCCACAATAAAGCGACTGATATCATTCATTTTGCAGGTTGAGCCGGATCAGTGTCTCCCGCAGGGGCAGGTTGGATTTTTGCATCATGAAGCGAAACCGGGGAAATAAGTTTATCATTTGGCTTTCCCTGTTAGTGGCACTCCTGGTTTCCCTGGCCTCAGTTACGGGTCTGACGGTCCCGGGTTTTTACCAGGCCGAAACACCCAACTGGCAGGCGCAAACCTATGGACAGGATTGGGTCGACCTTTTTATCGTCGTCCCCTGCCTGCTAATCAGTTCATGGCTCGCCTGGCGGGGATCAAAAGCGGCCCTTTACATCTGGGCCGGTGTGCTTACCTACCTCCTTTACAGTTTCCTGATCTATGCCGTGGCCATTCATTTCAACCGGATGTTCCTGGTATACTGTTTTGTACTTGGGTTATCCTTTTACGGCCTTGGCTGGTTCCTGTTCCAGCTGGTGAGTAATCCGCCCTTGCCCGAAAATTTCCGGAACATACCGCGAAAATTCACTGCGGTCTATTTCATCGCGCTGTCGGTCCTGTTTTATTTTCTCTGGTTGTCGGAGATCATACCATCCGTGTTAAGCGGGAAAACGCCTCCAAGCGTTACGGATACGGGTTTATTTACCAACGTGGTTCACGTGATCGATCTGTCCGTTTTTCTGCCGGCCATTTTTATCACCGGTGTGTTGTTATGGAGAAGGAGCGCACCCGGTTTCGCACTGGCCCAGGTCCTGCTCAGCTTTTTTGTATTGATGGATATCACGATCGGAGTCCTGGATCTGATCATGAAACAACGGGGGTTGACCGAAACCATGACAATGGGCTGGATAATGGCCGGGATGGCACTGTTCAGCCTGGTCCTGCTGATGCTTTTTGTCAGGAGAACAGGGAATACAGAAGGAGATCCAGTATTGTAATCAGGCGGGTTACGAAGAGTGGCCCGACGTTTACCAAACAGGAACTGAATGATTGTTATGGTTAGCAGACTTTTCATCATTATCCCGGCCGTTTTCATATCCTCATCCCTGCTGCATGCCCAAAACTATCAGGCCCTTCACGGCTCACCTTATGCCGGCGGCCTGGGAGCGGCGGTCAATCCGGCATCCCTGGTCGCTGTTCCTTTTGCCTGGGATGTAACCCCGGTGGCCATCCAGGTAAAACACAGCACCAACGCGATCCGGGTGAACGGGTTTTCGCTTCTTTCCCCGGCAGGTAAAACCGGTATTGACATTATCACCGGTAAAATGAAGCGCTACCTGTTATCCAACCAGGATGTCCGGCTACTCAATACAAGTATCCGTATCAACGACCGGTCGTCCATTGCGTTCGGCGCCTCGCTTCGTTCTTACCAGTCGGTAAAAACATCTTCTTTCAACTGGCAGGACTCTATCGCGGATGTAAGGGATTTCATGGCGGCTAATCTGAGTAATACCCCGCTCGAAACGGAAACAAGGGGTATGGCCTGGGCGGAAATTTTTGGCAGCTATGCCCGCAACCTGGCAGAGAACGATAATGGCATAATAAACGCAGGGATCACACTGACGGTAAACAGGGGGATCGGCGGCGCCTATGTATCCGCATCGGGATTGTATTTTGCACCGGGCCAGGTACATGAACGCCCGGGTTACCTGCTGAATAACGGGCAGGTGGAGTTTGCCTATTCCGGTAATTTCGATGCCTGGGACAATGGCGGAACTCAACGCGAAAAAAGAAAGCAATTCCTTCAGCTTACCTGGTCCTCGCTTTCATTCAGTATCGGTGCGGAGTATATTATTCCTTCGGAAATCGGGGAGGCGCATTACGCTCACGACCTCAGGATCGGGGTATCGCTGGCCGATCTGGGATACAACCGGTTTTCTTACAGCGCCAACAGCCGCCGGGCGGTTTTGAACAAGGGTAATATTTCCGACTCGCTCATACAGGCCAGTTTTGAGAATCTCGGGGCGGCGGATGAAATACCCGATAGTTTGGCGGTCATTGCAGGTCAGATCAGCACCCTGCCGGGTTATTTTAAAGTTTTCCACCCTGCCAGGCTCATCCTGAATACGGACAAACGGATAACAGGGAATTTATTTCTGAACGCGGAACTGACCCTCCCGCTCGCTCCCTTGCTGGGCGATCAGAAAATCTTTATAAGGGACATGAACTTCATCGCTCTTACACCCAGGTACGAAACAAGACACCTGGGCATATACCTGCCCGCAACGATCAACAGCCAAATGCAGTTCTGGCTGGGTGGCGCATTGCGCGCCGGACCGCTTTTGCTGGGTATTCACAACTGGTCCAACCTTTTTTCCGGAAATAAGATGCAGAACGGCGGCGCCTACCTGGCCCTGACCTTCCGGCCCGGGTCTAAAAAGGAGGGCGGAACATCCACGGGCGGTGAGCGGAGGCAATATCGTAACGGTGAAAAAAAAGGCCGGAAAGGCTATCCAATGGGATGCCCTGCCAATGTATTATAGAGGCCTCCTCTTCAGTATTTTTTGACCGGTAAGGCGGGAAGTCGGGAAATCTTTAACCCATTAAATAAATTCTTACCGCCTTCCCGTCTTCCCGGCAAGATTTATTGTAATTGACTTTTAAGACAGTTTACAGTCTTTTATTCTTCAATAGGCAACCCCCGGACCGGTTTTGCGTTATATCTCCCGGAGGAGAGAAGTGCCATTCACAAAAGGATTAACCGGATTTCTTTATTTTTAATCGATTATGAAAGCTATTTTCTTTAAACGCATTCAGCTTCTACCGCTTTTTCTTTTATTCAGCCAGGCGGGGGTTGCTCAGAAAATCAGGTTCCAGGAAGGGTTTATTGTAACTACCGGCGGAGACACGCTGCAGGGGTATGTTTACTGGAAAAAAGCCGGGGCGGCCGAGGACAGTCTTTTCTTCAGGGCCACGGAAAACGATACGCCCCGGCCTTTCGCGTGGGCAAATCTAACAGCGGCGTATAACCGTGAAAGCCGGCAAACGCTGAAAGTATGCAGGGTTACCCGGAACCTGGAGTATATCGACGGGAACGATTATATGATCCGGAACCAGGACAGCGTGGCTGTTCAGGTGATACCCCTTACCGAGCTGTATAAAGGGCGCAAGCTTTCGCTTTACGAGTACTATGATAAATCACCTTTTTATTTTTTGTACGACGGAAAGGACATGCTTCAGCTGATCCAGAAATACCGCTACCTGAACCGAACGGAGAGAATGTTTGACTGGGAAAAAGGACGCCGGTTCGAGATAACGGATGTGTACAGGGGCCTGCTCGCTTCTTATTACAATTTCTACGAGGACAAAAAAATGCGCTATATCCTCGATAACACGCTCTACGAAGCGGGCAGCCTGAAGAGCCTGGTTTCCAAAATGGACAAAAAACTGTGACCGGGATCACTCTTCTCCATAAATGGCGTAAATACCTGCTTATTTGTCAGCCCTGTTAAGGTGGTTCTTTATTTGCTGCCTTCCGGTATTACCCGAACTAAAAGCATAATTTATGGAAATAGAGATCTTCACGCTAGCCGACTTTGCCCAGGACAACAATTCCAAACTGACTATAGTCGGAACCTTTGATACCATCAACGCTCCCCAGTTCCCTGTTCAGCACCCGGCCTGCAGCATTGCCTGCCGTATGCGGTTTTCCACGAAAGAGGAGGGACAGCATCTTTTCAAGATCCGGCTGATCGATTCTACCGGCGCGGAGATCATCAAACCGATGGAAGGCAATATCGCGATTGGCCATACGCCCAATGGCCAGTTTGGTTCCATCAACATTGTTATTAACTTTAACCAGTTACAATTTCCGAAACCGGGGCGTTATTCGTTCGAGCTGTATATCGACGGCGACTGGAAAACCGGTCTGCCCTTGTTCCTGCTGCAGGCGAAATAATTCCGTAAAATTGTTCACTGGATTCTCTCACCCATATCGCGTTGGGCGCCTGCATCGGGGACGCTTTTGCCGGCAAACAACTGGGTAAAAGGGCCATGTTCCTGGGGGCGGTCGCGCAAAGCGTACCGGACGTTGATTTTTTAGCCGGGCTTTGGACCAGCCAGGCAGAAAATTTACTGGCGCACCGGGGCTTTACGCATTCCATCCTTTTTGTTTTACTGATCTCGCCCCTGCTGGCCCTGTTGGCGGAACGATGGCGGCGGCCTCATGATATCCCGTTAAAAAAATGGATCCTTTTTTTCGCAGTGCAGGGATTTATCCACCTGTTGATAGACGGCATGAATGTGTATGGCGTAGGCTGGTTCGAGCCGTTTAGTCACCACCGCGTTTCCTATAACTGGATCTATGTGGCCGATCCATTCTATTCCGTGTGGCTGGGTATCGCCTTCGTGGTGTTGCTGATCATGAAAAAGGGAAATCCCCGGCGCGGATGGTGGAGACGGTTCGGCATAGGGCTCAGCAGCATTTATTTATTGTACTGCGGGCTCAACAAACTGAAGATCGACAGGGAAGTGAGAGATACATTCCGTGATCAGCAGATCGTGTATAATAAGTATTTCACCACCCCCACACCGCTGAATAACTGGCTCTGGTATGTGGTGGCGGCCAGCGATTCGGGTTTCCAGATAGGTTACCGCTCCGTTTTCGACCGGGACAAAAAGATCGATTTTCATTTTGTACCCCGCAATGATTACCTGCTGAAGCCGGTGGAGGGACATGAGGATTTGCAGAAGTTGCTCAGGTTTTCCCGGGGCTATTATTCGGTAGAGGACCGGAACGATACCCTGGTCTTTAACGATCTTCGGTTTGGGCAAATGATCGGCTGGCGGGATATCCGCGCGCCTTTTGCCTTTTATTATTACCTCCAGCATCCGGATGAAAATAAACTGCTGGTGCAACGGGGCCGGTTTGCCGGCTGGGACCGCGGGGCATTTCAATCGCTCCTGCATCGGATAAAAGGAAATTGACTAACGTCACTCTTCCTGCTTGAAATAAAAAGTGAATAGCGATAGCATGGTGCTGATAAAGCTGTAACAGAAACGCTGCCACAGCCTCCGGAAAAACCCGGTGGTGGACGTATAATTTTCTGCGGTGATTCTCCGGCAATCCCGGATGATGATATTTTCCAGTTCCTTTTTAGTTTCCACGGCAAAGGGTTTATGCCGCACATCAAAGTTTACCTCCAGGCTGGCATAAGCGCTGATATTATTCACATTGTAGGATCCGACCGTAACCCAGCGCTGGTCATATACGGCCACTTTGGCATGCAGCACGGTTCGCTGGTATTCATAAATCTCTACCTGGTTCTTCAGCAGCCAGTCGTACAGGTATCGCTCGGCATGCTTGGCGATCATCACATCGGAGGGTCCGGCCAGTACCGTTTTTATTTTTACCCCCTTAAGCGATGCCAGGCGGATGGCCCTGCGCAGCACCCGGCCCGGTAAAAAATAACTGCACATGATGATGATCTCTTTCTCGGCATGAAGGAACATCTGCAGATAACTTTTGGAGATCTCGTTCCTTCTTCTCACCCAGTCATTACGCCGCACTCGCACCGAGTGATATTCCTTTTCCGGTATCCGTGAAAAATACTCCTCCGCTTTTTCCCGGTCGATAGCACCGGCCGCCGCCCTCGGCCCCCACATGTCCCTGCAAAGACGGTGTACGGCCAGCGATTCCTCGCCTTCGCAGAAAAGAGCCATATCCAGCCAGGCATATGATCCGGGCAGATCATTGTAGCGGTCGCACACGTTAATCCCGCCGATCAGCGACCAGATCCCGTCGACCACCACCACCTTATGATGCATCCGTCGTCCGAAATAGAATTTCCGGGTCCGGAAAAACGGACCGAACCGCCTGAAATGTACTCCGGCCGATCGCAAACCCGATACGAACTGGCGCGACAATTTTTGAGAAGCATAGCCGTCTACATGGAGATATACTTTAACGCCCCTGCCGGCCGCATCTTCCAGCGCCTGGCGAAGCCGGTTCCCTGTTTCATCTTCGGTATAAATATAATACTGCAGGTGAATCGTTCTTTCCGCCTTCCCGATCAATTCATGAAGGAGCGAAAAATAATCCCTGCCACCCCTCACCAGTCTTACCCTGTTGCGCAGGCTGTATCCTTCCTTTGCCATACTGTTAAGATAGGGCTCAAAACAGAAATCTCCAATGCGGGGGAAAAGCGGCTGACCTTTATCAATCCCGGTTTTGATATCGCTCACAAACGATCAGGAAACGACGGGGTATTTTGGGTACGGGCTGATGAGGGGTGTGCAAAAAAGGGTAGTGTTCCTTTTTTACCTATTCAGTCTTTTTGAACCACATAGGACATAGAGCACATAAGAGAACACAATAGAGCATGTAAGAGAACATATTGTAATTTATATCATGAATTATTCATTTTTCCGATGCCCTGGTGGTTCAGGTATTTCAACCGGAACACTACCCAAAACCGGTTTGGGCCGGTGATTGCACCGTTTTTTATTAAATTACCGTGAATGGAAATACCCGATTTCTGGAAAGTGCTGGCCGGGGTGGCTATATTCCTGCTGGGAATACGGTTGCTGGAAGAATCGCTGCAACTGCTGGCAGGACGGCAGTTTAAATTATTCCTGAAAAAACAAACCTCCAGTAAATTCAAAGCGATAGGAGGTGGGGCGGTGGTGACGGCGATCCTGCAGAGCAGCTCGGTTGTCAGTCTGATGGTGCTGGCCTTTGTGGGCGCGGGGATCATCACCATGCAGAACGCGCTGGCAGTGATCCTGGGCGCCAATTTAGGCACGACGCTTACGGGATGGATTGTTTCACTGGCCGGGTTCACTTTCAATATTGAGGGGATGGCCCTCCCGGTGGCCGGTTTGGCAGGATTGGGTTATGCCATATTTAACCGGCATGGCAAGTGGTACAACTGGAGCCGGTTTTTCCTGGGACTGAGTTTTCTCTTCGTGGGACTGGGCTATATGAAAACCGGGATGGAAGGATTCGTTATGGCGGTTAACCTGCAGCAGTACAACCAGGCACCCCTCATCATCTTCTTTTTGATCGGATTCGTTATCACTTCTTTGATACAGTCCAGTTCGGCCACCATGGTCATTACCCTCAGCGCACTGTACACCGGCGCGATCACCCTGAATGACGGGATCGCGATCGTGCTGGGATCGGAGATCGGCACCACTATCAAACTTTTTTTTGCGAGCTTAAAAGGCGCAGCCGCCAAACGAAGGGTGGCGTTGGGAAATTTCCTGTTCAACGTGATCACGGTGCTGCTTGTATTCGTTTTCCTTTTCCCGCTGAGCCGGCTGGTTACGGATACCATCGGTATACGGGAGAATACACTGGCGCTGGTTTTTTTCCAGAGCATGGTCAATATTCTGGGAATCATCCTGTTTTATCCCTTCCTGGGTATTTTCGGCCGTTACCTGGAAAACCTGTACAGGAGCGATGAAGATGAGACCCTGTTTATCCACCATGCCGATGCGCAATTACCCTCCACAGCACTGGTGGCGCTGGAGAAGGAGTGTGATCACTTCCTGAATTCGGTACTGGATTTTACCTGGGACTGTTATGGTTTAAAGAACCGGTTCTCGGAGCATATGGAACTGCATGCTTCCTACCGGAAAAAGTCGGTCCCGGAAAAATATGAATACATCAAGGCGCTTTATGGGGATGTACACGGATTCAATATCCGGGTACAAAAGGGTGTGGCGCATAAGGAGGAGGCGGAAAAGCTGGAACGGCTGATCTCCGCATTCCGCAATTTCATGTATGCGGCCAAAAGTATCAAGGACTCCATACCCGATATGGAACAACTGGAAAATTCTTCCAACGACACCAAATATGATTTTTACCGGAAGACAAGAGAACGGGTTGATCTGTTCTGTGAGCATTTATACCGTTTAAAGGCCGGTGAGACTACCCCCACAGTAGAAAAACTGGCAGAGTTATATCAAACCGTCACAACCGGCTACACCGGTATCCTCAGGGAATTTTACCTCGAAAGCGTGGCCGGGCAACTAAGCGAAACAGAGATCACCACATTGTTGAATTTCAACCGGGAGATCTATACAGCCTTTAAGTCTTTTGTATTCGGGGTCAAGGATTACCTGTTCGACAGGAAGCAATCAAAGTATTTCGACGAGCTCCCGGGATTTATCCGCTGATGCCCGTCTGCAGGATGCTGACTATTCTCAACCCCGGCTGTGATACGAATCCTATTTAGAATAGGTAACATAATGGAAATTTGAAGTGCCGGGAGTTCCGGTATAAAATCCAGCGTAATGAAAAAGATCAAAGCGCCCGTTCGCAAAACCGGTGTCTGGCTAGACCAGGAAAACGCTTTTATTGTTCAGCTGACAGACGGGGAAGAGCCCAGGGTGAAAAAAATAAAATCCGGTGTGGAATCCCGGATCCGGTACAGGGGGGAGGACAAGTCCTTCTCCCGGTTTGGCCAGGCATTTCTCAGCGACCAGGAAAAAAAGCAAAAGAGACAGCAAAACCAGCGGTCAAAATTCTTCAGGGAACTGATCGACTTTATCCGGGAGGATGATTATATCTACCTGTTCGGTCCGGGCAAAGCCCGCGAAGGCCTGAACAACGCGATTGAAAAAGATCCTGATTTCAGGGGGAAAGTGACGGAGATCAGTCCGGCTGACAAGATCTCTCAGAAAAAGATCGTGGCAAAAACCCTGGAGTATTTTAACGGCGAAGCGTTTTCGGAATTTAAAAAAAGACA
>CAYRHU010000088.1:0-12976 GCA_964424155.1 uncultured Chitinophaga sp.
CCATATCATCAAAGCTCAGTCCCCTGAAATTTCCGGTACTGAGCAGTTTGAGGTTAAACCCGTTGGATCCGGCCGTATGAAATTTACTGATAAGCCCGCCAAAACTGGTAAACACCGCTGGCCTTATCCAGCATTCCAGCGTATAATTATTGGTGAATACTGTTGATGCAGCGTGATTAATCTGTACAAGATCGTTCACGCCGTCAAAGCTGATCGCATTGCCGCTGCCGGGTTTCTGGGCGCTGTTGCCGGCAAAATATTCCTGTTGTATCTGTGGGGTCGTTAAGGCAGTAGAGTAGAATTTAACTTCGTCGATATTACCCTGTCCGTAGCGGGTGGGATCGGTAACAAACCCATTAGCGGCCTCGGCGCCTATATAGGTATTTACATTGCTGTTGTATTGTATGGCAAAAGTTCCTCCCGCATCATTGGTATTGATCAGCACCCCGTCAAGGTAGAATCGGGTGTAGCGGCCGTCATACGTCAGTGCAATATAATGCCAGCCTGTTTTATACGGGTCGGCATTGGTCCCGATTGTGGCCCAGCCGCCGTTACGACGGAGATTAACCCAGAGCTCATTCGTCGGCTTATTATACGCAAGGTTATAACCTCCCACTTCGGCACAGGACACAATCGCTCTTGCCTGGTTGGCGCCTGCCGTATTTTCCAGAGTGAACCATGCTGACACTGTTAACTGGGCCGTTGGACGTATCACACTGCTGGCGCTTAAATTGATATCGCTCGCGCCGTTGAAATAATAAGCGCTGGAGGGATTGCCCAGGAAATCGGTAGTAAGCGTGGCTCCCGTTACCGTACCGTGCAGGGTACCGATCGCATCGTTGGCATTACCGTTAAATGGATAGTAGGCGACGGGGGTCTGCGTGTTGCCTGAAAGGGAAAGAAAAACGGATCCGGTGATAAGCATGATCCTTCTCATAGCTATTGTTTGTTTTTGGTAGACGTAAAAATCGTCTCGCCGGGAAAGATGAACAATAGCTAATTCTAGCCGGTTATTGTTAGGAGATGGGAAAAAACAGGTTACGATAATTATATCAACCCCTTCCTGTGCGCCAGCGCCACGGCTTCTCCCATGGAATGAACCTGGAGTTTTTCGTAGATCTTGCGAATATGATTATTGACTGTGAAATAACTGATCCCCATTTTATCGGCGATCATTTTATAACTGAGGCCGGCGGCCAGGTGTTTTAATACTTCATTCTCCTTGGGCGATAAAAGATGCTGATCGCCTTTTGTTTCGGGCCGGGTGTTGAAATAACGCATCACTTTCAGCGCGATCGAGGGACTCATACTGGCCCCTCCCTTTACCACTTCATCAATGCTTTGAGCCAGTTGGGTGACGGAAGCGTTTTTCAATATATATCCTTCCGCGCCTGCCTGTAAAGCGGCGAACACTTTGTCATCGTCATCAAAAGCCGTTTGCATGATGATCTTGATCTGCGGGTATTGCTGCTTCACCTTCTTCACGCCCTCCAGCCCGTTCACCACCGGCATTTCGATATCCATCAGGATAATATCCGGCTTGGCGGTTTTTATATCATCGAGAATAGTGGCGCAGTTCTCAAACCCGCCCGCCCATTCGGTTTCGGAATTGAGGTTGATAAAAGCCTGCAGGCTGTCCCTTCGTGCGGGATTGTCATCATAAACCGCCACTCTGATCATAGTGCAAACTTATTTTTAATATATATCAGCCCGCATGACTAATTATAGCTATTGGGATCCGGCAGGTGATGATAACCCCTTTTCCCGGGGATGTTTCCAGCGAATAATGGCCCCCCAACTGTTCGCACCGCTGGCGGAGATTACCCAACCCGTTGCCGTTCCGGTGGTTAGCGGGATCAAATCCGCAGCCATCGTCCCTGATCCGGAGAAACAACCAATCCCCATCCCTCTTTAAAGATATTTCCGCCTTTCCGGCCCCGCTGTATTTGGCGATATTGTTCATGGCTTCCTTGGCGATCAGCAAGAGATTCTTTCTTACCAGGGGGTTATTGATATGAGCCGCGAGTTCTTCATCTACCGTGATTTCGGCCGCGATCCCCCGGCCAGCCAGCAGATCCTGGCTGTAGTTCCGGAGCCGCACACCAAAAGCGTTTTTTTCTTCGAGCGGCGATTTGAGACTCCAGATGATATCGCTCATCCGGGTCATGAGGTCTTTCGACTGCCGGGTGATCTTGCCCACCATCTCCTTGCTCTTTGCGGGCTGCGATTCCCAGACATCCGTAGCGAGGTCGCCATAGATATGCATACTGCTCAGGGTGGCGCCCACATCATCATGCAGATCACCGATGATCCGTTCCCTGTCCTTTTGTATAGCCAGGTATTGCTCGAGTCGGGTGCGCTGGTGGTTGATCCTGGAGCGAATATAAAAATGCAGGAGCAGGGCGAATAATGTCATCAGGAAAAGTATGCCACCGATTTGGAACGCACGGGTCTGCCACCATTGCGCGCCAATACTGAACATGAAAAGTTTTTTCTCTTTGCTCCACTGGCCTTCCGTGTTGGAAGAATAATATTCCATCTCGTAGCTTCCGGGTGGCAGTTTGGCATAACGGATAACGCCCGGGTTGCCGGTTTCCCGCCATTCCTCATCGTATCCTTTCAGCCGGTACCGGATCCTGCATTCGGAGGGATTGATAAAATCAAGGGCCGTAATTTCAAAATCAACGAAATTGCTGCCCGGTGGCAACCTCAGCGTATTCTGCTCATCAAATGCGAAAGGATTGTAACTGCTGTCCGTTCGGATGGCCGTTATCTGAACCGGCGGTATCGTTGTATTTTTCTGGAGCATGGCGGGGTTCACCAGTGTCAACCCGTTGACACCTCCGAAAATGATGCGGCCATCCCGGGTCTTAACAACAGTATGCGTATTGAACTCGCTTGATTGCAGCCCGTCGTTCCTGGTGAAATTTCTGAACCGCCCCTCCCGCACATAGAAATAGCTAAGTCCTTTATTGGTGCTGAGCCATAGATTGTCTTTCTCATCCGGCATGATGGCATACACCACATTATTGGCCAGCCCCTGTCCGGTGGTATATATCTTTTCCACTTTTAACCGGAGCGTGTTGAACAGGTACAGCCCGCGGGTGGTGCCCAGCCAGATCATTGAATCATTAACCGGTGAACAATGTTTAACGGTAATATTTTCACTGATGGAAAAACAAATCCTGTACCCGGAACGGGTATTTTCATATACTTTCAACCCTTTATGACCAATTCCCTTATAGATCCGTCCCAGCCTGTCCTCATAGCTGAATACCACTCCTTCCGTTGAGTCCGAAACACCGGGTATATTTTCAAATTGTTCAGTTCGGGTGTTGAATTTCCAGAGCCCGGCATAAGTGCTTGTGAGCAGGTGACCATCCCTGGTCGGGGACATTTGGTAAACTAAGCTCCCTTCGGTTCGCTGCATATAGTTATTTCGGACTTTTCGGTATGAATGATTTTTCAAATCATAGATGATAAGCGAGTGAACAGGGCTGCCGAGCTCCAGACCAATAAATAGACGTTCGTTAGCCAGGTGCATGTCAGGGGAAGAAAAATTAAAATCCAGCCCGGGCAGAGTCCTGATAAAATTCAGGCGCTCATCAAATTCGGCGATATATCCGATGGGGGAGGTATAAAAACCTCCATTTGGTTTTTCCACGATATCCCGGATAAAGCTGCTGCTGTCTTTAGATTTGTTTGACTGGTCGGTATAATAGGATGTAAACCGGAAATCCGAAAGGTTGCTGTAATCCACACCCCGGTTACGCACCTTCAGCCACACATTACCCCGGTTGTCGCATTCGGGATTAATATCGTTTCCACTGATTCCCCCGGCCTGGTTGGGCTTATATTTTCTCTCAGCCAGTACTTCAAGATTTTTTCCGCTGAGAACATAGTAACCTGCTAAATCGGTCCCGATCCACAGATTGCCATGAACGTCCTTGGATACCCTGGGCTGGAAATTCATAAAAGTTATATCCTTAGGGATTGGAAATCTTTGCGATTGACCGGATCGCAGGTGCAGCCTCTCTATCTGACCGGCGGTGAAAATGAGCGCGGTGTTTTCATCCTGCATCCACACTATCCTGTGCATATCGTTTTCCCAGCGCCGGGTATATACCGTTTCGGTTAAGTTTTTTGCGTTATGCGATCCGGTAATTTTATAGATAAAAAGACTATCGGCATAGTTTTCCGCTACATAAGCGATGCTCTTTCCATAGCTGTCTTTTAACCAGGAAAAGAAATGAGTTAAAGGGTTATTTCCTTTTTTGCCAACCGGGATTCCGTGCATGCTCTTTTGACCGGGGTCATAGATCAATATCACCTTGTTTTGTCGCGTGATACCATTCTTCGGGCTTAGGAAAGACGAAATAATAAAATTTCCTTCCCCGCTGATCCCGATAATATCAAAATAGGCGTCTTTCTCTATTTGCAAACCGTTGGTGGTGACCAGCGGAAGTACGACCGGTTCAAATCGATTTTCTTTATAGCTGTACCGGATGATTCCCCTGGCAAATCCGAACCAGATATCACCCTTCCCGTCTTCCACGATGGAAGTGGTAACCGTTACATCCTTTAATCCCGGTGCGATCTCATTGTTTGTCAGGCAGCGGGTGCCGTCGAACCGGTTGATCCCGTCCAGTCCAGTCAGCCAGACAAAACCCCGGCTGTCTGTAAAGACGCTGTAAACGTTGTGTTGGGAGAGACCCTGGTCCGGCGTAAGCTGTTTATAGTACAGGTTGGCATAATCCGGCTGGCACCAGGCGGTAAAGCTGGTACAGGCACAAATGAGTGCTGCTGTAATTATTTTCCGGTGGAAGGACATAATACAGGTTGGCGGCTTAATGAATATAATAAATTTTTTAAAGTGAAGGGAACACCCGGCGCCCGTTTTTAAGCCTGTATCTTTGCCCGCATGTCCACTACCTCTTTAAACGATTTTAAAAATCCCTTTTTCATCGGCATCGCCGGCAGCGGGATGAGCGCCCTTGCCCAATACCTGAAGGGCATCGGGAAAAATGTTTCCGGGAGCGACCGCTTTTTTGCTCCGGGATCATATAATGAAACAAAGGAAAAGCTGGAAGCGGAAGGGATCGCCTGTTTTTTACAGGACGGCAGTGGCATCACCGGGGATACCGATCTGGTGGTGGCTTCTACGGCTATCGAGGATACCGTGCCGGAGATACAAAAAGCGAAACAACTGGGAATTCCCATACTGAAACGGTCGGAGTTGCTCGCGCTGATCGCCGCAAGTAAGAAAACCATCGCGGTGGCCGGCACCAGCGGAAAAAGCACCACCAGCGCCATGCTTTTTGATATCCTCGAATATAGCGGACTGCAACCCAGCATCATCAGCGGCGCAGGTTTGGTGAGTCTGATCAAAAAAGGAAAGATTGGAAACGCAAAAGTGGGGTCGGGTGAATGGTTGGTGATCGAGGCGGATGAGAGTGACGGCTCGATTGTACAATACAAACCAGAGATCGGCCTGTTGCTGAATATTGACAAGGACCACCAGGAGATCGGCGAGCTGTTGGATCTTTTTGGCGTGTTTAAGAATAACAGCAGGTCCTTCACCGTCAACCGGGCCCACACGCTGACCGCCCGGTTTTCACAGGAGCCCCAACAGGATTTTTCCGCAGATCCGGAGAAGTATGCCGGTTATATGGCCACGGATTTCAGGCAGGAGGGGCTAACGATACATTTTAAAGTGCAGGAGATTGATTTTGAAATGAACGTGGTAGGGAAACACAATATGGAGAATGCGCTTGCCGCTACGGCCGTTGCCCATGGAATGGGCGTTAGCCTGGAAGATTGCGCCACCGCGCTCAAGAATTATGAAGGCATTTACCGTCGTCACCAGGTGTACGGAAGAAAGGACGGCGTATGGCTGATCGATGATTACGCGCATAACCCCGTAAAATGTGCCGCGGCCATAATGGCCTGCCAGCCCATCGCGTCAAAGGTGATTGCCTGGTTCCAGCCGCACGGGTATAAGCCCACCAAATTTTTACGGGAAGAATTTGTAAAGGAAATCGCTCATGCTCTACGGCCCGGTGATGAAATCTGGATGAGCGAGATCTTTTACGCGGGGGGTACGGCCGTTAAGGATATTTCGGCCAATGACCTGATCAGGGACCTGAAAGCACTGGGGAAAAATGCATATTACTGTGAGCACAGAAATGAATTCCTGGCAGCAGTTCGTCCTCATTTTACCGGGGACTGCGTACTGCTGCTCATGGGCGCCAGGGATCCCTCGCTGGAGCAATTTGCCCGGCAGGTCTGGAAAGATTTGTAAAGGGAATTCTTACTGTGCGTATTCCACCGTATTCTCTTTGGCCACCGGCAGGAACATGTACCAGCACAGGGCCATCAGCAGGCCCGGGTGGGAGCCATCCGGCAATTCCTGTTCCTTTCTGAACTTTACACCCGTGTTGCCGTTTGTTACCTGCAGTTTACAGCTGACAAGCGGATTTTCTTTTGATTCCTGGTAGAGAACCAGTTCGGCCAGGGGATTATTCCGGGTGCTGTAGAAAAACCGTTCCTCGTTCACGATGATGAATGATTCGCCGTTTTCCTGACCGAACTCACCGATCTTGATCCCGTATTCGTTGCGAATCACTTTCCTGTTGCGGCGAAAACCTTCCCGTCTTAATTGAAACACTCTTTTTTCCCGTTCGCATTCGATCCGGACCGAATTGGAAAAAGGATTGAATACAAGAGTAAGTTCTTTCTTCTCCCCGTTGAAGAGGTGGTACACTTCATGTTCCGGCGTGGATTTAACTGCTTCCCATCTCATCGTAATAGGTTTTGGTGTTTGGAATTGGAAGAAAAGTTACAATGGTTTTGCTGGGGTAACGGGGAAGTCACATTAATTTAATATTAATTTCATATTGGACCCGGTTTTGGTGTAAAACCTGTTGAAAATCGGGGTTTAATCCACAATTTTGACCTTAAATACCAAAAAAGGGAACATGGAAGCCATTACAGACAGGGAGATAAAATACCTGGAAAGAGCCATTGAACTGGCCCGTGAGGGCATGAAGGGAGGGCAGGGCGGGCCCTTTGGTTGTATCATTGTAAGGGGTGATGAGATCGTGGGAGAGGGCAACAATAAGGTCACTTCCACCAATGATCCCACCGCCCATGCCGAAGTGGTGGCGATCCGGATGGCCTGTGAAAAACTGGGAACCTACCAGCTCAGTGACTGCGAGATCTATACCAATTGCGAACCCTGCCCGATGTGCCTGGGCGCCATTTACTGGGCCCGTCCCCGCCGGGTGATCTATGCGAATACACGCGAACAGGCGGCGGCTATCGAGTTTGATGACGCATTTATCTACGATGAGATCAATGCGCCGCTCGAAAAAAGAAAGATCCCCTTTATTCATTGCCCCCACCCGGAGGCCAAAAAATTATTTGAGGACTGGGATCAGTGGGAGGGGAAGATAAAATACTGATCATCCGTTCATCAGCCTGCGGATCACGATATAGGAAAGCACGATCAGCAACAGGAGAATGAGTATGGAAATATAGATCCAGGGCTGGTCTTTCAGTCGCATTCGGTCCCTGCGTTTCTTTTTCTTCTCCGTCCGCTTTTTCAAATCCCGGTTCAGCATCTCCACCATGTACTGCAGTTGTTCCTTGTCTTTGAACTGCTCCAGCCCTTCGGCGGCATCGGCGTTGAATTCATCCTTCATTAATTGTTTTTCCACTTCATGCTTCTCGGGTTCCGACAGCTTACCCTGGAGATAGCGCAGCAGCGTTTCCTGGTCGATATCGGGTGAAAGCCCGGATAATATGTCTTTCAGGTTGCCCGGCATGTCAGGTTCGGTTATTTTGTGCCTGTAATTTTTTTTCGATGATCAGCCTCAGGTTCCGCTTGCCGTTCTGGATATAACTTTTCACCTGCAGCAGGCTGTAACCCGTGGCCTCGCTCACTTCCTGGTAACTCTTCTTCTGCAGGTAAAACAAAGTTACGCATTGCTGCTGCTCCGGGTTGAGTTCCTGTAAGGAGGCTTCCATGATTTCCAGCTTCCGGTCATTCAGCCAGATCTCGTCCAGACTGCTTTCGGTTTCCTGTTTGCTTTCGAGCCGATCAGTTATTTCCACCGTGATCTTTCCCTGTTTTTCCCGGAGCTGCATCAGGCAATGGTTTTTCGTCACCATATACAACCAGGATTTGAAATACTCCACCCGGTATTTGTGCAGTTCCTGTATCACTTTCAGGAATACCTGCTGCACGCTGTCTTTCGCTTCCTCTTCGTTTTTGAGGTATTTCATGCAAACACCCAGCAGCAAAAGGGTATAGCGGCTGAGCAGCGAACCCAGCCATTTGTTGTCATGGTCCGCGTAGAACTTCCCGAGAAGCTCCTGGTCGCTCATATGCAGGTAAGGGTCTGCCTTCACGGGCGAAAATTACATAATTGTAACTGGGGAGATGCCAAACCCGGTAAAATGCACAAAATTTTAATTACGGGCTTCCTGTTATATTTTCGGAAAAAATTGCACAATGGAATATGCTATGGTTTCAGTTCCGGCCGCGCCGGTACGGAGAAAACCGGGTCACCGGAAAGAGATGGTGAACCAGTTGCTTTTCGGGGAAACCGTCCGGGTGCTGAAAGAAAAGGGAGATCTCTGGGTGAAAGTAAAAAGCCTGCACGACGGGTACGAAGGGTGGCTCACCCGCAACCTGCTGGAAGAAACCGATGAGGAATCTGCCGTACGACACAGCGTTTTCGTGGCGTCGGATCCGCTGAACCTGTTATCCCTGGGCGAAAAGCGCATGATGATCCCTGTAGGATCCACGCTTCCCGATTTTGAAAACGGAGGGGTCCAACTGGCCGGAGCACGCTATGAACTGACCGGAAATTTTCTCCGGCGCGATGATCAAAAACCGGATGCAACGATGATCGAAAGACTGTCTCTTCCCTGGCTGAACGCGCCCTATTTATGGGGCGGGCGAACTATGCTGGGAGTGGATTGCAGCGGTTTTGTGCAGGTGGTATACAAGCAGGCCGGTATCGATCTGCCCCGCGATGCCTGGCAGCAGGCGCAGGAGGGGAAAGCGGTAATGGAATTCGCCGATACGCAACCCGGCGACCTGGCCTTTTTCGACAGGGGAGAGGAGATCGTGCATGTGGGGATCGTGTTACCCGGTGAACGGATCATTCACGCTTCGGGCAAGGTGCGGATCGACCGGCTGACCCGAAAGGGGATCATCAATTCGGAAACCGGAAAGCGTACGTTGAAACTACGGGCGGTGCGAAGAGTGTTGAGAGAAGGAGTATAGTTTATGGTTTGTGGTTTATGGTTTATGGTTTGGGGCGTGATATTCTCACAATGTCTTTACTCATTGCCCATGGCCTACTGAAATGATGCCGGCTGTCGACTGTCGACTGAGGACTGCCGACTGCAAGGCTGTCTCCGAATCGTTCAAAAAATCCCCCTCACCCATCTCACAACCGCAGCGTCCCAGCTCAGCAATTTGATGGCTGAATAAAACAGGATCACCGCGAAGATCTTTTTCATGACCTCCTGGTCGAGTGCGATCGCCAGTTTGCTTCCCAGCAATGCACCGCCTATAAACCCGGCCGCCAGCAGACCCACGATCCGGAGATCAATGGGGGTACCCATTTTCTGGCACTGGTGGTAGTAGTAAAGAGAGGCGAGGATGACCACCGGCAGTGTGAGCACAGCCAGCGATGTGCCCTGGGCCTGGTGCTGGGTGTATTTCATGAAGAACACCAGGGCAGGAACCATGACGATGCCGCCGCCGACACCGACGAGTCCGCTGAGCACACCGGCTCCCAGCCCGATCAGCAGGGCTGTCCAAATCAGTTGTACTTCCATATTTTTTGGTTGCAGGTTATTCATTTATTTCCTGTATTCCTCTTTGTACCGGTTGATCGCCTCCGTTATGATCCGGCAGGCGATGAACTGGTCCTGGAAATTATCAATCGCCACTTTTTTATTTTCCAGCACTTTGTACTGTTCAAAGAAATTCTTCAGTTCGAGCAGGAAGTGTTGCGGGAGGTCTTCCATGCGGCTGTAGTGATTAACGGAAGGATCGTTGGCCGCCACCGCGATGATCTTGTCGTCCATCTGTCCCTGGTCGATCATCTGCATGTTGCCGATCACTTTAGCGTCCACGAGGCAGAGCGACTGGATGGGTTGCGAACAGAGCACGAGGATATCGAGCGGGTCGCCGTCCTGGCCAAGGGTTTGTGGAATGAAACCGTAATTGACCGGGTACTGGAAAGAGGAATAGATCACCCGGTCGAGTTTTAGCAACCCGGTATCCTTATCCACTTCGTATTTCGACCTTGAGCCCTGCGGGATCTCGATGAGCGCCGTTACCTTCTCCGGTGCGTAATCGCCGTAATGGGTGCCGTGCCAGGGATGGTGTACGGTTATCATGGAAGGGTCGTTTTTGTCATTGTCTAACGGGTTAATCTCATTCCGATAAGGGTAGCTGCCAATCCGAGGATCACGCTGCTGGCCACGTAGGCCAGGAAAAGGAAGGGCTTGTTCTCTTTTACCAGCCCGATGCTTTCCAGCGTAAAGGCGGAAAACGTGGTGAATCCCCCGCATACGCCCGCCATCAGGAACAGTTTCCAGGATTCATTGGAATCAAACGAACGGTAATGAACACCCCATAAAAGCCCGATCAGGAAGCAACCCAGCATGTTCACCGAGAAAGTACCCCAGGGAAAAGTATGCGGATAATGAAGGGAGAACCAGCGCTGGCAGAGGTATCTCGCCATGCTGCCGATACCCCCGCCCAGTCCTACCAGTAAAACATGCTTGATCATGGAAGAGTGTCTTTTTGGGAATTTTTTTTATACAGGGTATCCGTATCGTGTTCGTACAAATATTTCAGATCCACCAGCCACTGTCCGTTTACCCGAAGTACCCGTAACGTATCCGGGTCGTTGCGAAAGGAATTGGAATAAACTACCAGGGTAACCGAATCCTTCAGCGGTTCCTGCACTTCGTGGATCTTGATGGAGGAGGCGCGGTACCCGTCTTTCACCGATTGGTCCGCACGCTGGTAAGAGCGTTCGGCCACATCCATGTAATTGATGTTTACGGAATCGGGAAGCATATAGTTCCGGGCTTTATCGAATTTCCCGTCGAGCGCAGCCCGGATAAAATTGCGGGCGGCATCAATATTATTCTCAGAAGGGGGGGCTTCTTTCCCTGTCCCGGTGCAGGATGCGAATATGACCGCAAGAAAAAGGGATCCGGTGACCGCGGATAAGCTCATTTTCATACCTGCAAAGTACAAAACTTTGAGGCGCGCCATAAAAAAAACCCCTCACCGAGGGGTTTTGAAAGATATTATTCAGCTTAATTATTCTCTTTGAGCTTGTCGATCATTTCACCCGCTTTCTCCATGTGTTCTTTAAGGGTGTCCATTTGTTTTTTCAACGAGTCACTGTTGAAGAGGTCTTCAAAGTTTTTCAGGCCGGTTGTGTCGGAATCGTTATCATCCTTGAAAAAGTCATCCCCTTTATTCTTATTGGCGTCCATGCCCATCTTCATGAGGGTACCCATGGAAAAATCCACTTTCCAGTCCCCACCCTCTTTTTTCAGGGGGAAATCGAAGGTCTCGTTTTTCTTTTTATTGGTTACCGAAACGGAGGCCTTATCGCCATCGATCTTCGTGTCGCCGAATTCCATATTCTTGAAATCATCCGTGCCGTCGTCTTCTTTCATTTTCGCGCCGGCCTTCTCCATGCTTTCCGCGGCGTCAAAGGCTTTTTTCATCATGTCGAGAGTGGACTTGCTGTCCTTGGTACAGAGTTTGGCGGCGCCGTCGATGTCTTTTTGGGCCATCCGGTCAAAGAAGGCCACCAATACCGTTTTGGGATCCCCGCCGGCGGCCTTGTCTTTCCCTTTGCAGGCCATGAACAGAACAGCGGTTAAAAATGTAAATAGCGAAGCGGTAAGCAGTTTTTTCATAATTAATGTTTAGGGGGTAAAAATAGTGTTTGAATCCTGATTTAATTTATAAAACTTTCTTTTCTGAGCAACCGGGCAACAGGGTGCAGGAACAGGTCGTCGGTGGTAACCCCGAAGGGAATGGTGTCCATGCGCACATAGGGTGTGAGTGCCTGGTTCAATGCCTTGTTGAGGGATTTAAAAACGAATTCCGCGCAATACATCCGGTCGTCGCTCAGGAAATTGAAGTACAGGTCGAATTTTAATCCTGCCTGATAGTATTTCCTGACCGTGGTCTTAAGTATGTCAAGCTGGGAAGCGCTGAGGGGGTATCGATAGGCGGCCACCGCGTTGTTTTCCGCAGGATTGCAGAACCTTTCCAGCGGTTCCCGCAGCAATTTCTGCGAAGGATTATAGATGCCGCCGAGGGCATGGTACACAAATGCGGTATCATTCTCCACCATTACAAGACCGCAATGTGAGTAAGAAGTGTCTTTCCGGTTAAAACTGCGCGCGGCCCGGCTTACTTCGTCGTTACCGTTACGGAATACCAGGTCGCCGGTTTGAAGTACGGCTCCCAGGTTTCGGATGCGATCCCGGTTGGCCGCTTCTGTGGCAGGATCGACAGGGCCGGCCGGATTTTTTTTAACGCCGCAGGAGCTGGCAATAAAAAGCAGGAATGAAAACAGGCGGTGATACCTCTTCATTCCTGCAAAATAATAAAATTGGCCCAGCCTTATGGTTCCGGTTTATCCTTCTTGCTGATGGGGAGTGCGGAACGGTCCTCGGGGCGGGGATTCTCTTTTTCGTATTCCTTGTTATAGGCGCGGAGAATATGTTTCACGAGGCGGTGACGCACCACGTCTTCCTCATCCAGTTCGATATGTGCGATGCCGTCGATATTTTTTAAGATCCGGACAGCGGTGGAGAGCCCACTGCGCTGGTTGCGCGGCAGGTCCACCTGGGTCATATCACCGGTGATGATGGCCTTGGCATTGGCGCCGATACGGGTAAGGAACATCTTTAA
>CAYRHU010000089.1:0-9088 GCA_964424155.1 uncultured Chitinophaga sp.
GCAAAGATGCCACTTTCTCAAAGTTGTCGGCATTGATTTTATAAACATCCACCATATCGCTGCTGTAACAGGTCACGAAAATGAATTGATGGTTTTTGGACAGCACGATGGTTCGGGGTTGCGCATGTGTTTTGGCTGTGAAGAGGGTTTTCCCGCTGGCCGCATCGAGACAGGCGATCGTACCGAGACTGTTGTAGGAAACAAAAAGATGCCCGTTCTTATCCAGCACCACGTGCCGCGGACTGCTCCAAACATTCAGGATGCTGTCGGTTGTCCAGGTTTCATTATCCACGACCACCAGGCTCGCCCCGCCCATGATGGCGATATAGGATTTTTTGTTCTTGTCATCCACCGCCACACCCCGGGGTATGGCGGATACCGGGATCGTACTGATCACTTTCCCGTACGGATATACATCCTCATCCAACTCCAGCACACTGGTGTTGCGCGAGTGCCAGTTACTCACCAGCAGGTAACGGCTGTCGGCCGTGCGGGCGATCACTTTAGGTGTTTTACCGGTCAGGATCAGGGGTACCCGGAATGAATCTTTCTTGGCAGTGCCCGGATACAGCACGGTGACGGGTTTGGTTTTTTGCGCCGGATCGGTCGAACCTTTGTTCCTTGAAAAATCATTCACCCAGATGGGCACGATGCCTTCCGCGTTGTGCAGGGATACCCAGAGTATCCGGTCATCATGACTCAAACAGGCCTCCACGGGTTTTTCCTGGTAAGATGCGATGGGGCGGCTTCTGTTATAATCCCAGCCGGTACCGCGTGTGGGATGGAATTTAAATTCCTTTGTGATTCTGCGCGTGGACTGGTCGAACTCGTATACACTCATGCCTTCGAGATTCATCGCGTAAAGCCGGTTGCCTGCGGAATTAAACAAAACGGATTTTGTACCCGGCGCAGCGGAGACAATCTCTTTTTTCTGGTATTCGAGTTTACTGTAAGGTTTGGGCGCCGGCGGCAAAACGACCGTATCTTTTTTTACGATCAACTGCACGGTATCCTGCGATCCCGGACCGGTCCCACCCGAATGCTGACAGGCAGCGGTCAATGAAAGGATGGCGGTGTACTTGAGAAGGGCTTGCATGCAAAATAACATCTGTCAATAATAGCCAATTTATCGAATTGGAACAGGCTCGCTTTTTACCGGATATACACAGCCTGTTAGCAACTATAAATCACTTAGTTACAGGCTGTTAATCCCGTAGCTATTTTACTACGTGAATTTCGTGTTTTAAAACGGGCTTTTTTTAATCTCATAACACTATTTTTGCACGCATCCCCCGGGATTCCCAAAACCGCTGTTTTGCATGATTGTTGCTGGTCATCCGGCGGCAGGGTTCGAGAGCCCCATGAAATCATCCTAAAAAGAAAGACGTAATGGTTAAGCAAATTTTATCAGCTGCAGGTCTCGTGTTGTTTCTCAGCAGCTGTTCCACTTTCAAGCCTTTGAATTTTACCAGCAACAGGCCGGTTAGTTCCGCCGCGGTACCTGAAATCAAAACAAAATTCATCGAAGATATTGCAATGACTGCTCCTGTCGTTGATGACAAGACAATTGTAAGACCGGAGCCTGAGATCACCCCAACCGGAGCAGGCGGCTCGAATGTGGTAGCCCGGTCGGCAGCGAAAGAAGAGGCTACTGAATTGTCGAAGATACTGGCTGCCCGCACCGCCGATGTGGAAATGGCTTCACCGGTGCAGTTCAAATATTCTCTTTTGCTGGATACTGAAGTGGAATCCCTTCCCAGCAAACCGCTCCTCGAAAACGTGGATGAATGGTACGGCGTTCGTTACCGCAGGGCAGGCAATACCCGTAGCGGTGTGGATTGTTCCGGGTTTACCGTGGCCGTGTATACCGCGGTATATGGCCTTACACTGCCCCGGGTTTCACGCGAACAATACCGGATCAGCCGGAAAATATCCACGACCGAATTACAGGAGGGCGACCTCGTTTTTTTCAACACAACCGGCCGGGGTGTTTCGCATGTCGGCATTTACCTCGGCAATAACCGCTTCATCCACGCCTCCGTTTCAAAGGGCGTAATGGTCAACAGTCTTTTTGATTCCTATTACCTGAAGCGTTTTGTGGGTGCCGGCCGGATCGATGACAAACAGATCATTGCCGCCAACTGAATTTCCTTTACACTCCCAGTCTTTTTCGGAATGATTGAAGCACCGGCTGAATGTCGGGGGATAATTTAAGGTAGATGGCCCCGCCGCCATATATCGCTATGAATGCGATGCTGCGTAGAAACATCCCGCCCCATCCGTGGATGCCGGCAAAGGCATAATGACAAATGGCCCAGGAGGCGCCGGCCAGCAACAAAGTATACAATGTCTGGACCGTGAATGGAGTAAAACGGAATTTTCTCCAGAGAAACAAGATGCGGATCATGTTATAGACAGTGATCGAAACCAGGTGCGCCAGCCCGGCGCCGATGATGTCCATCTCTTTCGTGAGTAAATAACTGAGCGGGAGCATGATCAGCAGCAGGATCACCCCGCTGATCATTTCGAAACGCCACCAGGTGGAAGTGGCGATGATCTGCGCATTCAATCCCGTACCCATATCCACGATCTTGGACAACCCCAGCAGGATGACCACGTAGTAGGCATCCAGGTAAGTGCCTTTTAATTGAAAGGTGATCACCGCGTCGGAAAAACTAAGTACGATCAGGGAAAAAAGCCCGCAGGCGAACAGCAATTGGTTGATCGAAGACCGCTGGTAGATTTTTTGGATCAGCCCCATATTTTTATCCTTCCAGGCTTTGGACAGGTGGGCGATGGATGCCGCGATGATGCCCCGCTGCGGTACCTGGATCATCGAAGCAATGTTTTGTGCAACGGAATAAACCGCCAGTTTGGTGAGCGCGTCATCCAGTACGGAACTGATGACCAGTGAATCGAACACCAGCGAGAGGGTCAGGATCAGCGAACCCGTATAGACAAAGAAACAAAGACGCAGGATGCTCCGGGATAATCGCCGGGTAACCTTGCTGATCCGAAAAGTGAAATGGATCTTTTTGTTGACGATCAGGTATACAAGCAGCACCGCCGCGATAAAGGGATAACTGAAAGAGAAAAGCCGGATAAAAGTGTCGAATTCGCGGATCACCCCCAGCGCGAACAGTACGATCAGCGTGGTGGTGAACAGGCGCCACAACACTTCCCGCAGGAAATTTGTGAGCACGGATCGGTGAAGCTGCCAGGCATAGGCCTCCAGGATCGTATATACCAGTAAACCGAAACCCAGCAGGAATATCCAGTTATAATGCGTAATGATCTCCGGTGCATTGGTGATGTATTTGCGTACCACCAGCCCCTTGAAGACAACCCCTGCAATAATTACGAGGATAAAACCAATGACACCGGTGACCAGCGCGATCGTTAGCTGGTCGTTCTTCTTTACCGGTAAATGATCATGGTAATAGGGATAGAATTTGTAGATATAGGAAGGCATGGCCATGTTGGCGATAGCCATCATCATCATGGCTATGGCGATAAAGGCGTTGTACAGGCCAAACTGCGGATCCAGGAAAAGCCCCTGCTTGGTAAAAAGATAGATATTCAGCAGACCAACGGCAAAACCTATATAAATGACCACGGATGAAATGATGCTCTGCCGGCGGATGCTGCTCATAGGGGATAAAGATAGCTAACAGTCGCCAGTCCACAGCTTGCCCGCCGTAGCAAAAGAGGACTTAAAAATCAGCAGTAGTGTATTAGCGAAGGCGGGTTGACAGTCCACAGTCCACAGTAAGAACCCTATTATGTAATATTCACTGCTTTTTGCTCGTAGCTCATAGCTCGTAGCTCATAGCTCGTAGCTCATAGCTCACAGCTCATAGCTCACAGCTCATAGCTCACAGCCAGCAGCTGATCTCTATTCCACTTTCCTGACGGTAACGTAAAACCTCCGGTCAATCAGCAACCCTTTTTCCTGCAGATCGGCGGTGATGGAGGTGTTGTTCCATTCGGGGGTGGGATGGAGCCAGTCCCCGCTGCCTTCGAGGCGTACAGGCATATCAAAACCCGCAATGCAGTTCGCCCAGCGGTAATGAAGCCGGTCACCCATTATCTTGTATTCGAGCCGCGGGATCATGGCGGTGCGGAGGTACTGATCAAATACTTTTGAAAGATCCTTGCCCGAACGGGAAGAAAAATAATCCTCCACATCCCTGCTGTTGACGGTACGGTGATAGAAATCCTTATTCAGTCCGCGGAGAATGGACCGGAAAAGTGAATCATCGCCGATCAGCTGGCGGATCGTATGTAACAGGTTTGCTCCTTTGTTATACATATCGCCGCTGCCCTCCTTATTCACCCCATAGGGCCCGATCAGCGGGCGGTCATTGGCGATATTTCTCCGGATACCCAGCACGTATTCATCCGCCGCCTGTTTGCCCCAGTGATATTCAATGAACAGCGGTTCGGAATACATGGTAAATCCTTCATGCACCCACATGTCGGCCACATCATTGGTGGTGATATTGTTCCCGAACCATTCATGCCCGGTCTCATGCACGATGATATAATCCCATTTCATGCCCCACCCGCTGCCGGACAGGTCCCTGCCGCGGTAACCGTCCTGGTAGTGGTTACCATAGGCGATCCCGCTCTGGTGCTCCATACCGAGATGGGAACTTTCCACCAGTTTGAATCCATCCTCGTAAAAAGGGTAGGGGCCAAACCAGTATTCAAAAGCTTTCAGCATGGGTTTGACGTCACGGCCGAATTGTTTTTTCGCTTTTTCGAGGTTATAATCCATCACCCAGTAATCAAGGCTGAGGTTCTTCTCGGTTTCCCCGATGTAAGTATCGCTGAAGTGAACATACTTCCCGATATAGGGAACAATATTGTAATTATTGATGGGATTTTTCACCTGCCAGGTGTAAAGAACCGTACCATCGAGCTGGTCGTCCTTTGAATAAAACCGGCCGTTGGCAACGGCCACCAGCGTATCGGGCACTTTCACCTGTATCAGGGCCCCCTGCTCCGGTTCATCGCTCTGGTGATCCTTGCAGGGATACCAGACGCTCGCGCCTAATCCCTGGCAGGCCACCGTCATCCAGGGGCGCCCCAGCGCGTCCTTCGCCCATACCCAGCCCCCGTCCCAGGGTGGTCTTTTGGCTTCGCGCGGTTTTCCATGAAAATATACCGTAATACTGTAAAGGGTTACAGGATGTCCTTTTCCCAGCGCTTTCTTTGCCGAAACGAATGGGAAACTGCCGAAATCGATCAGATAGACGTTCCCGTTTCTTTTGTAATCAAGTATTCTTTTTTTATTAAAGACAATGCTGTCGATCTCCATGGGCTCCTGCAGGTCGATCTGCATTTTCTTATAAGGGCCATCCGTATTCACATCAAAGCCGATCTGGTTCCACCCCTTCAGTGTTTTGGTTGTGTAATCGGGCGCTACCTGTATATTATAGTGCACCACGTTCCACCAGGCCCTTTCGGGTGTGATGGTTCCGCGCAAACTGTCCTGCTGCGTGAATTTTTCGCGACGGTTCGGGGGCTGACCGCAGGAATTTTTGGGTAATAAAAAAACGGCCGCCAGGAGCAGCGCGTACGAAGTAATTAAAAGGCCATGAATGTATTTCAAACCGCTAAATTTTGATACTGTAAATTTAAGGCCCGATGAACCAGTTGACTGATAAAATCAGCCGGATTATGATGACCGGTATAACGGTGTTGGTTGCATTGCTCCCATCCTGTTACAGCAAGAAAAGCCGGGAGGCGAATATCTTTCATTATAACGAATTCAGCGGCATCAGTTCGCTTGACCCGGCCTTTTCCAAAAGCCAGGCGGTCATGTGGCCCGCGCACCAGTTGTTCAATACGCTGGTGGAGATCGACGACAGCCTGCACATGGTGCCTTCACTGGCCAGGAGCTGGGAAATTTCGGGTGACCGGTCAACATTCATTTTTCATCTTCGCACCGATGTTTATTTTCATGATGACCCCGCCTTCCCGGGAGGCCGGGGGCGGAAGATGACGGCCGGCGATGTGGAATACAGCCTGTACCGGATCCTGGATAAAAAAGTGGCCAGCCCGGGCGCCTGGATTTTCAATGGCAAGGTGGATACCCTTCAGCCTTTTAAGGCGATTAACGATTCCACTTTCCGCTTAAAACTCTTACGTCCGTATAACCCGATCCTGGGCATACTGTCCATGCAATACTGCTCGGTGGTGCCCCGGGAAGCGGTGGAAAAATATGGTTCCGGATTCCGGCGGCACCCGGTAGGCACCGGCCCTTTCCGGTTCATGGCCTGGGAAGAGGGACAGGCCCTGGTGCTGAAAAAAAATCCCCGGTATTTTGAAACCGACAGTGCGGGAAACAGGCTCCCTTATCTCGATGGCATTCACGTTTCCTTTTTTGACAGCAAGGCAACCGAGTTTCTCCTGTTCCGGCAAAAGCAACTCGAATTCATAAATGATATTGAAGCCTCGTTCAAGGATGAGGTGCTGACAAAACAAGGCACACTCCGGAAAGAATGGGAGGGGAGGATCGTGCTGAACACGCACCCTTACCTGAATATCGAATACCTGGGGATCCTGGTTGATTCCGGCAGCGCACTCGTACGAAATTCCCCCATGCGGATTAAAAAGATCAGGCAGGCGATCAATTACGGGTTTGACCGGAGGAAGATGATCCTTTATCTCCGTAATTCTTTGGGCACCCCGGCCGAATCGGGTTTTGTTCCCATGGGACTTCCCTCGTTCGACACGTCGGTGGTAAAAGGATACCATTATGATCCGTCCATGACAAAAAAATTGCTGGAAGAAGCAGGTTTTCCCGGTGGCAGGGGATTGCCGGTGATCAAATTACTGACGGTGGCCATCTATGCGGATATGGCCAATTTCATTGCCAAACAATTGGGAGAGTCGGGCATACCCGTACAGGTGGAAGTGATCCAGAAATCACTTTTACTGACTATGACCGCTTCCTCCACGGCCGCCTTCTTCCGGGGCAGCTGGATCGCCGATTACCCCGACGCGGAAAATTATTTATCGGTATTCTATTCCGGGAACCCGGCGCCTCCCAATTATACCCGCTATAAAAATCCGCAGTTCGACGCGGTATTTGAGAAAGCCATCGCGGAGAATAATGACAGCATCCGTTACCGGCTCTACCAGGAAGCGGACCGGCTGATGATGGCCGACGCCCCCGTGGTGCCGCTCTGGTATGATAAAGTGGTGCACCTGGTACAACCGGGAGTGAATGGTTTCCATCCCAATGCGCTCAACCTGCTGGAACTGCGACGTGTCAGTATCTCCCGCTCAAAGTAAAGGAACGGATCAATTATTTTTTTTCAATTTTTCCTTGAACACTTTCTGGAATTTATCCAGCTTGGGGCGGATGACGATCTTGCAGTACGGATTGGAATTCTCATTGTTTTCAAAATATTGCTGGTGGTAATCCTCGGCCGGGTAGAATTTGCTGAACGGGGTGATCTCGGTCACGATCGGGCGGTCAAAAGCGCCGCTCTTATCCAGTTCGGCTTTGTATCGCTCTGCTTTTTCCTTTTGCTCAGCGGTATGGTAAAAAATACCGCTCCGGTATTGGGTGCCCACATCGGCGCCCTGGCGGTTCAGGGTGGTGGGATCATGCGTTTGCCAGAACACTTCCAGCAATTCATCAAAACTGATCTTCGATGGATCATAAACGATCTGCAGGCATTCGGCATGACCCGTCTCGCCGGTGCACACTTCCTTATAGGTCGGGTTCTCCACATGTCCGCCCGTGTATCCCGAAACGGCGCTGTGTACACCGTCCAGTTGCTCAAAAATGGCTTCGGTACACCAGAAACAGCCATTAGCAAACGTAGCTGTGTCGGTTGAAGCGGGTGGGGCAGAATTTGTTTTTACCGGGCTCATAATTGTTGTTGTTGTGGCATTTTGGTCATCCGAAGATCCGGATGGCTGTGCGCATGAAAACAGGGCGGTCAAACCGGCCATGGCGGAAGTGAAAATAAGTCTCATATTAGATTATCCATTTATCCGGACCTGCAATTTACGTTTCTCCCGGGCCGTCGGATTTTTCCGGCGCGGTATTACACATCCTTTCAGAAATCATTAACATCCGGACCCGCGGAAAGTTTGAAAAAAGGGTCCCGGGTAAATGGCAAACTTTAACCGGATTCCGCTTCCCGAATCCGGCTAACTTTGAGCTCCTGTTACCATTCGTGGTCCCCATACAATATGAGACTTTTCCCGGAATCGGCCCCCGTACAACTTGAGTTCGATAAAATAAAGGAACTGCTTGGCAATTTCTGCCAGACCGAATACGCACGAAACAGGGCGCAGGACCTGCGCATTCATACCCGTCTTGATTTCGTGGAAACCGAATTGCGGCAAAGTCATGATTACCGGCAATTGCTGGCCCATGCCATTTATTTTCCCGGCGATTTTGTGCAGAGCCTTTCCCGGGAACTGAAACTGCTCCCGGTTCCCGGGGCTGTTTTATCGGCCGATGAATTGCAGCAGATCCGGCTCCTGGCCTTACATATAAAGAAGATCTTCCGGTGGTTCGATGCCGAGAGAAAAGAAGCCTATCCCGGAATGGCAAAAGTGATCGCGCATACCCATTATGAAAAAGCGGTGGCGTTGCTCATCGGCGAGGTGCTGGATGAGAACGGGCAGGTAATGGATAATGCCTCTGATGAACTGCGCGATATCCGCATGAATCTTTACCGGAAAAGGAATGAACTGCGAAGAATGTTTGACCGGATCGTCGCGAAACTGAATAAGCAGGGCTATCTCGCAGAAATAGAAGAAAGCTTTATGAACGGGCGCCGGGTGCTGGCCGTAATCGCCGAACAAAAAAGAACTGTAAAGGGGATCCTGCACGGGGAAAGCGACAGCCGGAAAACGGCTTTCGTGGAACCCGAGGAAACCATCGGCCTGAACAATACCCTATTTGAGCTGGAAAACGCGGAGAAAAAAGAGCTGTACCGGATTTTAAAAGAACTTACTGCAAGGATTTCAGTATATGCCTCCCTGCTACACGACTGGTACAGGGTAACGGGCGAGTATGACTTTATCCGGGCCAAGGCGAAGCTGGCGATGGAAC
>CAYRHU010000089.1:9188-12711 GCA_964424155.1 uncultured Chitinophaga sp.
AGGGTAACGGGCGAGTATGACTTTATCCGGGCCAAGGCGAAGCTGGCGATGGAACTGAATGCGGAATATCCAACCGTTGTTGCCCAGGCGGGTATACAACTGGTGAATGCCTACCACCCCCTGTTGTACCTGTATAACCGTCGCGCGGGAAAAACGACCATCCCTGTCTCCATTACCCTGGACTCCGGCAACCGGATCCTGGTCATCAGCGGTCCGAATGCCGGCGGAAAAACGGTGACGATGAAAACAGTGGGTTTACTGCAAATGATGGTGCAAAGCGGACTGCTCGTACCCGTTCACCCCTCCTCGCAGTTTGGTATGTTCAAACAGCTGATGATCCACATCGGCGATACGCAAAGCATCGAATTTGAACTGAGCACTTACAGCAGCCATTTGCTGCACATGAAGCAGTTCATGGAAGAAGCCAATGGCCGCACGCTTTTTTTCATTGATGAACTGGGAAGCGGAAGTGATCCCAACCTTGGCGGCGCTTTCGCCGAAGTGATCCTGCAGGAACTGGCGAAAAGGCACGCGATCGGGATCGTCACCACCCACTACCTTAACCTGAAAATTATGGCCGGAAAAACGCCCGGTATACTCAACGGCGCCATGGCCTTCGATGAAAAAAAGCTGCAGCCATTGTACCGGTTGCTGATCGGTCAGCCGGGCAGTTCATACACTTTTTCAATTGCCGAACGGATCGGGATGGATAAGACGCTGATCAACCGGGCCCGTCAGCTGGTGGACGAGGACCAGTTCCGGCTCGACAAGCTACTCAACCGCACCGAGCAGGATCTGCAGGAAATCCGGAAAAAGGAAAAAGAGCTGCGGCAATTGCTGAAGGAAAATGAAGAACTGAAAAAAGAGATGCAGCAAACGCTGGACAGGGAGCAGCACCGGCAGCAGATGGAACTCAGGAAGGAACAGAACCGGATTGCGGAAGAAAGGATCGCCTACCTGAAGGATATGGAGCGGAAACTCAAACAACTTGTGAGCGATTGGAAGAAAGAAGACAATAAGCAAAAAGTGATCAAACAGATCGATGCCTTGCTCTCAAAGAAGAGTGAGCAGAAAGCGGTAAGCCGGATGCAGAAAAAGATCGAGTCGAAATTTTCGGAAGTGGGAGGTGAGATCAAAGTGGGCGACCGCGTGATGATGAAAAAAAACCACCAGGTGGGAGAGGTGACCGAACTGAGAGGTAAAAGGGCCGTGGTTAAGATCGGGCTTCTCCCCATGCAGGTCGATCTTAAGGATCTCGTCGTGGTAATGGAAAAAACAACCGGGGAAAAATAAAGAAGCGAAGCCTTACGGGGCTTCGCTGGTATTTAATGAGCGTGTAAGTCAGCTGCTGATATAGCTCTTTAACTGGTTGATGGTTTCTTTCTGCGCCAGGATCGTTTCTTTCACCACATCACTCATCGAAATGATACCGGAGAGCTGGTTGTTTTCAAAAACAGGCATATAGCGGATATTCAGGTTGGTCATAAGTTCCATACAGTGTTCGATGCTGTCGGAGGGTTTTACGGAAGGCAGATCGGTGGACATGATCTCTGACACTTTCGTGTCGGTTGAACTCTTGCCTTTCAGCACCACTTTACGGGAATAATCCCTTTCTGTAACGATTCCCTGGTAGATCTCGCCCTGCATAACCATGACCGATCCGATGTTTTTTTCAGCCATGATCCGCAAGGCTTCGTTGACGGTCGTTTCCGGCGACACGCTCACGGGAGCCATTTTTTTCCGGGCCAGCACGGCGGCTACTGTACTCATGGTGAATAATTTCTTATGAAAATTACAAAACAATAAAATGGAGGCCAAAACTATTTTGGCTGATCCTGCTCATGCAGGAGCCGGCCTGTTACCAGCGAGCAGATCATCATCAGTACCACGGAAACCGCGAACAGGGTGGTGCCGTGCTCCAGTTTGGAAACAATGATCTGCGAATCAAATTTCATATTCAGGATCAACACGGCCACCACAAATACGTCGAGCATGGCCCATTTGTTGATAACCTCCATGGCCGTATTGAGGTAGGCATGACGCGTGAAACGACGTCCCGACAAAGTGATAATGAGAAATATATACTTAGCGGCGGGGAAAAGGATGGTAAAGAACAGCAGCAGCAGCCCGATAAACGGCTCGCCCTTGTCGAAAAAAAACTGAAATGAAGTGAAGAGGTAGATGTAATCGCTCTTCAGTACCAGCGGACCAATGCCATACCCGGTTTGCAGCAAAGGGAAAATAAATCCCATCACAAAAAACAGCAGGGAGGCCAGCAGCAGGATCCAGGCGATCCGTTTCCGGTCATCATGACGCATCATGACAACAAGGTAAGGAACCCCGCCGACAGAGTCCTGCTCTTTTTTAATTTGTACCTTTCGGGATGCATGGATAAGAAACCTGCCACGATCAAGGAGATCGCCGCGAAACTAAACGTTTCCGTTTCCACGGTTTCGCGCGCGCTGCATGATCACCCGAGTATCGGGCTCCGTACCCGTATGCGGGTGCAGCAACTGGCGGAGGAACTGAATTATGAGCCCAACCAGGCCGCCATTTCATTTAAGAAGGGAAAGAGCATGACGATCGGGCTGATCCTGCCGGATCTGAGAGAGGAATTTTTTTCCATCGCGATCAACGGGATCGAGGATGTAGCGACTAAAAACAATTATACGGTGCTGATCGGCCAGTCGCATGATGAAATGAACAGGGAGAAACAGATCACTGAAACCATGCGGCGTCAGCGGGTGGACGGATTGATCGTATCGCTGGCTAAAACAACCCGGACTTTCGGGCATTTTGAAGAATTAAAAAAGTACAATATCCCGGTTGTTTTTTTTGACCGGGTGCCCGAAGGACCCGGATACTTTACGGTTTCCTGTAACCTGGAGAACAGCACCGTGGAACTGATCGACTGGCTGGTTATGAAGGGGCATAAACGGATTGGGTTTATCAAAGGACCTGATAACCTGGTACATTCGGGGCAACGGCTCAATGGCTATAACGAAGGGCTGGCGAAACATGGATTGAAACGTGACAATTCCCTGGTGGTGGGTACTGATCTTTCAAAAACAAAGACGCAGGATGCCATGCATAAATTGCTGGCCCTGCGGGAGCGACCCACAGCGGTGATCGCTTTTAACGACTATGTGGCGCTGGAGGCTATTCGCTATTGCCGTACGCAGGGGATCAGGATCAATAAGGATATTGTTTTTGTCAGTTACGCGAATCTTCCCATCACGTCCTACCTCGATGACCCGCCCCTGGCCTCGGTTGAACAATATCCCTTTCAGCAGGCGGAAAAGGCGGCGGATCTGTTATTCCGGCTGATACTTCCAAAAGAAAATGAACTACCGGGTCCTGAAAAATTCATTCTTGAAGGAAAAGTTGTGATAAACAGGAATGCCTGAATCCATTTTATTTCATTCAAATTCAATTTTGTGAGTACATGCTCCCGGGCTATTTTTGCGCCGGAGAGATGGCAGAGCGGTCTAATGCGGCGGTCTTGAAAACCGTTGACCCAAAA
>CAYRHU010000090.1:0-11951 GCA_964424155.1 uncultured Chitinophaga sp.
GTTACCGTGGCGGCCGGCCATCTTGTCGCCCACTTTCAGTTTACGCTTGACGGCGAGATACACTTTAGCCAGTTTCAATACACCGGCAGGTAACTCATCCCCGATACTGATGTTAAATTTCTCTCTTTTATACCGGCCCAGTTCTTCATTGTACTTGATGTTATAATTATGAAGAAGGGTGTTGATATTGTCATCCACTTTCTTGTCACCGGTCCAGCCCAGCGGGTTGATATTGGCGTAGTCCAGTCCCCGAAGGTTTTTTTCCGTGAACTTCGCGCCCTTCCCAATCTGCACTTCCCCGAAATTGTTGCTCACACCGGCTGAGGTATAATCCTTCAGCAGGGTGCTGAGTTTCTCGAGCAATACCTCTTTCAGGTCGTTCTCGTTTTTCTCATGCATACGTTCGAGTTTTTCCATCGCCGCTTTCTCCCTCACCTTGGCATTCTTATCTTTCTTTGCACGCTGGAAAAGTTTCTTTCCGATCACCACTCCTTCCACGCCATTCGGCGCTTTCAGAGAAGCATCCTTCGCATCCCCGGCCTTGTCACCAAAGATGGCGCGGAGCAGTTTCTCTTCCGGGGTAGGGTCGCTTTCCCCTTTGGGTGTGATCTTGCCGATCAGGATATCGCCCTCTTTCACCTGGGCCCCGATACGTATGATGCCGTATTCATCGAGGTCTTTGGTAGCTTCTTCCGAAACGTTGGGAATATCGGGTGTTAGTTCCTCTTCGCCCAGTTTGGTATCCCTCACTTCGAGTTCATACTCGGAAATGTGTACAGAAGTAAACAGATCCTCCTTTACCACCCTTTCGCTGATCACGATCGCGTCCTCGAAATTGTAACCCTTCCAGGGCATGAATGCCACCTTCAGGTTCTTGCCCAATGCCAGTTCACCGTCCTTGGTGGCATAGCCTTCGGTCAGGAAATCCCCCCTTTTCACTTTCTGTCCTTTACGGACGGCGGGTTTCAGGTTGATACAGGTTTCCTGGTTGGTTTTAATGAATTTGGTCAGCTTGTAAATTCTCAGGTCGTCTTCGAAACTCACCAGTTTTTCCTCTTCATCCCTGTCGTACCGCACGTGAATCTCGTTGGCATCCACGAATTCAACGATACCGTTTCCATCGGAGTGAATCTGGATCCTGGCGTCGCGGGCAGCCTTGCCTTCCAGGCCTGTACCCACCACCGGTACATCCGGACGGATCAGGGGGACGGCCTGGCGCTGCATGTTGGATCCCATCAGGGCGCGGTTGGCGTCATCGTGTTCCAGGAAGGGGATCAGGGAAGCGCTCAGGCCCACAATCTGGTTAGGGGCCACGTCCATGAATTCCACTTCTTCTTTTTCGAGTATGGGAAAGTCACCGGTCTGGCGGCTCACGATCTTATCTTCCGTAAATTCTCCTTTTTCATTGAGCGCGGAATTGGCCTGCGCGATCTTTGCCAGGTCTTCTTCCTCGGCGCTGAGGAAAGAGAGTTTCTTCATATCCACCTTGCCATTCTCGACTTTACGGTACGGAGTTTCGATAAAACCCATATCGTTGATCTTGGCATGTACGCAGAGTGTGGAGATCAGACCGATATTCGGTCCTTCCGGTGTTTCAATAGTGCAGAGACGGCCGTAGTGGGAGTAATGGACGTCGCGCACTTCAAAGCCGGCTCTTTCCCGGCTCAGACCCCCGGGACCGAGGGCTGAGATACGGCGCTTGTGCGTGATCTCGCTCAGGGGATTGGTCTGGTCGAGGAATTGAGACAGTTGTGACGTGCCAAAGAAAGAATTGATCACGGAAGACAGGGTCCTCGCGTTGATCAGATCGACCGGTGTGAACACCTCGTTATCCCTTACATTCATTCTTTCCCGGATCGTACGGGCCATACGGGCGAGTCCCACCCCGAACTGGGCATACAATTGCTCACCCACCGTACGGACACGGCGGTTGCTGAGGTGATCGATATCGTCGATCTCGGCCTTCCCGTTGGTGAGACGAACGAGATACTTGATGATGAGAATGATGTCTTCCTTGGTCAGTGTCTTTTTTTCCAGCGGCAGGTCAAGGTTCAGTTTGCGGTTGATCTTATACCGGCCCACTTCACCAAGGTCGTAACGCTTATCGCTGAAGAACAGCTTATCGATGATACCCCGGGCTGTTTCATTATCCGGCGCATCGGCGCCCCGAAGCTGGCGGTAAATAAACTGCACGGCTTCGAGTTCGCTGTTGGAAGTATCTTTATTCAGGGTATTGTAAATGATCGCGTAGTCGCCGCCCACATCTTCGCGCTGGATAAAGATGCTTTTCACATCCATCTCAGCGATCGTGTTGATGGCGTCTTCGTCCAGGACTGTATCGCGTTCCATCACGATCTCGTTCCGTTCGATGGAAACCACTTCGCCGGTATCTTCATCCACGAAATCTTCCACCCAGGTGCGAAGTACCCTGGCGGCCAGCCGCTTGCCGACATACTTGCCCAGTGTTTTCTTTTCCACCTTCACTTCATCGGCCATACCGAACAGTTCGAGGATATCCTTGTCCGTTTCGTATCCGATGGAACGAAGCAGGGTGGTAACCGGGAATTTCTTTTTCCGGTCGATATACGCATACATCACGTTGTTGATATCCGTAGCGAATTCCATCCAGGCGCCTTTGAAAGGAATGACCCGGGCGGAATAGATCTTGGTGCCGTTCGGGTGAACGGACTGCCCGAAGAACACACCGGGTGAACGGTGCAACTGGGATACCACCACCCTTTCGGCCCCGTTGATTACGAATGTGCCGCGGGGTGTCATATAGGGAATATTGCCCAGGAATACGTCCTGCACGATGGTCTGGAAATCGACGTGTTCCTCATCGTTACAGCTCAGGCGGAGCTTTGCCTTCAGGGGAACCGCATAGGTTAGACCGCGCTCCATACATTCCTCGATCGTGTAGCGGGGCGGATCAATGAAATAATCAAGGAATTCCAGTACAAAAATGTTCCTGGTGTCCGTGATCGGGAAATTTTCCTTGAACACGCGGAACAACCCCTCAATATTTCTTTTATCGGGCGTTGTTTCAAGCTGGAAAAATTCTTTGAACGACTGGATCTGCACTTCGAGAAGGTCTGGGGCTTCTGCTAAGTGCTTGATTTTACCAAAATCCACTCTGGAGTTCACTTTAGTTGAAGGCATAGTGTAAAACCGGTTTTTTACTACGATGGGGACATACCAATCACTTACTGTGTTTCAATTTAAAAAAATCAAAACAAAGTGAATTTCAACTACTTACGCATGAATTGGGATGTCAAAATATATTTGGCCAAAATAAAGGATGGCAAAGGTAAGGATTTTAAATTCCCGGCCAAGAAATCTTTGCTCACAACAATCCGGCCAAAAAACAGCTATCCCATGGTTTTTATCCCGTCCACGGACCTGATAACAGGGCTAGATTTCCTTCATGGAATGGAAGGAAATGATCCGGGAATATCTCCGTTTTAGCCGGCGCGAGCGTATGGCCGTCCTGGTTATTGTTTGTGTCATCCTGGTGGTTTTCTTATTGCCGGAAATAATTGTCCCATCACGGCCCGAAAATCATATCCAACCCGCCGATACCGCCTGGATTACCTCATTAAAAAGACTGGAAACGCGTGCGGAAACCTACCGGAACACCGAAAAGAATATGGACCGGATTAAAGCATTTAAAAATAATACCCCTGAATTAGATAAATCCGAAAATACACCGGACCGTCTTTTTTATTTCGATCCCAACACGGTTAGAGCGGATGCGCTTAAACAACTTGGGCTTCGGGAAAGAACGATTCGTACCATACAAAATTTCAGAAACAAAGGAGGACGATTTCACCGACCCGGTGATTTTCAAAAGATCTATGGTCTTGCTCCTCATGAATTTGAAAGGCTGGCTCCCTATATACGTATCGCGGTACCCTTGTTTGTTAAGTCATCGGGGGCGACAGATTCTCCCCGATCCCTTCCGCGTCTCTATGGAAATGATACAAGGAAAAAATTCGACATCATCGATATCAACCTGGCAGACACCAGTGCTTTTATTTCACTCCCCGGGATCGGCAGTAAACTGTCAGCCAGGATTGTGGCTTTCCGGGAAAAGTTGGGTGGGTTTTATTCGGTTGAACAGGTCGGAGAGACGTTTGGATTACCGGACTCCACATTCCAAAAGATCCGCCGGTATCTGGATCGTGGTTCTTCCCCGGTAAAAAAAATAAATATCAACCGGGCTACCCTCGAAGAGCTTGGCGCTCATCCCTATATCCGTTATGGACTTGCCCGACCGATCATCGCTTACCGAAACGAGAAAGGGTCCTTTCAGGCTATCGAAGACCTGAAAAAAGTCATGGCCGTTACGGATGGAGCGTACCAAAAAATGTTCCCTTATCTCAGTTTATAAATTCAATACGATGCAAAGGAGTGAAAGAAACCGGATTCCGGGAGATGAAATCCTGATGAAAAAGATTCTTATGATCCGCAACCAAAAAGTATTGCTGGATAAGGACCTCGCAGAATTATATGGCGTGATCCCCCGCAGGTTAAGGGAACAGGTAAAGAGGAATTCAAACCGGTTTCCCGCACATTTTATGTTCCAACTCACTCAAAATGAAGCAGAAGCGATGGTGTCGCAAAATGCGACACCATCGCGGAAATATTTTGGCGGATCGCTTCCCTATGCCTTTACAGAACATGGGGTGCTGATGCTGGCGAATGTTCTTAAAAGTAAAACAGCTATTGAGGTTAGCCTGCGGTTGGTTGATTTGTTTGTCCGAATGAGAGAAATGATCTCTGCCAACAAAGAGGTTTTATTAAAACTAAACCAACTCGAAAAAAGGGTGGCCGGTCACGATGGGGATATTCGAATGATATTAGTAGCATTAAAAAAAATGCTGAGCCCTACTGCCTCAGGCCGAACGAGGATCGGGTACAGAAGAAGCGGGGAAATGGATTAAAATCCCAGGTGTTTTCCTTTAACCACCGAGGCAAAAAAACCCTCCCCACAAAAAAGTGAGAGGGTTTTTGAAAAAACTATTGTTGAAGAATCAGTGAAGAAGGTGAGCTAGCACCGGGTCTTACGCAATCTCCACATCGGCGCCTGCTTCTTTCAGCTTGGCTGCGATTTCTTCCGCTTCAGCTTTGGAAACGCCTTCCTTTATGTTCTTCGGTGCGCCGTCAACGAGGTCTTTTGCTTCTTTCAGACCGAGACCGGTGAGGTCCTTCACGATCTTAACCACATTCAGTTTGGAAGCGCCGCCGTTTTTCAGAACAACGTTGAATGAAGTCTTTTCTTCCGCTGCAGCTGCACCGCCGCCTTCTCCGCCGGCTACCACTACCGCTGCGGCCGCGGGCTCGATGCCGTATTCTGTTTTAAGGAAATCTGCGAGTTCCTGTACTTCTTTTACTGTTAAGCCAACCAGGCTTTCTGCCAGTGCTTTTACGTCTGCCATTTTGTTTGAATTTTTACCGTCTTCATATCCCGTTTGGAATCCGACGGATGATTAAAAAAATTGTTTACCCCCATCCCCCAAAGGGGAGTTCTTACAACCCATCCGGGGGAATGGGTCTTTATGCTTTACGGTTCTCCGACCGGCAAACGGCCAGTATATCGAACCGAAAACTTTCAATTTACTCTGCCGGTGCGGCCTCAGCTTTCTTTTCGGCATTATGCAGCAATGCGGCGATCACTCTCTTTGCGGGTGACTGCAACAGGCCGATCACTTCCCCGATCAGTTCGTTCTTCGTCTTGATCTTAGTCAGTGTTACCAGCTGGCTATCGCCCATGTATACATCGCCGTTAATAAAGGCTGCTTTCATAACGGGTTTCTCCCCGTTGCTTTCCTTGCGAAAAGAACTGATGATCAGCGCCGGTTCTTTGGGGTTCTCAGAGAACATCAGGGCCGTCACTTTATGCAGTGAATCATAAACGCCTGCATACTTCTCGTTATCCAGCGACTCCAGCGCTTTCTTGATCAGCGTATTCTTCGCCACTTTCATTTCCACCTTCTTGTCGAAACAGGCCCGGCGCAGTTTGCCCACCTGTTCAACGGTCAGCGATTCGGTATCGGTTACATAGAAGTTGTTGTACTGGGAGAATTTGCCCTTCAGTACCTCTATCACTTCGTTTTTTTGATCTTTTGTCATGTTAATGAGTTTTATCGGTCAGGCCGCAATTAATTAATGGATGAATGCTTTTGAGTCGATCACAATTCCGGGGCTCATGGTGCTGGCCATGCTGATCCCTTTCAGGTAGATTCCCTTGGAACTGGACGGTTTGGCCTTAATGATGGCATTGAGGAGTTCCTGGCTGTTTTCCGCAATCTTTTCGGGTGTAAAGCTTACCCGTCCGATGGATGCATGGATAATACCTGCTTTATCCACCTTAAAAGCAATCTTTCCTCCTTTAACTTCATTCACGGCACCGGCTACATCATTGCTTACCGTACCGGTCTTGGGGTTCGGCATCAGGTTGCGGGGACCCAGCACTTTACCCAGTTTACCGATTTTAGGCATCACGGAAGGTGTGGCGATGATCACATCCACATCCACCCAGCCACCTTCGATCTTGGTAATGAATTCATCCAGGCCCACGTAATCGGCGCCGGCGGCTTTTGCGTCAGCTTCCTTATCGGGCGTGCAAAGCACTAATACTTTTTTGGTTTTACCAGTACCATGCGGAAGGGTTACCGTACCGCGGATAGCCTGGTCGGCTTTCTTGGGATCCACACCCAGTCGTATGTGCAGGTCAACGGAAGCATCGAATTTACAGGTGGTAATCTGCTTAACCAGCGCCGATGCCTCTTTTAATGAATAGGATTTATTGCTGTCCACTTTTGTGTCCGCAACTTTTCTTTTTTTACTGATGAATGCCATGATAATTCGTTTTTCTGATCCGCCACGACCTTAGCAGAGGCGGAAGGTTCTGAAATTAGTTTTCCCAGGGAGCTTTTCCTTCCACGGTAAGTCCCATACTGCGGGCGGTACCGGCCACCATTTTCATGGCGCTTTCCACGGTAAAGCAGTTCAGGTCGGGCATCTTGTCTTTAGCGATCGCCTCCACCTGGGCCCAGTTCACTTTACCCACTTTGTTACGGTTGCTTTCTTTTGAACCTTTCTGAATTTTCGCTGCTTCCATCAGCTGAACCGCTGCGGGGGGCGTCTTGATGATGAAATCAAAACTCTTGTCAGAATAAACAGTGATTAATACGGGAAGCACTTTCCCTTGCTTGTCCTGCGTCCTGGCATTAAACTGCTTGCAGAACTCCATGATGTTGATACCCTTGGAACCCAGGGCAGGACCGATCGGAGGTGCGGGGTTAGCCTGGCCACCTTTACATTGCAGCTTTACAAAGCCGCTGACTTCTTTTGCCATTTTTCTTTGATTTATTGGTTCAAGCGACCTTTCACCGCCAGCCGGCGGATACGGGGTCTCCCAAATTCCTCATTTACCAGCCATAGCATAGGCCAGGGCCGGTTTCCGTCATACCAACGGAGGTTGAAAGAACTGATTGGGGCTGCAAAATTAAGGCTTCCTGTTGATTTACGAAAGTATTATTTCCAGGAACTTAATTTCAGAAAGGAAAAATAATCATTAAATATATTCAATATATTTATACATGATTTTCAATAATTTACCTACTTTCTTAAAAAATCGTCATAAATCCATTGCATGAGTGCCTTACCAGATTCTTCCTGGGCGTATCCGGTATGCCCTTCCTTTTTTATAGGTCTGCGGCCAACATTATCATAAAGTAGTCTGCCGGAGGAATCAATAAACCCAAATCCGTCGTTGAACGTAAAAAAGGCCCATTTCCGGTCACCGGATACTAATGCGTTCCGGCTGAAAGGGAATTGATGCCCGGGCAGACCCACCTGAAAAGCCAGGGTGGATGCAAGATCAACTTGCGACAGCACCGTGTTAATGACTAGTCCGGTGCTGTCTAATGCCCCTCCCAGCCATAGCATAGGGATCCGGAAATCATCCGCTTTGCTGGTGGTTTCCGGCAGCGGGTGTCCATGATCCCCGGTAACGATGATGACGGTATTTTTCCACCATTCCTGCCGCTTGCATTCATCGATAAATTCCCCAAGCACTTTATCCGTATAATGAAGCGAGTTAAGGAACCTGGATGTATTGCTCTTCCCTTCAATGACCGCTTTTTCCGGTGTTTCAAATGGTTCATGACTGGACAGGGTCAACCAGGTTGCGAAAAAGGGCTTTTTCTGTTTGTTGAGTTCTGCGAGCACTTTGTCTTTCACCACCCCGTCATGAGCCCCCCATTTGGAATTCATGTCTGACTGAGTAAAATCTCCCTTTCCAATTATGGGGTCAAATCCACCAAATAGCAGGTAGGATTTGATATTGGCAAATTCCGGTTCCCCTCCGTAGAAAAAAGAGGTACTGTAGCCCTTACCCGCAAACAGCCTTGACAGCACCTGTAACTTCTGTGATTTGCTTGGCGAATGAATGACCGTGGTTTTGGGTAATGATGGATAACCGCTTAACAGGGCCGGTAATCCTTTATTGGTGCGGTCACCACTGGCATAGACCTGGCTGAAATAGATCCCCTCCTGAATTAAACTGTTGAATCGCGGCATCACCGGTTTTTCTCCCTCGCTCCTGTCCAGGGCCTTATGGGTGAAACTTTCCCAAACGACCAGGATTACATTCACGGGGTTCCCTTCCGTATAGCGGATCAAATGCGGGGCGTTGTCTTTGCCGGCATAAAGACTGTCAACGATTGCCTTCACCCGCCCGGCCGGAAGATAATGGTAGGGATTTACGCCCGATGATCCGCTGCTCATCAGGCTGTGCAATAAATTCCATGAGGCATTAATGGCCGCATGATTAGCATAATTATTCGTCGAAAAATAGACACTGCTCTGGTTGAGCGGTGCCAGTTGGAGTCCGCCCCGCATCGGTATAACCAATCCTGCCATGAAAAGCAATAACAACAAGACCAGGCTGATGCGGTTCCCATTGGAATCCTTGAAAAAAATGACCCGGATAAGATTATTGAAAAGGAATAAAAAGAAAATGTAAACCAGCACAAACATGAAGCTGATTCCCAATAGTGGCAGGTGGCTGACCGAGGCCAGCGCTTCACGGGGTGTGGACAGGAACCTAAGCGGCGTTGAATCAATGCGGAAACCCCAATGACCATAGATTTCGAGATCAGCCACTGAAACCAGCAATATCAGCAGGAGCGCCAGGTAAGTGTATGCCCGGTAAATCATGGACCGGGAAAAAAAAGGAATAAAAATCCCGGCGAGCATGAAAAGGCAAACCGGTCCCAGCAGGTAGGCAGCTACTGAGAGATCCATCAGCAACCCATGCCAAAGGGTTGATAATGCCACGGTAAAGGAAAGCTGGCTCGTTTTATCCCAATGATACAGCATAAAGACCCCCCTCATTAACTCAAAAAACAAAACCCAACTGGTAAAATAGAGGAGGAGGAATTTAAACCTGGAAGCCATACCCGGGGAGTAAAATGATTGCCTGATTGATTATTATGATAAAAAAAGCCACCCAACATCATGGGCAGCTTGATGATATAACAGGGATTGCAAAGATCAGCTTATTTTTTCCACCTGCATGTAATTCAGTTCCACAGGTGTTGAACGGCCAAAGATCTTTACCGTGACTTTCAGCTTTTTCTTCTCATCATTAACCTCCTCGATCACTCCATTAAAGTCGTTGAACGGCCCTTCGATGATTTTAATGGTTTCACCCACGATAAATGGCTCGCTCATGCTGACCCCGCCTGATTCGGCCATTTCGTCCATTTTACCCAGCATTTTATTTACTTCCGATTTTCGGAGCGCTACCGGGTTTTCCTTGCCCAGGAAATGAATCACATTGGTGGTGTTCTTTATGATATCCCGAAGATCATCGGAAAGTTTCCCGTTGGCAATTTCGATCATCACATACCCGGGATAATAATTCCTTTCCCGCATTACTTTCTTCCCGTTGGCCACCTTGTACACTTTTTCAACTGGCAGGAATACCTGCTTTACCTGTTCCCAGCCACCCCGGGATATTTCTTTGTCGAGGTACTCTTTTACCTTTTTCTCTTTACCGCTCACCACACGAAGGACATACCATTTGGTCTCTTCCTGCTGCTGAACGTTTTCCGTATTTGTAGTAGTTTCTTCCATCATGATCAGAAAAGTTGTTTGTAAAAAAACTTCAGCCCGTTACCGATCACAAAATCCATGGCCAGCACGATGAATGTGATGACGATGGTTGCAGCCAACACGATCATGGTTGACTGTTGTAACTGAGGCCAGGTTGGCCAGCTGACCTTGTCCTTCAATTCTTTGTACGAATCCTTGAAATAGGTTACGATCTTATTCATACTAATCCTTTTAAAGGTTTATAGTTTTTGGTTTGTGGTTTGTTTCCAGTCACAGAATAACTCCCGTAAATTCTTTTTTCATTCGATTACAACAAATGGCAAATCCTAAACCTGAAACAAACTCTGCACCGGCAGAGAAATTCCCTGCCTGCCGGCAGGCAGGGAACTCCCATGAATTGGTAATTCTGTGCCTTGCACGGGCAGAGAGATTCGAACTCCCATCAACGGTTTTGGAGACCGCTATTCTGCCATTGAACTATGCCCGTAGAAAGCTAAAAGCTATTCCGTGTTACCGAAACAGCTTTTAGCATTATGTTACAAAGATATAAATCTTCATTAAAAAGCCGGCTCGTAGCCTGCCTGCCGGTTAGCAAACAAGCAGTTAAAAGCTAACAGCTTCTTACTTAATGATCTCCGTTACCTGTCCGGCTCCCACGGTACGGCCCCCTTCACGGATCGCGAATTTAAGACCTTTCTCCATGGCGATGGGCTGGATCAGTTTAACGGTCAGTGAGGTATTATCACCGGGCATAACCATTTCTGTACCGGGGTTCAGTTCAACCTCACCTGTTACGTCCGTAGTACGGAAATAGAACTGCGGGCGGTATTTCTGGAAGAACGGAGTATGGCGTCCGCCTTCTTCCTTGCTGAGTACATACACCTCGCATTTGAACTCAGTGTGCGGGGTGATAGAACCCGGTTTTACGATGACCATACCGCGGCGGATCTGTGTTTTTTCAATACCCCGGAGCAGCAGACCGGCGTTATCTCCGGCTTCTCCCTCATCCAGCAGCTTACGGAACATTTCCACACCTGTTACGGTAGAAGACAGGGGTTTTTCGATCAGACCCACAATCTCTACGGGTTCACCAACTTTGATACGACCTCTTTCGATACGACCGGTGGCAACCGTACCACGACCTGTGATGGAGAACACGTCTTCCACAGACATCAGGAAGGGCTGATCTACCGGGCGGGGAGGCAGCGGAATGTAAGTGTCAACGGCATCCATCAGTTCTTCCACACCTTTCACCCACTTTTCTTCACCGGCCAATGCACCGGTAGCCGAACCTTTGATGATCGGGGTGTTCGCGCCGTCAAAACCATAGAAAGTAAGAAGGTCGCGGATCTCCATTTCAACAAGTTCGAGCAGTTCGGGGTCGTCAACAAGGTCAACTTTGTTCATGAAAACCACAATTTTGGGTACACCCACCTGGCGCGCCAGCAGGATGTGTTCTTTTGTTTGCGGCATAGGACCATCAGTAGCAGCCACAACCAGGATGGCTCCGTCCATCTGGGCGGCGCCGGTGATCATGTTCTTCACATAGTCGGCGTGACCCGGGCAATCGACGTGCGCGTAGTGACGGTTGGCCGTCTGGTACTCCACGTGAGCCGTGTTAATGGTAATACCCCTTTCCTTTTCTTCGGGGGCGGCGTCAATTTCATCATATTTTTTTGCTTCCGCCATACCCTTCTTGGAAAGAATGGTAGTGATGGCAGCAGTTAAGGTTGTTTTACCATGGTCGATGTGGCCGATAGTACCAACGTTAACGTGGGGTTTGTCCCTCTTGAAGGTCTCTTTAGTTGCCATTGTTATCTGTTTTT
>CAYRHU010000091.1:0-3845 GCA_964424155.1 uncultured Chitinophaga sp.
CAGTGCAGCACAAGCAACCCGGCGGGCTGCTCCTGTCCCACGCCCGGCGCCACGAACTGCGTGCTGCTTCCCGATATCACCGCCGGAAAAAAATCGCTGAACAGTACGACGGGCTGGGCCGAGTACACCCAGGCCGCTGCCGCACCTAATAAAGGATTGTTGCGGATCGATGTATCCACGCCGAATATCGGGTGGGGACCCGTGGAAACCATTCCGACCAACAACTACCTCTGCGGAACCGATACGCTTTTCAATTTTGTTCCTCCTTCCAATTTTCTTTGTCCCGACGGGTCGTACCCCAAGCGGCTGATCAAGCAAAGAGTGTATCAAAAAAACGGGAACAGCATCCAGTTTAATGACCGCGATGCAGGATGGATGATCTATCACCCTTCGCACGGGCATATACATATTGACGGGTGGGGCCTGTATACCCTGCGGCTGGCCGACGCTTCGGTGGCCGATACGCTGCAATGGCCCATTGTGAACAGCGGGGTGAAAGTGAGTTTCTGCCTGATCGACCTCACCACCTGCAGCGGGAGCCTGGGCGATTGCCGGGATGCCAATGGCAATATTCTTACCAACAGCAGTTTTCCCAACTACGGTTTGGGCGGAGGCTACGGCTGCAACAATGTCAAACAGGGGATCAGTGTGGGCAAAGTGGATATCTATGGCCGTCACCTCGATGAAAGCTTTGTCAAGATCCCTTATGAAGCCTGCAACGGCTCTTATTACATTATGGTACAGGTGGATCCCGACAATCATTTCCTGGAAATGAGGGACGACAATAACTGGCTGGCGGCGCAGATCCCCATCACCAAACAACGCACCACGAATACGGGCGCCTATGCCTACCTGTTCAGTAAAAAAGGAAATACGATCTGCCAGGGCAACACAATGGAACTGGAAGCCAGCGGCGCCAGCAGTTATGTGTGGAGCAACGGCGCCACTTCGCAAAAAATACAGGTCAGTACCCCCGGGCGCTATTGGGTAAGAGCCACCACGCCCTGCGGAACCACCACCAGTGATACACTGGAGATCTTTCAATCAGGACCCAGCGCTCATCCGGCTGTTACCAGGGAAGACACGCTATGTGCAGGGGAAAGAGCCACCTTATACGCCAGCGGCAACGCCCACTGGTACGACGCTCCCACCGGCGGCAACCTGGTTTTTGTCGGCAATAATTTTGAAACCGGAAGTTTGTTCAGCAACACCACTTTTTATGTGGCCGACCAGCCATCGGTGCTGAGCGGAAACCTGGGACCCCCCACTTCCGCATTCAGCGGGGCGGGTAATTATACCGGCACGCGTTCCGATTACCTCATCTTTAACGCGTTCCTGCCTTTCAAACTGAAAAGAGTGAGGGTGGATGCGCAGACGGCAGGTATCTATACCATTCAGTTGCGCGACCAGTACGGTCACTTACTGAAAGAACAGAACTTTCCCCTGGTGGCAGGTCAGCAGGACATCGTTCTTGATTTCTTTGTTCCGGCGGGATTGAACCACCAGTTGGGACTTTCTTCCAGCAGTCCCCTGGCGGCGTTGTATTCCAGCACCACCGCGTCGGCCAATATCGGTTTTCCCTTTAAACTGAAGTCGGTGGCCAATATCGTCGGCTCCTCATCCGGCGACGCGAAGTATCCCTTCTTTTATAACTGGGAGATCGAAGCGCTGGCAGAAGCCTGCAATAACGGGCAACGGAAACCGGTGACCGCCACCGTGGTTCCCGCGCCATCGGTCACCATCAGCGGACTTGCCGCCGAATACAGTCACACCGCCGATGCCGTTACCTTAACGGCCAATCCTCCCGGAGGCATATTCAGCGGCAACGGGATTACGAATAACCAGTTTCACCCGCGGCTCGCCGGTATCGGCACGCATATCATCAGTTATACATACAGTAACGGCTATTGCACCGCACAGGATGCGAAACAGGTGATGGTAAAACTGGACAACAGCGTGCTGCAGGACGGTTTCAGCATCCAGCTCTGGGATCACCCGGGACAGCGACCCTTCCTCTGGGTGGTGAGCACGGAGCTTTCACCCGTTGAGATCAGTCTTTTCAATTCCACGGGTCAACTGCTGCAGCAAAAACAGCAAACCGTTTACCCCGGCGGCAACTATGTGCTGCTGGATCTGAACGGATACCCGAAGGGTATGTATATAATTAACGCCCGCCTGGTGGCGAATGGAAAAATGAAATCCATAAAAATGATCCGGTAAGTGAGGGTTTTTATGCCACACAAAGCCTGCAGGAACCTCCTGCAGGCTTTTAGTTTTTTCTTATGGAACAAACCGCTAACTTTTGCCAAATTTTGGACAGTGAGAATATTATTTTTCTTTTTTACATTTTTCATCTGGCAGTGCGGGATCTCGCAATCAACCACTGATGTGTTGCACTACCGGTTTGAGATCGGGTTGAATGATCAAAATGATTCCGTCAACGGCAGGGCCACGGTAACGGTCCGGTTGCTGCGTCCGGCCGAAGCGGTTACGCTTGATCTTACATCCATTCAGAAAAACGGGAAAGGGATGAGTGTCCTCAGCGTGGAAGGCGCCAGTATTAGCGGTTATTCGCATACGGGAGAAAAGCTGAGGATTGATTTGAATAAACCAGTTCGCGATAATGACACCTTACGATTCAACATTACTTATGCCGGTATTCCTGCCAACGGGCTGATCATATCGAAAAACAAATTCGGGAAAAGAACCTTTTTTTCCGACAACTGGCCCAACCGGGCGCATCACTGGCTGCCCTGCAGGGATGACCCTGCAGATAAGGCGGCCGTTGATTTCATTGTAACAGCCCCGGCGCATTACCAGGTGGTGTCGAACGGGATACAGGTAGAAGAAAGCAACTGGCCGGGCAACCTTAAACTTACACACTGGAAAGAAGAAGTGCCACTGCCTACCAAAGTAATGGTGATCGGGGTAGCTGAATTTGCCGTACAGCAGGCGGGTTCGATCCGTGATTGTATCCCGGTAAGCACCTGGGTTTTTCCAGAAAACAGGGAGAAAGGATTTCATGATTTTTCGATCGCGAGGGATATCCTGGCCTGGCATGAAAATTATATCGGCCCTTATGCTTATAAGAAACTGGCCAATGTGCAATCCAAGACCATGTTTGGCGGCATGGAAAACGCGGGTGCCATCTTTTATTTTGAAAACTCCGTAACCGGTAACCGGTCGGAAGAGAACCTGCAATCGCACGAGATCGTGCACCAGTGGTTCGGTAATCATGCCACGGAAAAAAGTTTCGCGCATCTCTGGCTCAGCGAAGGATTCGCCACCTACCTCACGCATGTGTACACCGAATCCAAAAAGGGGACCGCCGAACTGAACAGGCGGATGCGGGTGGACCGGGAAACGGTGCTGGAATTTGTCAGGTCACGAAAACGCCCCGTCGTTGATACCACTTCCAATTACATGCTGCTGCTGAATGCCAACAGTTACCAGAAAGGATCCTGGGTGCTTCACATGCTGCGCCGCGAACTGGGGGATTCGGTGTTTCACAAAACCATCCGGGATTACTATGCGTCTTTTGGCGGAAGGAATGCCGATACAAAAGATCTGCAGTCGGTCTTTGAAGTGAACTCCGGGAAAAAACTGGATGTTTTCTTCCGGCAATGGCTTTACCTGCCGGTGAATCCCAAACTCGACATACACTGGCGCTATCTTCCCGGCGGTAATGATATTGAAGTAACCGTGAGCCAGCTGCAGGATTCGGAACCCTTTGTTTTTCCCCTTGAACTGGAACTGAAATTTGCTGATTCGAGATATGATATCCGTAAATTACAGATAGATAAAAAAAAGGAAACGTTTACATTAAAAGCCGGCGCAGGTCTTAC
>CAYRHU010000091.1:3945-11709 GCA_964424155.1 uncultured Chitinophaga sp.
GGCGGTCATAATGCCATCCTGATCGGTCCGCCCGGTGCCGGCAAGACCATGCTTGCCAAAAGACTGCCCACCATATTGCCGCCACTTTCCCTGCAGGAAGCGCTGGAAACAACCAAGATCCATTCGGTTGCGGGTAAACTTCCGGAGAACGCGACCCTGGTGGCCCGGCGACCTTTCCGTTCGCCGCATCACACTATTTCGGATGTGGCCCTTGTAGGGGGAGGCGGTATCCCTCAGCCGGGCGAGATCTCACTGGCCCATAACGGGGTATTATTTCTCGATGAATTACCTGAATTTAAACGAACCGTTCTGGAAGTCATGCGACAGCCCATGGAAGAAAGAAGGGTGACGATATCAAGAGCCAAAGTGGCGGTCGATTTCCCGGCCTCCTTCATGCTCGTGGCCAGCATGAATCCCTGTCCTTGTGGTTACTATAATCACCCCGAGAGGGAATGCGCCTGCGCACCGGGGTCGGTGCAGAAATACCTCAACAAGATCTCGGGTCCGCTGCTCGACAGGATCGATCTGCATGTGGAAGTTACCCCGGTGGCCTTTAGTGAATTATCCTCTGCCCGGATACAGGAAAATTCAGGTTCCATCCGCGAACGGGTAATCCGCGCGAGAGAGGTCCAGGAAAAAAGATACAGTAATAACCCCGGGATTTACTGCAACGCGCAAATGAGCAGCAAAATGCTTAAAGATATCTGTATCATCAGCCAGGCCGGGGCTAGTTTGCTGAAAACCGCGATGGAGAAACTCAATCTCTCCGCCCGCGCTTACGACCGGATCATTAAAGTGTCCCGAACGATCGCCGATCTGTCCTCGTGTGCCGATATCCTGCCCGAACACCTGGCTGAAGCGATTCAGTACCGGAGCCTGGACCGGGAGGGGTGGGCGGGATAGAGTCGAGTCGGGAGTCAGGAGTCAGGAGTCCGGAGTCCGGAGTCGGTCTTTGAAAGCGCAGAATTTCCATTATAGAATTTAATAACAAATGTAGAAACGTCGACTGCACGACTGCACGGCTGAATGGCTGAACGGCTGCATGACTGCACGGCTGTACGACTGCACGGCTGCACGGCTGGTACGGTTGCACGACGTACAGACAGGCCATGCCCTGTCTCCTACCCCGCTCATCAGCATATATTCCCCGCTCAAAATGCACGCCCATGCAATAATGTCATATTTTCCGAACTTGCCCGATGTTTGTACCTTTCCCTGATTCAAAGCCGCAATAACTCTTTATGAAAATTCTGATTCAATATCTAAAACCGTATAAATGGCTGGTGATCCTGGTCATGTTCCTGGCATCGGTCAATATCGGGTTTTCGCTGATCGACCCGATATTATTCGGTAAGCTGGTCGACCTGGCCAACGGACACCAGGGTGCAACCGATCCGCCTCAGCATAATTTTGACACCAACCGTTTCTTCAATTCCTTTTCCTGGAAATACCCGGGCGTATGGTTTATCGTGATCATGTCCATCTCGGTGGCCATGGTAAGCCGTATCGCCAAAGCCTTCCAGGATTATTTCCTGAACCTGATCACGCAGAAATTCGGAGCCACCGTTTTCACAAAGGGTCTTCAGCATGCCATGGGTCTCCCCTACCAGGATTTTGAAGACGCCCGCAGCGGCGAAACACTCGGCATCCTGCAAAAAGTACGGATCGATACCGAAAAATTCATCGCTTCCTTTATCAATATCCTGCTACCGGTGTTCGTAGGCATTCTTTTCGTCGCGGTTTACGCTTTCACGATCACCTGGATGCTGCCCCTGGTTTATTTCGGCGGCATCACCCTGCTCACAGTCATATCCAATGTACTGAGCAAAAAAGTGAAGACCATTCAGAAAAAGATCGTAAGCCAGACCACCTCGCTGGCGGGCGCCACCACCGAATCGCTCCGGAATATCGAACTGGTGAAAAGCCTGGGATTGACGAAGCAGGAAGTGGAGCGTTTAAATAAAAATACATTCAAGATCCTCGGTCTGGAGCTCACAAAAGTGAAAAGGATCCGAAGCGTAAGTTTTGTACAGGGCACCTTTGTGAACACGCTGCGGCAGGTCATCCTGTTCATGCTCATGTTCATCATCTTTAAAGGCGAGATGTCGGCCGGTCAGCTGGTGACCATGCAGATCTTTTCCTTCTTCGTATTCGGGCCGCTGCAGGAGATCGGGAACATCATCCTCACTTACCGGGAGGCACAGGCATCGCTGGAGAATTTCCAGAACCTGATGAAAAAGGCTCCCGAACCGATGGCAGTGAACCCCCGGCACCTGGGCGAAATACAAACACTGGAATTCGACCATGTGGCCTTCAAACACCAGACGGCCATGCACAACGCGATCAATGATATCAGTTTTAAAGTGAATACCGGCGAAACGATCGCCTTTGTGGGACCTTCCGGTTCGGGAAAAACAACGCTGATGAAACTCCTGGTGGGTTTGTACCGCCCGCAGGAAGGCAGGATCCTTTACAACGGAATGGATGAAAACAATATCGACTTTAACGACCTGCGCAACCAGATCGGTTTCGTTACGCAGGATACGCAACTTTTCTCCGGTACCATAAAGGAAAACCTGCTGTTTGTCAACCCGACAGCCAACGACCAGGAACTGAATGATGTGCTGATAAAAGCTTCCTGCCAGAACCTGCTGGTGCGTGCTGAAAAAGGACTGGATACGATGATCGGGGAAGGAGGATTGAAATTGTCGGGCGGGGAAAAGCAGCGGCTTTCGATCGCGCGGGCCCTGTTGCGCAAACCCAAAGTGCTCCTGTTTGATGAAGCCACTTCCGCGCTCGATTCGCTGACCGAGGAAGAGATCACCGATACGATCCGGGATATTTCGCAGCAGGGGAACCAGATCACGATACTTATTGCTCACCGGCTGAGCACCATCATGCATGCCGACCGCATCTATGTGCTGGAAAGAGGAGATGTGGTGGAAACGGGCAATCATGAAAAGCTACTGGAAGAAAAAGGATTGTATTACGCGATGTGGCGCCAGCAGATCGGCGAAAGAAAACCAAAAATCACAGCAGCATAATCATGGGAATATTCTCTTTTCTCGGGCTGGGTAACGGAAAACTCAAAGCGGCGCTTAAAAAAGGCGCCGTCGTGATCGATGTTCGCAATGTCAATGAATACGACCAGGGACGCATACCCGGCTCCCTGAATATCCCGGTTGACCGGATCGCTGCCAGCACCGAACGGATCAGGAGCCTGAACCGGCCGGTGGTATTTTGCTGCAGTTCCGGTTCAAGAAGCGGGCAGGCTGTCCGGATTATGAAGGAAAAAGGATTCAATGAAGTGTATAACGGGGGAAGCTGGACCCATGTGCTGAAACTGCTCCGGGCGATCTGAGATCACGGATTCACTTTTATCTTCACCGTTTTTGTTGCGGAATTATATCCATGGTCCTCAAACCACACGCTGACCGTAAAATTTGTCACTGTGGAAACAGTGGCAATATGATTCACGTTGAAATCATAAGCCGGCAGTCCGTGGATTTCGTACAATTGTTCTTTTATGGTTGCCCCCGTAGCATCGTTGATGATCTTGATGGCGCCCCTGTATAAACCGAGATCATCGGTGATCCGACCGGAAATCTGGATCGTTCCGCCGCTGGAGTATGCCTGGTCGGGAACGGGGGTGTTGACCGTCAGCACCGGCGCGACGGTATCATTCGGGTTATTGATATGATTGCCGGGATCGTTTGTCGCCCCTCCTTTGGAACAGGATAAATGAACCAGGATCACGATGGAATACAACAGCGCCTGAACGGGTTTTCTCATACACCTAAAATTAAGGTTCTTTTTTATCGCTGCCCGCGATGATGTTGGAAAAAAACCCGGTCCTTTCCAGTTCTTCGATATCGCTCAGTTGAAGTTCCAGCGCCCGGGTGCTCAGGAAGATCTCCACCAGTGAAAATAACAGGGAGGCAAGCAGGCTAAGGAGGCTGGCCGCGAATATATATTCCGCCAGTTCGCCCCAGCCTTTATATATACTGAACATGCAGACCACACAGCACAGGAAACTGAAAACCCCCAGTGCCTGCATCAGCTTGATATAATTGATCCTTCGTTTCAGGTTATGCAATTGGTCCAGCAGTACCTTGGTTTTGTGCCCCCGGGTATATTCATCGTGCAGTTTCCGGATCAGGTTGGCGATGGCCAGGAAACGGTTGGTATAGGCCAGCAGCAGCAGCGTAATGGCCGGGAACAGCAACGCGGGGGTATTGAGGTTGATCTCCATGCTGCAAAATACAATTTACCGTATGAATTCGGGATACTGTCAAATCATAGAATTTTGATATCCCGTTCAAGATCCAAAATGGATATCACCGGTCTAAACCCTGCAAACGCGGGAATAGGATCCGGTATGCTGTTGACGTTAACCGGATTCTGATTTTTCCTTTATGATCCCCCAACGTAATGGTGCAAATCCGGTCTCCAGCCGTGACGACCCAGGTTTCCCTTGCCTTAACAGCAAAAACAATTTGAATATAGACCTGTGAGAACGTACCGGGCAAACCTGGCAACACATTTATCATTCAACACCCATCCGTCTTTAAAACCACAATTTTTTTCCATTTCACTCGCCGTTAAAATTCAACGGCACATTGAGCTTTATGGAAAAATTCCGGCCCGTATTGAACACCCCCGTCCTGCCGGAAACGGGATTCACTTCCGTGTATTTCAAACGGCTCAGGTGACTTTGCCAGGCCGTATTGCCGATATTGGTCAGTGCCAGGTGCACACTGAACAGGGTTGTCTTTTTTCTGCCTGTTACATCCGCACCTGCAGCCGTGTTGAAAAGAGTGTACCCGTTTGTGCGGGTTTCGGTTTCAAAACCGGTAAAGGGTTTATTTTGTGCGAACGTTCGGTCGGTTTCCAGTTTCACATACAGGTTCCGGAAGTGTTTGCCCTTTTCTTTCCATTCCGCCTTTAATTCGCTCACCCAGCGAGCCGCCGGGATCAGGGGCAGGTTATCACTGCCATCGATCCTTTCATCAAAACGTCCGCGAACAAATGAAAAACTGTTTTCAAAATGCAGCCAGTCCAGCGGGTGCGGATGAATGTCCAGGGAGGCTTCCAGTCCGTTCAGCTTCGCATCCTGCTGGTTGAACTGAAAGGTCATGAGGTCCCTGCCGTCAACCTGGGTGAGTGAATCTCCTCCAAAAGCCGATTCCAGTTTCCGGTAAAAGATAAAATCGTTTATCCGGTTGTAAAAGGCTGTAAGACCCAGGCTGAAATGTTCATAATTGAGATCAATGCCTCCGTCAAACTGCAGGCTTGTTTCGGAACCCAGGTTTTGCTCGCCGTGTTCATACCGGTTGGTGCCTTCATGCGCCCCGTTGCTGGCCAGTTCGGCAAGGGTCGGAGCCCTGAAACCGCGAGCCAGGTTCAGTTTGAAAGTAGTTTTTTCTGATGCCTCTATACTGATTCCTGCACTCCCGGAAAAATTGGAAAAAGAACGTTTGAAAGCGGAAAATTTTTGTTCGGTCCCTTCAAAATATTCGCTGGAATTCACCGAACGGTTGTCGAACCGGAACCCACCGCTGAGCGTTGATTTTTTAAAGAAACGTTGCGTGTACAAAAAACCACCCATATCGAAAAGATCATACTCCGGAATAAGCACTTCAGCCCCCTTGTTTTCGTTCGACTGCTGCAATCCGTTTATCCCGACAGTCGTGTGCCACTCATTCATTTCAGGCAGCTGCCAGTGGAGGCTATAGGTAAAAGTGGAAAGGTCAAAATACAGTTCCTTTTCAGAGGGATCTTCGGGATTGCCGTATTCCTGTCGCCGGTTGGACTGAAATCCCAGGTTGACTTTAAGCCTGCTTTTCCTGAGCGCGAAGCTATTATCCGATATGATGCGTGTATGGCGGATATGCTGATAGGGGATGAACAGGTTTCTCGAATCCAGGTCACTCTCCGTGGCGATCCGCTCCAGGGGTGATTCCGGATACAAAAGGAAGCGTCCGCTGGCATCATCCCGTTCCCCTTCCACCATCCCGGCCTGCTGGTTAAAATGGGTAAATATCAAATGACTGAATCCCCAGCCTTTATTGATACCGGCATAGCCCCCGATATTTTTTTCATTAAACCGCGAGTTGAACACTTTGCCGTCGTACCTGTTCCGGTAATCACCGGCCGAGCGATAGGTGCCGTTCAGGTTCCAGTTGAAGCCGTTCCTGTTACCGGCGATATTTCCGTTGGCTCCAAAGAGTCCGCTGTTGGACTGGTAGTTCATGAGCACATTTCCCTTTATTGTGCCCTCGGCAACCGGTACGGCGCTGATAAAATGTACCACCCCTGCCAGTGCGTCACTGCCATAGATCAGCGAAGCCGGGCCTTTCAGCACTTCCACCCGGTTCACGCTCATTTCATCGAGCTCTATTCCGTGTTCATCCCCCCATTGCTGTCCTTCCTGGCGAACCCCGTCGTTCACCGTAACCACCCGGTTAAACCCGAGACCGCGTATCACCGGCTTGGATATCGCCGGACCGGTTGATAGTTGCGATACGCCGGGAACATGACTCAGCGCGTCGATGATATTGGTGGAAGAGGTCTGCAGTAAGGCCTGTCTTTTTAAGGCTGTTACCGGTATCGGCGCCTTCCGGATACTGGTGGCGCCGGCCACGCCGGTTACGATCACACCCTGGTTTTCCGTGATTACCGGAGTCAGAGAAAAATGGATGATGGTATCCGTCAGCAGTTCGATATGTTCCACGCGGGTGCTGTATCCCGTGTGGGAGATCTCGATGATATGATGACCCGGCGGGATATTACTGATCAGGTAAGTACCATCGCTACCCGCCGATGTACCTAATTTATCATCCGCAATAAAAACAGATGCGCCGGGAAGCGGTGCACCCGATTGGGCGTCGGTGATCCTGCCGGTAAGGATCACTTTTACAAATTCACGGGCTGGATACCGTGTTTCAAGAGTGGCAATATTGTATTGGGCCATTAATGCATCAGCCGCGTATGCGGTAAGCAGGCAGAATAATATGAACTTTTTCATTTGCGAATCATTCCGGCGTCAAATGGCCGGTGTGAAAGATGGGTTTCGGTCTCTTTGGTCAGGGATCAGCAAATGAAAGGCGGTCCTCTTTCACTGGAAAAAGAGGGAATTGTTTGGCCAACCAGAAACGGTAATGATTCTGTCAGAAGGTTTACGGATTCCGGATGTAAGATCGCTGAATAAAAATCAGGTAATTCATCGGCCGCCGATACCTGGTAATCACAGATCAAACAAGCAATAACGGAATGCAGAACATGAGCTCCTCCTTTCGTTTCAGCGGATGGCTCCGCGGCGTGGGTGTGAAAGTTTTTTTCAACCGGGATGTACAGCAAAAGGCTTAATAAACCTGCTGCTGCCACTTTTTTTAAATATGGTATGACCCGGTTCATTTACGCGAAGATAAGTGTTTTTAAATATTTGCAACAATGATTCAAATTATTCAAAATAACCCAAATCTCTCCAACGCAAATCCACCGGATCAAATCGCGATCCTATGGTCATCTCCACCCGTTTACTATGGGTCATTTACGCAAGATCTTTACCCATAGTTAATCCTTCACGCCTGATCCAGGTCATAATCCCTGCCCGGATCCTTTCATTTATCAGTCGCAAACAGTAAATTAGTTGAAATGAAACCCAACCGCTTTCTTTCCCAACTTTCCAGCTTAGTGCTTATCTCATCGGTGCTGGCGATTTCCTGTAATAAGAAGGATTCGGCGCCGCCCCCACCCGACCCC
>CAYRHU010000092.1:0-11593 GCA_964424155.1 uncultured Chitinophaga sp.
TAGAGCGTTTGCATGGCATGCAAAAGGTCACCGGTTCGACTCCGGTAACCTCCACTAAAAAAGCTCCTGCCGGGAGCTTTTGAACTTTTCGGAAGATTCTTTGTTGCCGTAGTAAACATTATTTTCCAATGGGAGTCTGGAACCAAATCGCCGAATACCTTTACCTGAAGAAAAAGGATCCGGCCCGCCCCAAAAGCAAGTGGATCGGCTACATGCACGGCATTAACCGGATCAGTCTCCTGATCTTTATTCTTTGCCTGATCATTCTCGCGATCAAATTACTGACCTAAAAAACGGATGATGGAAGCGGCGGCATTGGCGGAAGCTTCCCCGCCGAAATGGAGCTTTTGTTTCAAGGCCATGTAGTCCGACTGTATTTCTTTGATCCGGGTTTCATTTATCAGCAATTCCTCCAGCGCGGATTGGAGATTGGAGGGGTTGAGATCGTTCTGGATCAGTTCCTTTACTACCAGCTTGTCCATGATCAGGTTTACCAGCGCGATGTATTTCACCTTTACCAGCCGTTTACCGATCTGGTAACTGAGCCAGGAGCCTTTGTAACAAACCACTTCCGGAACACCGAACAGCGCGGTTTCCAGCGTGGCCGTACCCGACGTCACCAGCGCGGCCTTTGATTCCATCAGCAGGTCATAAGTCCGGTTGGCCACCCAGGAAACATTCGAATACGGCTGCAGTATCGAATCATAAAAACTTTCTTCCACCCCCGGCGCCTTGGCCACCACAAACCGGTAACCGGGAAAAGCACGGCTCACTTCCAGCATCACCGGCAGTTTTTTAAGAATCTCCTGCTTTCGGCTTCCGGGAAGCAGCGCTATCACCGGTTTAACAGGTGACTCCGGTTTTGTCGCTTTTCCGTTTTCATTTTTTAATTCTTTGGAAATTGGATCTTGGTTCTTGTATTTTTCAATAACATCCACCAGTGGATGCCCCACGTACTCCACCTCCCATTCCCATTTTTGTTTGAAATAATCTTTTTCAAACGGAAGTATCACGAGCATTTTATCGATGCATTGTTTCATCTTCCTGACCCGGTTCTCCTTCCAGGCCCATACCTGCGGGGATATGTAATAAACGATTTTTAAGCCCTGTTTTTTCGCCCATTCGGCAATGCGGAGATTGAAACCGGGATAATCGATCAGGATCAGCGCATCGGGTTTATAATCCTGGATATCGGTCTTGCAGAATTTCAGGTTGCGCAGAATGGTACGAAGGTTCATCAGCACTTCGGCGAATCCCATAAAAGCCAGGTCGCGGTAATGCTTCACCAGCTCGGCCCCGGCGGCCTTCATCTTATCGCCTCCCCAGCAGCGGAACTCCGCAGACGGATCTTTCTTTTTCAGTTCCGTGATCAGGTTGCCGCCATGCAGGTCCCCGGATGCTTCACCAGCTATAATATAGTATCTCATTCCGGGGCGTTTCTTCGGTTAGTTAAAGATTTTCAGCACCAGGATGGCGATCCCGTAGACCAGGGTAACGATGAAAATGCCTTTGAATGTCTGGTATTTGTCGGCATTCACATAAATGGCGAACAACAGGGCGTTGGCAAGCAGGGATAAGGTGCCGACCGAAGTGATCAGTTTGTTGTCGTGGATGAAATAATCGAGGAATTCCATGAATCCGTAGGAAGGAAACTTGACAAGATAGATCACCACCAGCCCGATGATGGGGCCGAGAAGACCGAGTACCAGTCCGAGTTTCAGGTTGTCCTTGGTGAGTATCATTATTGCCAGGTTTTTTCGAGTTGCGTTTTCAGCACATAATTCGTCAGGTCGAATTGCACGGGCACCACGCTCACATAATTATTCGCCAGCGCCCATACATCCGTATCCTCGCCGTTATCAAAGTTGACAAACTCGCCGGTCAGCCAGTAATAATGCCGGCCGTGCGGGTCGTTGCGCTCGATGAAGTCCTCTTCGTATTTGGCATAGGCCTGCCGGCATATCCGGAATCCCCTGAGCAGTTCCGCGGGCACGGAAGGGATATTTACATTCAGCAGCGTATGCTTGTCGAGTGGGGCAGCCAGCATTTTTTCCACGATGATCCGCACATATTTCCTGGCCCCGGTGAAATCCGCCTCAATATTATGATCGAGCAGAGAAAAGCCGGCGGAGGGAATGCTTTCGATGGACGCTTCCATCGCGGCCGACATGGTGCCGGAGTAAATGACGTTGATGCTGTGGTTGGCGCCGTGGTTGATCCCGCTCAGGCAGAGATCGGGTTTGCGGTGCAGCACCTTGTCCACCGCCAGTTTTACGCAATCCACCGGTGTGCCGGTGCAGGACCATGTCTCCACGTTGTCGATCGAATGGATCTTGTGCAGTCGAAGGGGCTGACCGATCGTGATGGCGTGTCCCATGCCCGACTGGGGTTTATCCGGGGCCACCACGTATATCCGGCCCATATCCTTTACGGCCTCCACCAGGTTGCGGATCCCCGGGGCGGTTACCCCATCATCGTTGGTGATCAGGATAACCGGTCTCTCTTTTTTTGAAGAAGTTTTTCGGGCCGGTTTAACCGGTGAGGGTTTTTTCTTAGGAGTGGGTTTAGCTTTTTTTGCCATACATACAAAAATCTTTGTTTTTTCCGGCTTAGCCAAAATTGAGACAACGAAGAAGACCGGGTTTTCACCCGGGAATCAACGGGAAAGCGGAGGTGGAAATTTTCTCTTTATTATCACCTGCCCCTAATATCTCCATAGTTAAAAAAATACGATTTTGTTTGAAATTCCAATTTATTTAGTATTTTGCAACTAAAATAATTAGGCAGTTATGGCGATATCCAATCAAAACCTCAAGTATCTCCGCAAACTCCGGGGCTGGACCCAGGAAGAATTCGCACAAAAGCTCCGGATCAAGCGATCCCTGCTCGGTGCTTATGAAGAGGAACGAGCCGAACCGAGGATCGATGTGCTGGAAACGGTTTGCGATATCTTCAAGCTCACATTGGATGATATTCTGCGAAAGGATCTCAGCGATAATAAAAGTAATTACCTGGCTAAGCGCAGGGCGATGAAACTGGCCGGGGGCCGCACGGATATTCCCTTTGTGCCGGTGAAGGCCGCGGCCGGTTACCTGGCGGGCTATGCCGATCCCGAATTCATCGACGAGCTGAATACATTCACCCTGCCCATGCTTACGGGTGGAAATTACCGGGCCTTTGAAATCATCGGCGATTCCATGCTCCCAACTCCCAGCGGATCCGTCATAGTGGGTGAAAAAGTGGATAACATGGAGGAGATCAAAAACAATGTTCCCTGTATTGTGGTTTCCCGCAACGAAGGAGTGGTGTATAAAAGGGTTCAGAAAAACGGGCGGCAGAAAAACAAGATCACGCTGGTGAGCGATAATCCCGCTTACCATCCTTATACAGTCAATGCCGATGAAATACTGGAAATGTGGCAGGCGCAGATGGTGATCTCCCGCATCAGCAGCCAGCAACGATGGGACATGAACCAGCTGGGCCATATCGTATCCGATCTGCAGGAACAGGTAAGCACCCTTAAAAAAAGGATGAATTAATTTATTATCAGGGCTTTGCCAATTTGTGCGTTTTTCTGCGGCAGCTTTCCGGCCTTCCCATTTGTACGTTATATTTGTAGATGGCTAAATGCAGGCAATGACCCTGAGAAAATCTATCTGTTTACCCCTGATCCTGGTTTGCTCTTCCCTTTTTTCTCAGGAAAAATCAATACAGGCAATAAAGGTTGCCCAGGCTCCCAAAATTGACGGAGACCTGTCGGATGCCGTTTGGAATGATGTGCCTGTCGCCAGCGGGTTTACCCAAACCTATCCCCTGGCCGGATCCCCGGCTTCGCAAAACAGCCATATTCGGATCATTTATGATAATACGGCTGTATACGTAGGGGCCTATCTGTACGATGACCCTTCGCTGGTGAGAAAACAACTCACCGCCCGGGATGACGAAGGACAGAAGGATGTGGATTATTTCTCTGTTTTTTTTGATACCTATCACGACAGGCAAAATGGGTTTCAGTTCCTGGTTACTTCAGCCAATGTGCAAACCGATGCCCGCCTGGGACCCAACCTCGGGAATGGCGGGGGCGGCTTCGGCGATTTGGGTGATAAGACCTGGGACGCGGTTTGGGAAAGTAAAGTACAGTACCAGCAGGATGGCTGGACCGTTGAAATGCGCATCCCTTATATTTCCTTGCGCTTCGCGAAAAAGGAGGTGCAGGATTGGGGGATTCAGTTCCTCCGTCTTGTTCGCAGAACCAATGAAACGGTTTATTGGAATAAAGTGGATCCGCAGGTCAATGGATTTGTCAACCAGTTCGGACTGCTCAGCGGCTTAAAGGACCTGCAACCACCGCTACGGTTAAGTTTCTCTCCTTATGTTTCCACCGGATACCGCAGTTCTCCTGCATTAGTGAGCGGTTTCAATAATACCTGGCTGGGCAGCGGCGGACTGGATCTCAAATACGGTTTGAATGAAAGCTTCACGCTCGATGCCACCCTGATCCCGGATTTTGGACAGGTGATCTCGGACAATGTGATCAATAACCTTTCCCCCTTTGAGATCCGGTTCCAGGAAAACCGCCAGTTCTTCACCGAGGGAACCGAGATCTTCAACAAGGCCGGTTTGTTTTATTCCCGCAGGGTGGGAGCCACCCCCTCGAAATATTTTTCCACTCGTTATTTCGCCGAAGTGAACCCGGAATGGGAGATCGTGAAGAACCCCTCGGTTACCCAATTGTATAATGCCACCAAGTTCTCGGGGCGTAACAGCAAAAAACTGGGGATCGGTGTATTTAATGCCGTCACAGCGCCGATGCATGCGAAATTGCGAAACAAGATCACCGGCAGGGACACGCTGATCGAAACCGAACCCCTGGCCAATTATAATATCCTGGTGCTCGACCAGGCCCTGAAAGGACGATCCTCCCTCACGTTCACCAATACCAATGTGCTGCGAAATGGTTCTGCCACGGATGCCAATGTATCGGCGTTCGATTTCAGCCTTTTTGACCGGAACAATGTATACAACTGGAAGGGTACGGCCCGGTACAGCAGGATATTCTCCAACAACACGTATGACGGGTATAATACCACGTTTCGCTTTGCCAAAGTAAGCGGCAACTGGCAGTACTCGGTGCAGCAGGCCATACTTTCGGCCCGGTACAACCCCCGTGACCTTGGTTTCCTGCAGGCGGAGAACCAGGTGTCCACCACGGCCACCTTCGGCTATTATCATTTTACACCGACGAAGTCACTGCTTCAGTATAATTACCGCCTTTCGGGTTATTACAGCCGGATGTACAAACCCGGGGGGTATAATAAATCCTATATACAGGCCACTGCGTTCTGGATATTCCGGAATTTTTGGGATATAACGCTCACCACCGGTTTTTTCCCGTGGGACCATGATTATTTCATCCTGGGTGATCCGCTTACTTACCGTCGTTTTGTAAAACGGCCTTCCTATGGGTTTATCAGCGTGGACGGAAGTTCAGACAGCCGGAAAAGACTTTTCTTCCGTTATTCATTACTGCTCTCCAATTTCTTTAATTCGGCTCCCGATAAGCATTACCATGTAGCCGAGGCCGGGTTCCGCTACCGGTTTAGTAACCGCTTCACACTTGATTTTTCTCACCGTCATGAAGGCGAGACCGATTTTATCATATCCGCCGGAAGAGAGCTGAACAATGAACCCATCGTAGCCTTTGTGGATTTCCGGGATGTGACTTCGGTGCTCACCGGTATTTACAATTTCACTCCCCGCATTAACCTGACCCTCCGCACCCGGCATTACCTGAGCCGGGTTGACTTTAACCGTTACGCCAACGTGGATGAGAAGGGGAATACGGTTAATCGCCCGGGAACGACCACCTATAACAACGTGAATGTGTTCAACCTGGATGCGTTTCTCACCTGGGATTTCCGGCTCGGCAGCCGCCTGATCGTGGGATACAAGAACTGGCTGGGCGACCAGGAAGTGGTGATGGTGGAGGGAAAGAATAATTACTTCAGGAACCTGCGAAGTACGTTCAACCTTCGTCACGGGAATGAATTCACCATCCGTTTTGTTTATTTCCTGGATTACAACCAGCTTCGCCGCCGGTCTTAACGCAATTCCATAAGACCTGCAGGGGTGATGGCATAAACGGTTTCGCCTTTTGACGCTGTAACCGTATAGGTGCCGGTAAACCGGCTGAACGCGGGCAGGATGCAATGATTTTTGGCAAAGTAAAAACAAGGAAATTTCAAAGACTGTCGCCCCAGGCCGTTCAGGACGATACCCGGGTGGATATGCCCCGCAAAAACATATTTGGAGGTCCTGTTTTCCTGTTGATTCATTTCGGGAATATCATGTGTAAACTCAAATCCGTTTATAATTAATGTTTCATCATGCACCTGAATCCCGGCTTCAGCGTACCAGTCGTCCTCGAGCATATCATGGTTACCTTTCACCAGGTCGATCTGCAGAAGTGAAAAATCCCGTCGCCATTTCAGGAAAAGGTCCAGTTCCCGGTTGAAACGGCTGTGCGTGAAATCACCGGCAATGATCAGCCTTTCGGCTTTGCAGAGATAAAGCATGGAAATCAGCCGTTGCAGGTCTGCTTTGTAGATGTCCTGGGGCACCGCGATACCGGATTTACGGAAATGCCCTGTCTTCCCCAGGTGCACATCGGCCACGATCAGTGTATTTTCTTGTTCCCACCAGAGACAGCGCTCGGGAAATACCCAGAAAGTATTTTGAGAGATTGTATGGGCTACGGGTTTTTGCATGGGGTATCTGCAAATATAGGAGTTACCGGGTTGAAGAGGTGACCGGTATCATTTAATATGATCGGTTGTCTAAATACTGGTTTATTACCACATAGGCACATAGACACATAGGAAGAACACATAGAGTTTAGAAATTCAACTATGTGATTTTCTATGTGTCTATGTGCCTATGTGGTTCAATCTAATAATAATCTATTTCAGCAGTTCCTCCATCTGCTTTTGCATCTTCCTCACCCGGTCTTCCAGCCGTTCCGAACTCAGGTCTTCGCGCATGCTGTCCACTTTAATGGGGAAACAGAAGGGGGTGAGTTGTTCGGGAAACTGCAGGATGATGTTTGAGTGTTGAATTCTTTCCAGCATGTCCCGGAGTCGGGTTTCTTCCATTTGCTGGTCCAGCACTTCCTGGTAGGCCTGCCGGAGCAATAAATTACCCGTATCGTATTCGGAAAAAACATTAAACAGCAGGGAGGCGGAGGATTGCAGGTGCCTCGCTTTCTTTTTCTCGCCGGGCATGCCCTGGAAGATCAGACCGCCGATGACGGCAATATCCCTGAATTTGCGTCTTGCCATTTCGGTGCTGTTCACGCTCCGCTGGATATCATTCAGCAGGTCGGCGGGGGAAAAGAGTTCGTACACATTGCTGTCATCCACCGGTATCGGCTGATCGCTCAGCAGTTCAAACCCGTAATCGTTCATGGCAAAGGAAAAACTGATGGGCCGGATCCGGCTGATGCGATAGGCCAGTATCGCCGCCATGGCCTCATGCACAAGTCGCCCTTCAAAGGGATAAACGAACAAATGAAACCCGTCCTCCGTCTCAATTTGTTCGATCAGCAATTCATTTTTTTTCGGAATATGCGATAATTCCTCCTGGAGCTTGAAAAGAGGTTTTAATCTTTCAAGCTCCTCCACGATCTGTGGACCGTGGACCGTGGTCTGTCGACTGCCGACTGTCTGCTGTGGACTGTCAACTGTCGCCTGGTTCAGCGTTTCCCTCAGCTTTTGCCCCAGGTTCGCGCTCAGCGGCATTCGTCCCCCGGTCCAACTGGGAATGATGGATTTCTTTTTATCCGATTTTCGGACCAGGGCCGTCATGTCTTTGATCATCACGAACTCCAGTTTCCGCCCCGCCAGCGTGAACACATCCCCCGGATCGAGCCGGGAGATGAAATATTCTTCGATAACTCCCACATAACCGCCGCCCAGGAATTTCACCTGCATCATGGCATCGCTCACGATGGTGCCGATATGCAGGCGGTGCCGCATCGCCACTTTGCGGCTATTGATTTTACACAACCCGTTTTCGACCTCCACTTTTTTGAAATCATCGTACTGGCCCATGGCATTCCCGCCCTCGATGATGAAATGGATGAGTTGTTGCCATTCATCCCGCGTAAGATGCCGGTAGCAATAAGTGGTGGCCACTTCATTAAATAATTCATCCGGATCAAATCCGTCCGACACCGCGAGCGTGCCCAGGAATTGCAGCAACACGTCATAGCAAAGGAGCTGGGGAGGCCGGCTTTCGATCAGTTGCTCGTCCATGGCCGATTTCAGCGCGGCGGCCTCCACCAGTTCCAGGGAGTGTGTGGGGAGGAAATAGATCTTGCTGACGGCATCGGGACGGTGACCGCTGCGTCCGGCACGCTGGAGGAAGCGGGCAACCCCTTTTGGAGAACCGACTTGTATAACGGTTTCGACAGGACGGAAGTCGACGCCCAGGTCAAGACTGGCGGTGCAAACCACCGCTTTCAATTTTCCGGTATGCAGGTTTTCTTCTATCCAGGTACGCAGTTCCCGGTCGATCGAGCCATGGTGCAGGGCGATGGAACCGGCCAGATCCGGGCAGATGTTGAGCAGGGTCTGGTACCAGGTTTCGCTCATGCCGCGGGTATTGATGAATATGAGTGTGGTCCGGCTTTGCTGAATGATGGAAATGATCTTATGCGCCAGTTTGATGCCCAGGTGGCCGGCCCAGGGATATTTTTCGATTTCATCGGGGAAGATGGATTCGACCACCGTCTTTTTTTCCAGTTTAGCCCGGACAATCACGCCCTTTGTTTTGACCGGAGATAGCAGCACTTCTTTTGCTTCATTGAGGTTCCCGATCGTAGCAGATATCCCCCAAACTGAACATTGAACATTGAAAATTGAGCGTTGAGCATTTATTATTCTTGACAGCGCCAGTTCCACCTGCACCCCTCTTTTACTTCCCATCAGTTCGTGCCATTCATCCACCGCGATGATTTTTAATGAGCGGAAGATCCCGGCATATCCTTTTTGGGCCAGCAGGAGGTGCAGGCTTTCCGGGGTGATGATCAGCACTTCGGGCATTTGTTTTTTCTGATGAGCGCGTTCCGCCGCGGGGGTATCCCCGTTCCGTACGCCCACCTTCCATGGCAGGCCCAGTTCCGTGATCACTTCTTCCATGGCCCGGCCGATATCTTTAGCCAGGGCCCTGAGGGGGGTTATCCAGAGCAGTTGCAGCCCGTTATTGCTGCGGTTTTGATAATCATTGGGATTCCCGTTGATAAAGTTGATCAGGGCGCCGAGAAAAACGGAGAAGGTTTTGCCACAGCCGGTAGGGGCGTTGACCAGCCCGCTTTGGCCGGCAGCAATATGCTGCCAGGTTTCCTGCTGGAATTGGAAGGGATTCATTCCCTTAGCTTTCAACCACCCGTAAATAATATTTTCCCCCTCGTTTGTATGGATCCTCACCGTTATAATTAATGGCTGAAGTTACGATTCGCTGCCCGGTCAGTATACCCCCTTCAACACCCCATCCTGCCATTTCAGGAAATACAGTTTTTTGCTCTCAAAATAATCTAGGGTCATGGTCTGGCGGTTGAGCACCGGCTGAATATCATAATCCGTAAAAACGGAATACAGCCGGCTGGTGATATTGGAGTTGAAATCCTGTTTGTATTGCATCAGCAGCTTCACGTATTTCCAGGTTACCTCATATCCACGGAATACCATATCGCTGGGCCGGGCATACATGATATTGTTGAAATAATTGGTGATACCGATGCTTACCTTGTCCGTCTTCGGGTGATAAAAGGGATGACTGTAAATGATCTCGATGCCCTTGTATTCGGGCTTGTTGAAATCGCGGATATTATCCCAGGTGGGCATACCCATTACGATCGACTGGTATTTTTGTTTTTTCAGCGCGGCCAGTTGCTGCACCAGTCTCCGGCCGAAGTTTTCATCCAGGCTCCCGGCCAGGCACAGGGTTTGGTTGGTGGTATCCAGGTAGGACCGTAAATGATTCACCGTAAAACTGTCGGGGAGATCCACGTATTTATATTTCAGGGGCACTGCTACCGTGGTTTTCCCGAAATCATCCAGGTAGGTCTGGATTCGGTCTTCCAGCGGACCCTTTTTGCGGAATACAACGATCGGGTTGAGCGAATAATATTTTTGCAGGTGCCGGTAGATCCCTTCACACTGGGTGCGCAGGGTGGGATTCAGCAATATGAAATACGGATTAGCCGTCACTCCCCCGTCATTGGGCATGTTCACATTGATCACGGGGATATTGCGCCTGAGCCCTTCATCGGCGAATTGTTTTATTTCAGCCGGACTGCAGTGCGCGATGATAAAGGCAACACTGTCCATTTCCGGACGGCTCAGTTGCCGGGCAAGCGATTCAGTGGCTGAGCGGGTATCATACACGTATACTTCCAGCTGCGCTTTTTCGATATTCAGCGAATCCAGTGCCAGTTTCGCACCCTCGTACAGTTCCAGTCCCGGGTTGATGAATTTGGGAAACGTATTCTTCGCATAACGATATTCGCCGGCCGCATCAAATGCCGAATCCAGGTATAACGGGGCGAATATGGCGAACTTCAGTTTCGCGGTACTGTCCTGTGCAGATAGCTCGCATAAACCGGTAAATAAAAAAATGATCAGTAAAAACCGAACTTTCATCTTTGGATATTTATCTGGTAACTATTGTGACTCCCGACTCCTGACTCTTATTCCCATTCAATCGTCGCCGGCGGCTTGCTGCTGATATCATACACCACCCGGTTAATGCCCCGCACGTTATTGATGATCTCATTGGAGATATTGGCCAGGAACTCATACGGCAGGTGCGCCCAGTCGGCCGTCATCCCATCCACACTGGTCACCGCCCTTAAAGCCACCGTATACTCATAGGTGCGTTCATCGCCCATTACCCCCACGCTTTTTACCGGCAGTAAGATAGCGCCCGCCTGCCAAACCGTTGCATATAAATTGTTATCCTTTAAGGCCTTGACATACAGGTGATCCGCTTCCTGCAACAACCGTACCTTTTCTTCCGTGATCTCGCCCAGGATGCGGATGGCCAGTCCCGGCCCCGGGAAGGGATGACGGTCAATCATTTCCGCAGGGATACCCAGTTCCCTTCCCACTTTTCTCACTTCGTCCTTGAAAAGCGAACGGAGGGGCTCCACCAGTTCGAGATGAAGATGTTCAGGCAAGCCGCCCACATTGTGATGCGATTTGATCGTTACCGATGGACCATGTACCGACACGCTTTCGATCACATCCGGGTAAATGGTACCCTGGCCCAGGAGTTCCACACCCTCGATCTTTTTGGATTCATCCTGGAACACATCAATAAACAGGCTTCCGATAATTTTTCTTTTTTCTTCGGGATCGGTCTTGCCGGCCAGTTTGGTATAAAAATGTTCCCTGGCGTCGATCCCTTTAACGTTCAGCCCGATCTTCGCATAGGTATCGAGAACGGACTGAAACTCGTTTTTGCGCAGTACGCCGTTATCTACAAAAATGCCAAACAGGTTTTTCCCGATCGCCCGGTGGATCAGGGTGGCCGC
>CAYRHU010000093.1:0-11338 GCA_964424155.1 uncultured Chitinophaga sp.
CGACCTGAAGTCCCCCTTGCGGCTTGCCTGCCGAAGCGTATGCGTAGGCAGGGGGGTTTAGGGGGCTTCCGGCACAGCCCCCTCCAGTTCTCTCACAAAATAATGCCCGGGAAACTGAAAACGAAGTTCAGCGTCTTTCTTAAAGATCCCGTACACGGTACTCCCGCTGCCGCTCATGGAGGCGAAGACGGCGCCGGCGCTGTAGAACTGGTCCTTGATATCCACGATCCCCGGGTAGCGGGCGAAGATGATCTTTTCAAAATCATTTTGCAGATCATCCTTCCATCGTTCCACCGGGCGGCTGATGATATCGCGGATGGAGCTGTCCGGAATGGCGGGGAGGACATTGGTAAATGCGAGAGCGGTGTCGATATGAATACCCGGGTTCACGATCACGATGCGGTAAGGGGAGAGATCGATGTTCACTTCTTCCAGGATCTCGCCGCGCCCGGTGGCATAACAGGGTTTGTTGATAATGAAAAAGGGGCAGTCGCTGCCGAGTTCGCCGGCATAGCGGAGCAGTTGTTCCCGGTCCAGCTTCAGCCCAAACAGTTTATTCAGCAGCAACAACGTAAATGCGGCATCGGAACTTCCGCCACCAAGCCCGGCCCCCGAAGGGATGGTTTTATGCAGGTGCATTTTGATATGTGGCAGATCCGGGAAATCCTTTTTCAGCAGTTTATACGCCCGCACGCAAAGGTTGGAAGTGAGACGGCCCTCAATCTCGGCCCCGGACACCGTAAACGGGAAGGAAGATGTTTTTTCTTCAGTCCCGAGACGGATGATCTCCAGTGCATCCTGCAGCCCTATGGGATAGAAAATCGTTTCGAGATCGTGATAGCCATCCTCTCTTTTCCGGAGTATACGGAGACCGAGATTGATCTTTGCGTTGGGAAAAACTATCACAGGCGTAGAAGATTAATGGTTAAGCGGGGTGAAAAGGAGACCGGCGGATATCACCTGCCTTTCTTCCGGCTGTTAATTTCATCCCGGATAGCGATGGCCCGGATATAATCCTCGCTTTCGAGCACATCGTTCAGCAGGGTATGCAGTTCTTCGAGCGACATGGTTTTGAGATCCTCCTTACCGGTGCTTTCCGATTCTTCCACCACCACTTCCTGTTTTCCTTTTTTCTTCTTGCCACCGGTGCCGGTCTCTTCCATCAGGATGCCCGCGCTGTCGAGAATGTTCTCGTAGGTATAGATCGGGCAGCCGAAACGAACGGCCAGGGCGATGGCGTCGGAGGTGCGGGAATCGATCTCCACGGTGTCGTTTTCGGTGGAGCAAACCAGTTTGGAATAGAATATGCCTTCCTGCAGATCGCAGATGATGATCTCGTGGAGATCGATCGCGAAGGCGTTCATGAAATTCTTCATCAGGTCGTGCGTAAGGGGACGGCTCGGCTGCATTTTCTCCAGCGCCACGGCGATGGCCTGGGCCTCAAAACCGCCGATCACGATGGGCAGGCGGCGGAGCCCGTTCACCTCGCCCAGCACCACGGCATAGGAATGCGTTTGCGTGATGCTGTGCGACAATGCCACAATTTCCAGTTCGATCTTTTTCATGGTAAATACGCACGAAACTACATCATTTGCAGAGAAAAATAAAGGAGATAAATTCCTGGTTTTACGGTGACGAACAGGCGTCGCTCAGCGTGGTTTGTAGCCGGTCAGGTCGAAATATTTCTCCACGTCGCCCCGTTCGATCTTATAGGCGATGATATAACTGTTCTCGTTTTCAGATGATTTGGTTCGCCAGCCCAGCACAATGCGATAGCCCATGACCACGGGTTGGATATTGAGAAAATTATAATCCACCACGGCGAGGCAGGAATGCTGTTTGCTCACCAGGGCGGCGGCCTCAAAGCTTTCGCCGTACTTCAGGAGCATCTCACCGCTGTATTCGGGGCAAACGAACCCCATGATGTTCATTGTTTTTTTCCGGTTGATGAGCGTGAATTCGGTACCGGCATTGCGGTCGGCCAGTTTTTCCGTCTTATACGTTTTGTTGCGGGGCTCGAGGGTCAGCAGGGTGCTGTCCGAAAAGCGGGCGATCATGATGCTCTCAAAAACCTGGTCTTCCCGGTACCCCGGGATGAACATGCTGACCCGGATCTGGTTCTCCCCGAAATAAATGATCATCGAATCCCGGTCCGACGGATCGTCCGAGGTCATCCGGTATTTGATGATACCGGTGAATTTGGTGGCGGTATCGGCAACCGGGTTCTCTTCGCCAACCGTTACATATTCGGTTTTGGGGGCGTTTTTTTTATCTTTTTTATCGTCTTTCTTTTTTTTCTGGGCCTGGGCGGAAATAAGCAGGAGAGAAGAGAGGATAAGGCATGCGGTTTTTTTCATAGAATCGTATTGTTCTATAAAGTTGGGAAGAAAAACGGAGAATTGCAAGGGAGAAGCCTTCAGTCCACAGTCTACAGTCGACAGTCCACAGTCGACAGTCGACAGTCGACAGTCGACAGTGGCAGACTATAGACGGGAAAAGTTATTGGGTAGGAGCATCATAATATCTGCTTACATTAGACGCTTTACCGTGGACTGAGAATTGTAAACTGTCGACTGTGTACTGCGCACTGTGGACCGTGGACTGTGGACCGTGGACTGTGGACCGTGGACCGTGGACTGTGGACCGTGGACTGTGGACTGTGGACTGTCGACTGTCAACTGCTCACTGTCCCTTCAGCTTCTTCACCGCTGCGGTAAACTTCGGCACCACTTCGAAGGCGTCGCCCACGATGCCGTAGTCGGCCGCTTTGAAGAAGGGGGCTTCGGGATCCTTGTTGATCACCACGATCACCTTGCTGCGGTTCACACCCGCCAGGTGCTGGATAGCGCCGGAGATGCCGATCGCGATATAGAGGTTGGGGGCGATGGCGATACCGGTTTGTCCCACGTGCTCATTGTGCGGGCGCCAGTGTGCGTCGGCCACGGGACGGCTGCAGGCAGTGGCCGCGTGCAATGCTTTGGCCAGTTCCTCCACCATGCCCCAGTTTTCGGGGCCTTTCATTCCGCGACCCGCGCTGACCACCACTTCGGCTTCGGTTAGCAGGATCTCGCCGCTGGCTTTTGTCGTATTGGTTACTTTAACCCGACCGGCTTCCACCTGGGTATTAAACGCCGACACTTCCGCATTGCCTTCACCTTTGGTTACGGGCCAGGCATTGGGATTAAGCGTGATTATTTTTATATCCGTGCTTATATTGATTTTGGCAAAGGCCTTACCCGAGAACACGGATTTCTTTACTGTGAAACCCGAAGCGGTATCCGGCAGCGCCACCGCGCCGGTAACCAGTCCCGCTTTCAGCCGGGCCGATAAACGGGGTGCGATCGCTTTCCCGCTGATGTTATTGGAGAACACGATGACCTTCGCGCCAGCGGCAGCGGCGGTCTCTGCCACCACGCGGGAATACACCTGCGCGTCAAAAACGTTCAGCGGGTCGCCCTTGGCATGATGCACTTTTTTCACCCCGTATTTACCCATTCCCGTTAAATCATCGCTCACATTGCCGATAATGACGGCTTCGGCGGACACACCCAGTTGCCCGGCAATTTTAGCGCCATAGCAAAGGGCTTCCAGGGATGCTTTTTTTACATGACCATCGGCCGTATCAATGTATACCAGGACTGACATGGGAGAAGTTTATTGTTTAAAGTTTGTTGTTTATGGTTTGTAGTTTTTGGTTGGAACTGATCAGATGGCTTTGGCCTCTTCATGCAGCAGCCGCACCAGTTCCTCCACGTTTTCCGGGTCCACCAGTTTTACCCCGGCCTTGGCGGGCGGAAGTTCGAAACCGGATACGGAGGTGAGGTTTTCCGCCGCCGCGGGTTCCACCGCTTTCAGCGGTTTGGTGCGGGCGCTCATGATGCCTTTCATATTCGGGATCCGCTGTTCGGCCATTCCTTTCTGGCAGCTTACGACCAGGGGAAGATCGGCTTCACAGGTTTCTTCACCGCCTTCTATCTCCCGGGTGACGATAGCTTTACCTCCGCTGAGTTCAAATTTTGTTGCCAGTGAAATAAAAGGCTGGTCGAGCAGTTCGGCCACCATTCCGCCGATGGAAGATCCGTTGTAATCAATGGTTTCTTTACCGGTAAATACGAGATCATAACCGCCCTGCCTGGCTATTTCCGCGATCTGAGAAGCGATATAAAAGCTGTCATGACTCTCCACATTCACCCGTATGGCTTCATCGCCGCCGAGTGCAAGCGCCTTGCGGATGATCGGATCGGCATCGGCGCCGGCCACGGTTACCAGGTGGATGACGGTGGAGGGATCCGCTTCTTTCAGTTCGATGGCGCGCACCAGGGCGTACCATTCATCGTAGGGGTTGATAATCCATTGCACGCCCGCCGCGTCGAATTTCGTGTTGTTATCGGTGAAAGCTATTTTTGCCGTGGTGTCCGGCGTTTTGCTGATACAAACTAAGATCTTCATTTTGGCTTTTTTTTGGAATGCTTACCCCGGAAGGGCAGATAGTTGTTTATGCAACTAAGCAAAGATAAGGAGGGAGCGGTAATTTTTGAACATAATTTGGTAATAAATATTCAGGTGAGCAGGATTGAAACCATACTGGCCATGCTGGCTGACAGCCCGGCCGATAACTTTCTTCAGCATGCCCTTGCCCTGGAGTATATCAAGGAGGGAGATGAGCAGCGGGCGCTTTCGCTTTTCGGGGAGATCCTTACGCGCGACCCGGGCTATATCGGTTCCTATTATCATCTCGCCAAGCTGCTTGAAAAAAACGACCGGGCGGCGGAGGCGATCCGCTGGTATGAAAAAGGAATGGAAGCGGCCCAAAAGGCCGGTGATCAGCATGCCTACAGCGAGCTCAAAAGCGCCTACGAGGAATTAACTTTCTGACATGGACCTGGTAAACCAATTCCGTGAGCATATCAAAAGCAACCGTCTTTTTACCGGGAAAGACCTCCTCCTGCTGGCCGTCAGCGGTGGCGTGGATTCGGTGGTGCTTTGTGAACTTTGCAAACGGGCCGGATATGAATTCCGGATCGCGCACTGCCATTTCGGGCTGCGGGGAGAGGAGAGCGACCGGGACGAGGAGTTTGTAAGAAAGTTAGGCGGAAAATATAAAGTGGAAGTGCTGGTCAGGCGGTTCGAAACGGAAAAATTTGCTACGGAAAATAAGTTATCAATTCAGGAAGCAGCCCGGAAATTACGTTATGACTGGTTTGATGAATTGATCCGGGGGAGTAAACCCGAAACAGTTTTGAGCCCGACTCCCTCTTTCGTTAAAACTTCAGAGGGCAAGCCCGACTCCCATCTCCCGACTATTCTTCTCACTGCGCACCACGCCGACGACAACACCGAAACCCTCCTGATGAATTTCTTCCGCGGAACGGGTCTGCACGGACTTACCGGCATCCCGGAAAAATCAGGTTATATCCGCCGGCCGTTGCTTCCTTTTACCAAGGAGGAATTGCTGGCTTTTGCCAGGGATCATCAACTGGATTTCATGGAAGACTCCTCCAATCTTTCATCCAAATACACCCGGAATTATTTTCGTAACGAACTGATCCCTTCTATCCAAAAAGTATTCCCGCAGGTTAGCGAAAACCTGCAGGATAATATCCGCCGGTTCAAAGAGATCGAAAACCTTTACAGGTACTCGGTTGAAGGGATCATCAATAAAATTTCCAGGGTCAAAGGCGGTGAGATCCATATCCCGGTAAAACAACTGATGGGTTATCGGAACCGCGCCCTGGTCTACGAACTCATCGCGCCTTACGGCTTTTCCGAGAAACAGGTGGAGGAACTCATCAAACTGGCGGGCAGTGAATCCGGAAAATACATCAGCTCCCCGGAGGGCGGGTACCGGATCATTAAACACCGGCACTGGTTCATCATCAGCCCGGCGGCCGCGGAGAAATCGGAGCATATCCTGATCGGCGGGGCGGGCGAATGGCCATACGGGGCCGGCTCCCTGAAAATAAGCGCCCTCCCGGTTGCCGGTGTTGTATTGCCCGATACCGGCCGTGTGGCCTGCCTGGATCGAAAAGAAATCGTTTTCCCATTATTGCTCCGCAGATGGAAGACGGGCGACTACTTCTACCCGCTGGGGATGAAGAAGAAAAAAAAGATCGCCCGGTTCCTGATCGATCAGAGATTATCCAAAACGGAAAAAGAAAACCTGTGGGTGCTCGAAAGCGCGCAGCGCATCATCTGGATCGTAGGGCACCGCATCGATGACCGGTTTAAAGTAACGGAAAAGACGAAGGAAGTCCTCCGGCTCGAACTGCATTAACTCATCAGCAGCATTCATTTTTTTATCGTTGCAAACCACCTGCCGGCTGCAAGTCTGCCCGGCTATGGACTGTGGACTGTGGACTGTGGACTGTAGACTGTAGACTGTGGACTGTAGACTGTCGACTGTCGACTGCCTCACCTCCCCACCTGTATAAAATCCCTCAGTTCCGCCGATTTTATCTGGTTGATGAATGATTCCAGCACTGGATAATCCGAAAATGCCTGGCAGGCGATGATCGTAAATCCCAATCCGAACAGGGCGCCGAAAATATGCGCGGAGTGATTGATATTATCGCCGCCCCTCCGGTCAAGCATATTGGATATGATAAGATAGAGGATACCGAATAGGAACCCCGCTATATAAACCGGGATGAAGAAGAGACCGATGCCGGTAAGCGGGCTGAAGAGGATTCCCGCAAACACCACGGCCGAAACAGCCCCCGATGCTCCCAGGCTCCGGTAGTGGTAATTATCTTTCTGGGTGAAATAGGTCGGCAGCAGGGAAGCGGCCAGCGCCAGCAGGTACATCCCGAAATAGATAAACTTACCTTTCTCTCCGAAAATATATATGAACTGGAACTCCACTCCGGTTTGGTATATGCCCTCCGGGGTTTCGATCCTGGAACCCTGCCCAAACAGGTAGAGGGCGAGCATATTAAAAATAAGATGCCCCCAGTCGGCATGGATCAGTCCGCAACTGAACAGCCGGTACCACTGCCCCCGCTTCACGGAGGGCGGGTGAAAGATGAGCTGGTCCATCATCCGCTGGTTGCTGAACGCGGAGATGGAAATCAGGGTGCTGATGATGACGATGATGAGGGTGATGGAGATTTGCATCAGTTTATCTTTTTTAGTGAGGGGTTTGGGGTCCGGATACCGCTGTTTATGCTGTTACGTAACCTCGCGCAGAGCAAAAAGAGATATTGAGATTGGGTTCAATGGCCGTTATCCTGTCCCTGCTTGCATAAAAATAAATTGACCGCGCTTCAGCATGATTCACTCCCTCAAAATAAAGATAAATCTACTGATGATGATATTTCTCGTTTTTCCCGATCGTGCAGGCCCGGTAGATCTGTTCGGCCAGGATCAGCCGTACGAGCTGGTGCGGGAACACCAGTTTCGAAAGGCTCCATGCAAAATCGGCTCTTTTCAGCACCGCTTCATCCAGTCCGTAGGCGCCCCCGATCAGGAACACCAGGTTTTTCCGGCTTTCGTTGCTCCGTTTGACGATAAATGATGATAGCTCTTCGCTGCTCATCTGTTTCCCCCGTTCATCGAGCGCCACCAGGTAATCGTCTTTCCCGAGCCAGTCCAGGATGATCTCCCCTTCTTTTTTCTTCAGGTCCATTTCGCTCATCATCCCCGCGTTCTTCGGCATCGGGATAATGTTCCACTGCACCGGGTAATACCGGGCGATCCTCGACGTAAACTCCTGTATGCCGGGCTTGACATACGGCTCATGGTTTTTGCCGATGCTCCAGAGATGTATTTTCATAAACTGTTCCTGCCAGGTCCACATATCCCTGCGTTTGCAGAACGGCGGATAAGCCGCAGGGTGGGATTTAGGTCATTTTAATCCTTAAAAACTTTATTCTAATCAAATGTAATACAATGAGCGTTGTTTTGAGGTTTGTATGTGGAGTTTTAGAAGGGGATCATGCTTTGCACGTATAAAAGTAGGTACAAATCAGAATGAATAATTAATATTTGGGAAGGGAATATGCCTTCACAAATAATACAGCTGCCCGGATTTGCTGAATTGCGAACCGATACATTGTTTGGAATGCAGCATTTAACAGGTTTATTCGGACTGCCGACCCGCCTCCGCTAATACTTTACTGCCGATTTTTAAGTCCTCATTTGCTACGGCGGACAAGCTGTGGACTGTGGACTGTGGACTGTAGACTGTTGACTGCCGGCTGAATAACTGCTCAAAATCCCTTCTTCACTTCCTCCTTGATCTGCACCTCCGTTACCGGTCCGTACTTTTCCGCGATCTTTTTAATATCGGCGGATTTGCCCACCAGCACAAACTGAAGTTTGTCTTTCGGAAAATATTTCGCGATGATCTCCCTGGCTTTTTCGAGCGTCAGACCGTCCACGTTCTTTTCAAAATTGTTGATAAAGGATTCGTCGAAATTATACCAGAACATCTGCGTCATCAGCCCGGCGAGCTGGCCGGCGGTTTCGTAGCGGGGGGGAAACTGCCCCTTCACATAATTCCGGGCCGACGTCAGGGATTTTTCATCAATCCCGTCTTTATGCAATTTGTTCAGTACTTCCAGCGCCTTGTCGATTGCCGGTTCGGTGGTTTGGCCGGCAGTGAAGGTGGAAATAAGGAAGCTGCCCCCGTTTTTCAGTGAGTTAAATGCGCTGCGGGCGCCATAGGTGAGACCGGTGTTTACCCGGAGTTCATCATTGAGCATCGAGGTAAAGCGGCCGCCGAACAACGTATTGATCACATCAATGGCGACGTAATCGGGGTTGTTGCGGGAAATGCCTGGCGCGCCGATATAAAAGGTGGTTTCCTTCGCGTCGTCTTTGTTGACCAGCAATACCTGTTGTTTGCCCGGTTTTGAAATGGGTGCCGAGGCCGGGTTGGGCTGTGTCTTCGTCCCTTTCTTCCAGACGGAAAAGAGTTCCGTGACCTTCGCCTTCATCGCGGCCGTATTGAAATCGCCCGCGATGGCGATGGCGGACCCTTCGGGGAGATAATTCTCCGAATAGAATTTGCGTACATCCTCCACGGTCATCGCCGAAACGGTGGAGATCTTGCCCTGTACGATGTTGCCGTACACATGATCGCCAAAGAGGAATTTGTCAAAATAGGAGCCGATCACGTTGCGCGGGCTTTCCTTCTGCTGTTCCAGGGTGACCAGCAGCCGCTTTTTTTCCTTTTCAAATTCTTCCTTATCGAATGAGGGTTCCAGCAACACTTCCTTCAGCAGCCCAAGCACCTTATCCTGGTCTTTGGCAGCCATCCTGGCCGAAAGCCCGGCCGACTCTTTCGAAGCAGAGGTAAAGATGCCGGCGCCGAGGTAATCCAGTTCCTCGTCGAGTTTTTCCTTTGTCAGGTTCTTTGTTCCGTGTTTGAGCGCGGTGGAAGTGAGCGATGCCAGCCCGGCTTTATCGCCGTCATAGATGGCGCCGGCGGGTACGATCACCGAAACACTGATAACGGGCACTTCATGCTGTTCCATCAGGTATACCGCTAAACCGTTCTTCAGTTTGAATTTCTGGTAAGCCGGCAGTTTATAGGTCTGGGCATGCAGGAAACTGCCTGTGAACAGTGCGGCCGCCAATAGTATGATTAATCGTCTCATGATTTTTTGTTGTTTAGTCTTCCGTATTTGATTTCAGGATGCCGACCGTCCGGTTGGCTTTAGTGAAGTATTTCGCGGCCACCTGCCGTATATCTTCCCGGGTTACTTTGTTGTAATCGGCCGGGGCGTTGAACATTTTCCGGTAATCACCGAAAAACACTTCATAGGTGCCGATATTGTTCGATTTGCCGTTGATTGTCTCCACCTGCCCGTAGAACTCCATCAGTTTCTGGTTCTTTACTTTCTGCAGTTCGGTGTCCGTTACGCCATCCTTTATTATTTTTTCCAGTTCGGCGTAGACCGCTTTCTCGAGGTCGTTTTCGTTTACATTCTTCGCCGTAACCGCCGCAATAGCGAAAAGCGTGGGATCGAAGCTTTCCCCGAAATTGGTAAAGATCTGGGTGGCCAGTTGCTGCTGGTCCACCAGCGAACGGTACAGGCGGGAGGAGCGCCCGCTGGCGAGGATATCGCTCAGCAGCATGAGGGGATAGTAATCTTCATGCCTGGCTTCGGGCACATGCCAGCCGATGGCGAGATAGGGGGTGGCCACATCTTTTTTCACCATTACCCTTCTTTCCCCGGTCTGCGGCGGTTCTTTGATATTCACTTCAGGCGGCGCCGGTTGAGAGGGGATGGGTTCGATATACTGTTCGGCCAGTCTCTTGATCTCTTCATATGTCACATTGCCGGAGATCACGGTTACGCAGTTGTTCGGGGCATAATAGGTTTTAAAATACCGTTCCAGGTCCGCCTGTTTCCAGTTCTTCATATCGTCTTCATACCCGATCACGGGCCAGTGATAGGGATGCTCGAGGAAAGCCACGCCCTGCGTGGTTTCAAATAATACGCGCCAGGGAGAATTCTCCAAACCCGTACTTCGTTCGCTCAGCACCACGCCTCTTTCGCTTTCCACCATTTTAGGATCGATGCTCAGGCTCGATATCCTGTCGGCCTCGAGGTCGAAGATCACTTCGGTGGCGGAAGAGGGGAACCAGTTGGTATACACCGTCACATCCTCGCGGGTATAGGCGTTATTGGCGCCCCCGTTGTATTCCATCACCTGGTCGAATTGCTTGGGTCCGTATTTTTTAGCGCCGTTAAACATCATATGCTCAAAGAAATGGGATAGACCCGTAATACCCTGGTATTCGTTGCGGCTGCCTACCCGGTAAAACAGGTACATATTGGCGTTGGGGATGGAGGCGTCCTCCACCACCAGGAACTTCATCCCGTTCTTCAGCGTGAAGCTCTTCACGTCATCGGTCTTCATCTGCCCTTGCGCCGAAAAGGCCAGCAAAAGCATTGCGTGGGCTGCAAATTTTTTCATTGATGATTTTTTTGGAAGGGCTAAGCTAAGAAAATAGGGGTGACGATACCCGCCATTTAAAACATTTATGGAAGTGTTGTATTAAAAAATGGAAGAAACAGGGTCGGGCCCCCCTAAACCTGCCTGCCGGCCCCCCTAAATCCCCCTGCCTACGCATACGCTTCGGCAGGCAAGCCGCAAGGGGGACTTCAGGTCGTTTCAACTTTAAAATTCACTGCAGGTCACACGAAAGCCTTACGAAATTGCAAAGTCTGATAAACTAAATAAAACCAGTCTCTGGTTTTATTTAGTTAATTGGTGCTTATTTGGTTCTTGGTGCTTGGCCCCCTGCCCCCCGCAAGGGGACTTCTGGTCAGTCCCCCTAAATCCCCCTGCCTACGCATACGCTTCGGCAGGCAAGCCGCAAGGGGGA
>CAYRHU010000094.1:0-11156 GCA_964424155.1 uncultured Chitinophaga sp.
AGATTTGACCTTTTGACCACTCACGGCGCCAGTCTTTCCATTTTCCAGCTACCATCTTCCTGCAGCGTATATTGCAACCGGTCATGCAGTCGGCTCGGTCTTCCCTGCCAGAATTCGATCACCACGGGTTTTACGATATAACCGCCCCAGTGTTCGGGGCGATCAATAGGGTTATCGCCGAATTCCTTTTTCTTGTTCTCATAGTTTTCGTCCAGCCATTCCCGGCTTTCGATCACCTGGCTTTGCGGCGAAGCATGCGCGCCCACCTGGCTGTCAACAGGCCTTGAATGAAAATAATCGCTGCTTTCGCCGGGACTCAGTTTCTCTACAAGTCCCGTGATGCGTACCTGCCGCTCGAGTTCCTTCCAGAAAAAGACCAGGCAGGCCTTGGGGTTCTCCGAAAGCTGTTGCCCCTTGAAACTGCTGTAATTGGTGAAAAAACTAAAACCCTTTTCACTGAAGTCCTTTAACAGTACAATTCGGGCCGAGGGGATCCCGTCGGCCGATGCGGTGGCCAGCGTCATGGCATTTACCTCGTCAATAGCGGCCTTCAGCGCCTGTTTCCACCATTTGGCGAACTGCCTGAACGGATCCTTTTCCGCTTTCTTCTCCAGTAATTTTTTATGGGAATAATTTTTCCTGATATCCGCGATCTTTCCTTTCATACGATGGGTTTTACGCGGGCAAATATAACCCCTGCAGGCTTTTCCTGAAATGACAAAACCCCTTTAAGGGGCCGTTCCGGTTGTATAGGGGTAAACCAGTCAGGAATCCTGCTGCTTTTTGGCCAGTTCGTCCCGCTCTTCCGATACCATATTGAGCATGCTTTCCAGTTCGCCGATCCGCTTCAGCTGACCTTCCAGTTTCTTGTTGGCCTCCGACACGGCCTGCATATCGTAGTTCAGTTCTTCGAGATACGCCACTTTCTTCTGCAGCTGCTGCCGCTGGAAATTGGCCTCCCGCAGTTTTTCCTCTGTTTCATCCAGCGTGGTCTGCAGCTCCCGGTTCTCTTGCGTGATCGCCGCGAAGCGGGATTTCTGCTCCTCGTAATCCTTCATCACCTTGTAATGTTCTTCCTTGAGATCCTCATATTCCAGGTTGAGTTTCTTTGACACGATCACCTGGTTCTCCAGTTTATAGATCTTTTCCTGCAGCGCGTTGAACTCGCTGTGAGCGCTTTCCAGCATGGACGACATTTCGGCTGTCAGTTCCTGTTTCTGCCGGATGTTGAGCATCTCCCTTTCCTTCTGCGAAAGCAGGTATTTCAGATCCTCGATCTGCCGGGCCAGTTCTTCATTGTTCCGGAGGATCTCCCGTTGTTTTTCCTCGGTTTCCTGCACGATATCGATCTGTCCCAGGAGCTGGTTGATTTTTTCATTGTATTCTTTCAGGCTGTTGCGGGCCTGGCTCAGCTGATCCATGTACCCGGTCTGTCCTGCAGGCTGGGCCGGACCGGCGGTCTTCAGGGATTCGATCTCAGCCAGCAGTTTTTTATTTTCCCTTTTCGTCTCCTCGGCCTCGATGGAATTAATATGATTATTCTCCTCCGTATCGGCCAGCTTTTTTTTAAGTGTTTCCAGTTCTTTGTCCCGCAGTTCCACTTCGTTGAAATAACGCAGCTTCCAGTCTTCGAGTTCCCTGGCGGTTTGCTGCAGCGCGGCCGGGGATTGGGCCCTGAGCGATTTGCGGCTGTAGATGAAAAAATGAATCGTGATGCCGAGGACGACCGCGCCCAGCATCAGCACAATGATCTCAATAATGGATAGGCTCAGTTGGCTGTCCATAAACAGTAACGTCAGGTTGTTAAACTATTAAAATATGAGAAGAAACCTGTTATTAGTTTTTCACAGACGGGGATAAAGGATGCCGCTGCAAGATAGTAGTTACTGCAAATGCGGAAATAGGAAATACACGTAGTAATTATCCCCTGACAAGAGTACCTACTTTTTCACCGGTGACTACGCGGCGGAGATTGCCTTCCTTGTTCATGTCGAATACGATGATTGGCAGGTTGTTTTCCATGCAGAGCGTGAAAGCGGTCATGTCCATCACGCGAAGATTATTGGTCAGGCATTCCTGGAAACTGATGACATTGAACTTGGTGGCGGTGGGATCTTTTTCCGGGTCGGCAGAATAGATGCCATCCACACGGGTGCCTTTCAGGATCACATCGGCATTGATCTCGATGGCCCTGAGCGAACCGGCCGTATCGGTGGTGAAATAAGGATTACCGGTGCCGGCGCCGAAAATGACAACGCGCCCTTTTTCCAGGTGGCGAATCGCCCGGCGCCGTATATAAGGTTCCGCGATCTGTTCCATCTTGATCGCGCTCTGCAATCTTGTATAGATACCCACTTTTTCCAGTCCTGCCTGCACGGCCATCCCGTTGATCACCGTGGCCAGCATGCCCATATAATCGCCGTGCGCTCGTTCAATTCCCGTATCCGCCTCATTCATCCCCCGGTAGATATTGCCCCCGCCGATTACGATCGCCACCTGCACGCCCAGTTCGGTGATGGATTTGATATCCTGCGCGTACTGGGCGATTACGTCGGTGTCGAAACCGAAACTTTTATCACCCATTAAAGCTTCACCGGAGAGTTTGAGAAGGATGCGTTTGTACTTGGGGAGCATGCGGCTGAATTTTTCGGGGCGAAGATACTATTTCAACACCGAGAAACACAAGAATCGTTCCCCCGCGGGTAAAGTATTTACCACGCGGGGTGAAATACTTTTCCGAGATCAAAAAATTTCAGAAAAAATCAGTGATCCTGCTGTTTCAGGGCCGAATGGCCCGCAGGCTGTACAGCATCGGGATCTTGTCTTCCAGCCCCCGGATATGCCATTTCCCCTTTTCTGTTTCCACCGTGTTCCGGAAACAGGGATACGGGGAATACATGAATTCATTGAACATTTCCAGGCGGAGACCGGCCCCCACCAGCGCATTTATCACCTCGCTAATACTATGGTTCCAGCTGTATTCCCTGCCCAGGATAGCGGCCTTCCGGTCGGTATAGGTTCCCTGGTTCTCCGTTACGATCACCTCCCGGTTGGCATAAGAATATTGTATATGCGTGAACTCATCGTCAAACATCCAGACCACCGGGTGGAACTCGGCCATATAAAACATGCCACCGGGCTTCAGTTTCTCAGCGATCATCCTGGCCCAGGGTTCCAGGTCGGGCAGCCACCCGATGACGCCATACGAAGTGAAAACAATATCGAATTCTCCCGGAACATGGGCGGAAGTGTCCAGCACGTTGCAGCAAACGAACTGCGCGTTCAGTCCCAGTTCCTCATTCAGTTTCCGGGCCTCGGCAATGGCTGTATCCGAAAGATCGATACCGGTAACAAGCGCTCCCCGGCGGGCCCAGTCCAGGCTGTCCATTCCGAAATGGCACTGCAGGTGCAGCAGGGTTTTACCATTGACCTCTCCCACTTCATTCAGTTCAATAGGGGTGAGTGAAGGTTCGCCGGACCGGAACCCCTCCAGATTATAAAAATCAGAATCCCTGTGCACCACCGTCCTTTGGTTCCAGAGTGCGCGGTTCGCTTCGAAATAATCTTCATGTGTGCTCATGCTTCAAACTTAATACAAAACCGATTATCAGTTCAAAATCACCCCGGGGTGTTAGTTAGATACAGTCCCCCGGAACGATTTTTCAGTCCGATTTGTAAAAATCAGTACCTTCTGTGACCAAATCCTGGATGAGAAAAATAATCCTGATACTGCTGCTATTGATGCAACTGCCCGGCACCGCGCAGGATGCAGCTGATTTTATCCAGACACTGGACACCGACAAGCAGAAAGCGGATACCCTTTTCTCCCTGGCAAGGAAAGATTTCAGGAAAGGCCGGTTCGACAGCGTGGAATACTGGCTGGACAAGGGTCAGTTTTACGCCAAAAGATCAGGAGATGACGAAACAATCGCCCGGTACCTGGTGGAGAGGGGAAATATGCGGTATATGCAGGGAAAATTCACGGAAGGGATCGCGCTAATTCAAAAGGCGGTACCGCACCTGGCCAAAACCGACTCCTACGACCTGCACAACAGCGCTTACATGATCACCGGCAATTGTTTCAATGCCCTCCAAAAAAAAGATTCCGCCCTCTACTATTTCCGCCTCTGTGAAAAATACAATAATGAGAAATTCCCCTATCGCAACTGGCTCGTCTACTCCATGATGGGCGACCTGTACAGCGGCGCGGACGATTACCAGCAGGCCGAAAAATATTTTCAGAAAGCATACGACCTTACGGCAGCCCGCGAAAACAGGCCCGACCATGGTTACCTCCTGAGTGTGTTCGCTAATTTTTATGTTAGCTGGAACAAACCCGGGGAGTTTGGCCGGAAACTCAATGAATACAATGAGCTGATGTCCGAAAGAAAGAAGAAAAATGGAAGTGAGCCAGATCACAACCTGTTCTTAATCTCTTGGACCAACCAGGACCTTGGCAATAAGATACAGTTTATGAATAATGTAAAGGCCATGAGCCTGAAGGCGGGCAATTTCACGCAGGTTACACTGGCCAATGCTTATATCATCAGTTATTATGAAAAAGCAAAACAATATGAAGAAGCGCTAAAATTCGCGCTGGAAAATGAAAAGATCTCATCGGATGCCGGTTCGCTGCAGAATGTCTACGCGAGTGTGAAAGTGAAGTACGGTTTGCTTAAAAAATTGGGAAGGGAAAAGGAGGCGAATGCGGCCGCCGACCGGCTTTTCCTGCTCAAGGACAGCATTCTCCAGGTACAGCGGAGGGATATGCTGTATGAGATGGAGACCCGGTTCAAAACAGAACAAAAGGAAAAGGAGATCGCCCTGCTTACCTCACAGCATCAGCTCAGCCGCCTGCAATTGAAAACGGAGACCGAGAAACGGGAGGCCTTACAGCGGGAAAACATACTGAAGGGGGAGAAACTTGCGAAAGAATTATTATTGCGCCAGGCGCTTGAAAGGGAGAATTCGCTGATCGATTCTTCCCTTGCGAAAGAACAACGGCTGAATGAGGCCCTGGGCCGGGCGAGCAGTCTGAAAGAAAGCGAGCTGCAGAAAGAAAAACTGCTTACCTCCGCCCTGTCGAGGGAAAACGAACTGAAACAATCGAGCATCAACCAGGATAAAAAGAACAAACAAACGCTCTGGGGAGGCATCATCATGCTGTCGCTGGCAGGGGGTATCATCCTTTTCCAATTTAACCGGCAGGTAAAGAAGAACCGGATCATCAAAAAACAGGCGGAAGAAATGGAGGTGCTGAACCGGGAGATCCATCACCGGGTCAAGAACAACCTCCAGGTGATCTCCAGCCTCCTGGATATCCAGTCGCAGACGCTGAAAGATGAAGAAGCGGCCGAAGTAATCAGGGAAAGCAGGCAAAGGGTGCAAAGTATGGCTTTCATTCACCAGAACCTCTACCAGTCTACCTCCGTCCAGGAAATTGAACTCAGGAACTACATCAACACCCTTGCCGATCACCTTTTCCAGTCCTATAATATCAGGAAGGACAAGATCCTTTTCACAACGGATATTGACCCGATCAGTCTGCACAGCGATACAGTGATCCCCCTGGGCATGATATTGAACGAACTGATCAGCAATTCCCTTAAATATGCGTTTAAGGATCTTGAGAATGGTGAAATAAAAGTAACCATGAAACAAAAGGAGAACGAGTTGTTACTGAGGGTAAGGGACAACGGGAAAGGCCTGCCCGCGGGATTTGACATCAGCAAGCTTCATTCGTTTGGGTTTAAGGTGATAAAGGCCTTTGCCCAGAAACTGAAGGCGAAGCTGCTGATCGACGGCAGCCGGGGCACCGATGTGCAACTGGTCATTTCAAAATTCAAAACCATCTGAACCATGCTGGCGATCCGTGTACTGATCGTAGAAGACGAGCCGCTCATTGCCGAGAATATCGCGATGTACCTGAACAATAACGATTTCATCGTTTCCGGGATCGCCTATGATGATGAGGAGGCGCTGAACGAACTGAAAGATAACCCGCCGGATGCCGCGTTGCTGGACGTAAACCTGGAAAGCGCACGAGACGGTATTGATATTGCCGAGTACATCAACAACAATAATCGCATCCCCTTCCTTTTTCTGACCTCCTACAGCGACAGGACCATACTTGACCGGGCCAAACGCACCAATCCCGCGGGTTATATCGTCAAACCCTTCAACGAACAAACCCTTTATACCAGCCTGGAGATCGCGATGTCCAATTTTGCCGTGCAAAGCAACCTGCATGTGCCAAAACTTTCCTTCACCAGGATCAACCAGCACCTGCCCTCACCGTTGAGCGAAAGGGAATTCCAGGTGGTACAGCTGATCTACGAAGGCAAGACCAACCAGCAGCTCTGCGATGCCCTTTATATCTCCATGAATACCGTAAAGCGGCATGTTACCAACGCTTACTTCAAACTGGATGTCAACAACCGCTCCGCCGCGATTTCCATGCTGCGGGACCTGATGCTGAAATGACCCCTGTCCCGAAAATCACCCCCGGGTGTTACGGTCCTGCTATTCACTAAGGCGAAATTAGCTTTCAGTAAAAAAACGATCGATGAGAATAAAAAAGCTGTTAGCACTGTTGTTAATTTCAACACTTGCTTACGGGGCGAACGCGCAATGCAACACTGACATGTGCGACCTCAACGGAAGGTTTTCCACCTCCAATATCAGGGTACTTGGCCAGACACCCGGTAAAATAACCGTAGGCAAAAAAGCACAGATATCGATTACGGCCGAAAATACGGGAACCTGCAAGTGGACATCCGGATGTGTCTTTATGCGGGTTACATTGGTGGGACTGCCCTCCGGTGCCAGTTCGATGGGTTCCTCCCAGCGGGAAGAACTGGTCCCATCCGGGGATCTGAAAATCGGAGATCCTGTTGATCGGGGCAAATCCGAAACATTTGTATATGATATCAGTATTGATGCGCCGTCTGCATCAAAGCCGGTTTTCCCGACAGGAGAATATACACTTGAATTCGTTCTTGTCAATAAAGGGAAACCCTTTGGTCCAAAGGTGAGGGCACAAGTGGAAGTAACTTCAACAGGGACCAAGTGCACGGAAGACGCTGAATTATATGACCGGAATATTGAGATGCCTGATAAAATGAATCCAAATGACAAGGAAACCGTAACTGTAACGGTTAAAAATTCCGGTACCTGCAGCTGGAATTCGGATGATATGAAACTGCGGGTAAAATATGTATCCCTGCCACCTGGCAGTACCATTATCCGGGATAAGTTCGTTCCGGGTGACGGTTACCTCGATTTAGACAATGAAACAACTGAGGCCGGAAAAACGGCTTCCTTCCGGTACAACATCGTCGCCCCGAAACTGGCCGGGACCTATATACTGGAATGGCAAATGCTGAGTAAGGGTAAACCCTTTGGATCCAAATGCCAGAAGAGGATCAATGTGGTGGAAGACCTGAAAGACTGCGCGATGGAGTGCCGTTACACCACAACGGGCTTTCAGGGGCAAAAAATAATGGGTAAAACCCAGGATATAACTATTAAAGTGGAGAATTACAGCGAATGCGATTGGGCGGCATCAGCCGTTGAGATCAGGTTTAAACTCAATATCAAACCTTCCGGAAGTACGGTCCAGATCAGGGACCTTGTCCCGGGTAACGGCACGATCGTTATCAGTAAGAATATCCCGAAAGGCGGTTATATCAACCTGAACTGGGACATGAAAATCCCGTATAAGGACGGGAATTACCAGATCACCTGGCAGGCTTACGATAAGCAGGGAAAAGCTTTCGGACAACCACACCGTGAAGATTTCAAAATCATTGCTCCGAAATAAAAATAAAACAATCAAACATGAAAAAATCAATTTATTCTTTACTGCTGATCCTTGTAACAGCCGGGATATCCCATGCTCAATGGCCCTCTCAGGTAAATGTTTTCGATATGGATGGAAAGGATTCCGTCGTCGTCCAGGGCGATATGGCCAAAGGTTCACCCATGGAGGACCTCAGTTGGGCCTGGAGCAGTTCGAATGCCTGCTTTCCAGGCACACAGGCCGCCAAGTTCAAAGGCAACCATATCTTCTTTGCCGTTACTATGCCCAAACAATGTGAAATGAAGATCAGTGTTACACCGGAAAATGAGAATACAGACCTGAGTTTGTATGCTTACCGTATCAGCGCTACCCAATACTTCCTGGTACCCGACCTGTCCAGTTGCATCACCTGCGAAGCGGATCATAAGTGGGACAGGCCCTGGAAAGGAAAGGTACAGACCAGTGAGCGCAGCGTTAGTTTTCAGAATCCCGGTTCGGAAACCTATAATATTCTAATCGGTGTTTCCGGTCCGGCTGCCACCACCAGCGGTATCGTTAACCTCAAAGTGAAATTTGTGAAATAGGCAATTACCCTTGCCTGCCGGAAAACAAAAGGCTGCTTCAAACGAAGCAGCCTTTACTATTTTTAGCAGGAGGATTAACCTAATGCCACCCTTTTAAATCCGATAACTTTTACATCACCGTTCTCTTTCAGGTATTGCTCAACTGATTTGGATGCATCTTTCACGAAAGCCTGTGCGGTCAGCGTCTGCTCTTTAAAGAAAGCGCCCATCTTGCCCTCAGCGATCTTCGCAAGCATCTCTTCCGGTTTTCCGGCCATCTTGGGGTCCTGCTTCATCAGTTCCATGACGATATCTTTTTCACGGGCGATCACATCAGCAGGTACGGAAGCGGCGTCCACCGCTACCGGGTTCAGGGCCGCGATCTGCATGGCCACGTCTTTTCCTGCATCAGCAGCTTCTTTATCCAGTCCCACCAGCACCCCGATACGGTAAGCGCCGTGAATATAAGACGCCACATAAGGCGCATCGATCCTTTCAAATTTGGTAACCCCGATCTTCTCCCCGATGGCAGCCAGTTTGTCGTTCACCAGTTCAGCTACGGTGGCGTTACCGGCCCTGGTATTCATCAGCTCATCCAGTGTCTTCACATTATTGGCGATGGCCGCATCAGCAATGGTCTGGCCAAAAGCGACAAAGTCGGCGTTCTTGGACACGAAGTCGGTTTCGCAGCTCACACACACAACGATGCCCGTCTTGTTATCGGCCGTTGTTTTGGCGATCACTACCCCTTCTTTCGCCTCCCGGTCGCCTCTCTTGGCAGCCACTTTCTGACCCTGCTTGCGCAGCCAGTCGATCGCCGCTTCAAAATCGCCATTGGTTTCTGTCAACGCCTTGCGGCAATCCATCATCCCCGCGCCCGTTGCCTGGCGGAGTTTGTTAATGTCTTGTGCACTTATAGTTACTGTACTCATTGTAATTAATAATTATTAAACATTCAGAATTGAAAATTCCCGCATTAAAAAGAACCTAAGAGATATGAAGGAAATCCTACACCTAAGTCTCCCCTTTAGGGGGACAGGGGGTTTTACCTCCTTCCCCCACCCGGTCCGCGTCCGCCGCCTGCAGGCATCCGGCGTCTTTGTCCGCCGGCCGCACCACGGCCACGGCCACCACGACCGCCCTCAGCTTCCGCTTCGGCCAGCAGTTTGGCGGCTTTTCTTTCCTTTTCATCATCGGTCATTTCTTCCACTTCTTCATCTTTGGCGGCCTGTCTTTCAGCCAGTCCTTCCGCGATGGCTGCGGTGATATAGTTCACGATGATCGCGATCGATTTGGTCGCGTCGTCATTGCCGGGGATCGCAAAATCAACTTTATTAGGATCGCAGTTGGTATCCACAACGCCAAACGTGGCGATACCCAGGCGCTTGGCTTCGGCCAGCGCGATATGCTCGTGACCGATATCCACGATGAACAGGGCGGCAGGGATACGGCCCAGCTGGGCGATACCACCGAGTACCTTTTCCATCTTATCCTTGTCACGGCTCAGGGTGAGGCGCTCTTTCTTGGTGATGCTGTCAAAGGATCCGTCGCCCAGCATTTTCTCGATGCTCTGCATTTTCTTTACGCTCTTGCGAACCGTATTGAAATTGGTGAGCATCCCACCTAGCCAGCGCTCGGTTACAAAGGGCATGTTCACTCTTTTGGCCGACTCGTTTACGATATCCTTGGCCTGCTTCTTGGTGCCGACGAAAAGGATCTTCTTCCCGCTGCGGGCGATCTGCTTCAGGGCGGCCGCCGTTTCCTGCAGGCATTCCACGGTCTTGTTGAGGTCGATGATGTGGATCCCTTTTTTCTCAGCAAAGATGTAAGGAAGCATCTTGGGGTTCCACTTCTTCTTCAGGTGACCGAAATGAACACCTGCTTCGAGAAGTTGCTGCTGTAAGGATGTGTTATTTTCCATTGTATTTGAATAATCGTTATTAAAATGGGGTTGGGCCGGTTAACGTTTGGAGAACTGGTAGCTCCTTCTCGCTTTCTTGTGACCGAATTTCTTACGCTCCACCGAACGCGGGTCCCTTTTCAGGAGACCGGCCGCCTTGAGCGCGGGACGGAATTCGGCGTTCAGTTCGAGCAGCACGCGGGCGATTCCCAGCATGGCCGCTTCGGCCTGGCCTTTTACGCCGCCGCCGGCCGCGTTGATCTTTACATCGAATTTGTTGAGGGCATCCACCGTTTTCAGCGGACGTTCCACCTGGTTTTGCAGGTATACCAGGGGAAAATACGTTTTGTAGTCCTTGTCGTTCACCGTGATCTTGCCATCTCCTTTTGAGATGAAGACCCTTGTTACGGCTTCCTTACGACGACCAACACCATTTTTTTGCTTTTCCATTTACTTTATTTTTTTCCCTTCGGGGATCGTGGTTAGAATTTTAATTCCTTGGGTTGCTGCGCGCCATGCGGATGTTCCGCGCCGGCGTAAACAAACAGTTTCTTGAACATCTTGCGGCCCAGCCGGTTCTTGGGAAGCATGCCCTTTACCGCTCTTTCGATCAGCATTTCGGGACGGCGCTTCTGCAGGTTGGCGGCGGTTTCCTCTTTCAGACCACCGGGGTAGCCGGTAAAATGATCATACATTTTCTGGTTCATCTTGTCGCCGGTCAGCACCGCTTTTTCCGCATTGATGACGATGATGTAATCGCCGGTGTCGACATGGGGTGTGTACGAGGCCTTGTTCTTGCCGCGGAGTACCGCTGCGATCCTGGAACACATACGACCCACGGTTTGATTAGTACCGTCCACAACATACCAGTTGCGCTTAACGGTAGCCTCGT
>CAYRHU010000095.1:0-11065 GCA_964424155.1 uncultured Chitinophaga sp.
GAGGTAACCCCCTGTCCCCCTAAAGGGGGAACTTAGGTCAGGAAGTTCTTTTAATTTATTTATAAACTGAAAGCAAACTAATGATACTGTTGCGAAAGCGGAACTTAGCCCCGTAGGGGTGGCATGTAAAATTCTTAATGAATTCCAGCGATTTCGGAATTGATTAATAATAAAGGCTGGCAACTTAAAATATATATTTGCAAACTTTCAAGATGAGTATGCAATTAACAAACAGGGCGAAACAGGTGGACCGCAAACCCATGACATTCCTGGAGAGTATTTATCTCTGGAATATCATTAAAGGAATGGGGATCACCCTCAGTCACCTGTTCAAGAGGAAAGCGACCATTCAGTACCCCGAACAAAAAAGAACTTTTTCAAAAGTCTTCCGTGGGCTGCACGTGCTGAACCGGGATGCCGAAGGGCGGGAGAATTGCACTGCCTGCGGTTTGTGCGCCGTGGCCTGCCCGGCCGAAGCGATCACGATGGAAGCGGCCGAGCGTTTACCCGGCGAGGAACACCTGTACCGCGAGGAAAAATATGCCGCCCGGTACGAGATCAATATGCTGCGCTGCATTTTCTGCGGATTGTGCGAAGAGGCATGTCCCAAAGACGCGATCTACCTGTCGCAGACCTTTGCGCCGGCCAATTACGGAAGAAAAGGATTTATTTATAAAAAAGAGGACCTGCTGATCCCTCACCCGGTAAAAGAGAAAGAGGCGTATGAAAAGGCATTAGGGGAAAAGGCGGGAAAAAATTAATTAACCAAAACAACGACTCCCCTTTGGGGGATGGGGCATGGGAATCACGCAAATATTATTTTGGATACTCTCCGTCGTGGCGATCTTCAGCGCCCTGATGGTGATCACCAGCAAGAACCCGGTATACAGTGTGCTGTGGCTGATCGTCACTTTCTTCTCGATCTCCGGTCATTATATCATGCTGAACGCACAGTTCCTCGCGATCGTAAACATCATCGTTTACGCGGGGGCCATTATGGTCCTGTTCCTTTTTGTGATCATGCTGATGAATCTGAACAAGGAAACGGAACCGCAGAAGAACCGCTGGCTGAAAATGGCCGGCGCGGTGGCGGGCGGTTGTTTGCTGCTGGTGCTGGTGGCGGCCCTCAGGGAAACCGACCTGAAACAGCAACAGGCCCTGGTGATTGAAGGGGGTATCGGGCTGATCAAAAACCTGGGAAAAGAACTGTTCACCACTTACGTGGTGCCCTTTGAGATAAGCAGTATCCTGTTTTTAAGCGCGATGGTGGGGGCGGTGGTGATTGGGAAGAGAGAGTAGCTGTGAGCTGTGAGCTGTGAGCTGTGATAGCTGAAACGGACTAATAAAGATAGGACACTAACTCGAAGCTCGAAGCTCAAAGCTCGAAGCTTCACACAAAAAGGTCAATAACAATTTAAGTAGAAATGCCTGTCAATTATTACATATTCCTGGCGCTCGCCCTGTTCAGCATCGGTATTGTGGGGGTGCTGACGCGCCGCAACGCGATCATCATCTTCATGTGCATAGAGCTCATGCTGAACGCGGTGAACCTGTTGCTGGTGGCGTTTTCCAAGATGCATCACCTGAAGAACGCGGCGGCGAATGCGGCGGCGGGTACGGACGGGCAGCTGTTCGTATTCTTCATCATGGTGGTGGCGGCGGCGGAAGTGAGCGTGGGACTGGCCATCATCGTCATGATGTACCGGAATATCCACTCGGTGGATGTGAATTTCCTGAACAGGCTGAAACATTAATATATGAAACCGGGTATAAGAGTTGGGAGCCGGAGAAAAACTTTTGAATGCTGATTATTGATTTATGAATAATGCGCTGAATATCGTGTACTGGATCCCCCTGCTGCCACTGATCGGTTTCCTGGTCAATGGTCTCGGGAGGAAATTTCTTTCCAAACCCCTCATCGGCATCATCGGTTCCGGGGTGATCCTCGGGTCATTCGCGCTCAGCATCTGGGTCTTTCTGCAGGTGCGGGACGGCCACAGCTTCGAGGCGCATTATTTCGACTTTATCAATGCAGGCAGCCTGAAGATCCCCTTTGCATTCAAAATAGATCCGCTCTCCTCTCTTTTCCTGCTCATCATCACGGGGGTCGGTTTCCTGATCCATGTGTATTCCACCGCGTATATGAAGGGCGAGGAAACGGAACATTACGGGCGATATTTCTCCTTTCTCAACCTTTTTGTATTCTCCATGCTGTTACTGGTGATGGGGGCCAATTTCGTTATCCTGTTCATCGGCTGGGAAGGAGTGGGGCTCTGTTCCTACCTGCTGATCGGGTATTGGTTCAAAAACCAGGAATACAATAAGGCGGCCAACAAGGCCTTTGTCATGAACCGCATCGGCGACCTGGCCTTCCTGATCGCCATATTCTGGCTGATCGCGAAGCTGGGCACGGTTTCCTACAACGAAGTATTCAGCGCGGCCAATCTCGCCAAACTGAAACCACTGGATATTACGGTCATCACGATACTGCTTTTTATCGGCGCTACCGGGAAAAGTGCGCAGATTCCGCTCTATACCTGGCTGCCCGATGCGATGGCGGGTCCCACACCCGTGTCGGCCCTGATCCACGCGGCCACGATGGTAACCGCCGGCATCTACATGATCGCACGCAGCAACCTGCTTTATTCGCTGGCTCCGTTAACGATGGACATCGTCGCCATAACGGGACTGGTAACGGCATTGCTTGCTGCCAGCATCGCGATGAAGCAAAACGATATCAAAAAAGTGCTGGCTTATTCCACCGTGAGCCAGCTGGGATTCATGTTCCTGGCGCTGGGCACGGGCGCCTACGTGGCGGCGGTGTTTCATGTGATGACGCACGCGTTCTTCAAGGCCCTATTGTTCCTGGGCAGCGGCAGCGTGATCCATGCCATGGGCGGCGACCAGGATATCCGCAATATGGGCGGGCTAAGCAAGAAATTACGGATCACCTATATCACATTCCTCATCGGGTGTATCGCCATTGCCGGGATACCGCCTTTCAGCGGATTCTTTTCAAAGGATGCCATTTTACTGAGCGCCTGGAGCCGCAGCCCGGTGCTTTACGGCATCGCCTTGTTTACGGCCCTGCTAACGGCTTTTTATATGTTCCGCCTGCTCTTCCTCACGTTCACCGGTAAATTCAGGGGCACACAGGAACAGGAGCATCACCTTCACGAAAGTCCCATAGCCATGACCGGGCCGCTGATCATCCTCGCGGTTCTTTCCATCGCCGGGGGTTGGGTGGGCATTCCCGAAGTATTGCTGCATGGCGGCGACAGGCTGAGCGCTTTTTTATCCCCGGTGATCGGGACGCACGGCATTCATGCGGTATCGCATTCCACGGAATATATGCTGATGGCTGTATCCACGGTGCTGGTGCTGCTGATGATCATTTTCGCCTGGTTCCGGTTCAGGGATTACCAGTCCCGTGAAGCCAGCGGCCTGGGTAAAGTACTCGAGAACAAATGGTATGTCGATGAATTATATGAAAAGATAATTGTGCAGCCCCTTCACCGTTTCGGCGGGTTCCTGAATTCCGTGATGGAAAGCAAAGTGATCGACGGACTCGTAAACGGCGTGGGCCGGGCCGTGAATTACGGCAGCCGGCAATTGCGGCTGCTGCAAAGCGGGCAGGTGGCTAATTATGTTTTGCTGATGGTGGCCAGCATGGTCATATTATTTGTGATACAATTCTTTTTGAGAAAATAAATCAGGAGCCTGCGGGCGAAAGAAATTTGTTTAAACCGATACGACTGACGAGATAAAATATGATTGCTCTACTGCTGATATTGATACCCCTGGTTGCCGGACTGGTCAGCTTTTTCATGCGTAATGAAAAAGGCGCCCGGTCGTGGGCCCTGTTAACCTCCCTGGCCACACTGGCCGTATCGGTATTGGGGATGACGGTCATGAATGAGGCAAAGAACCTGCAGTTCACCCGCGAGTGGCTGCCGGCTTTCAACAGCAGCTTCTCCCTTCAGCTCGACGGAATGAGCCAGCTGCTCTGCCTGCTGAACGCGGTGGCCTACCCGCTGGTGATCCTGTCGACCTGGAAAAGTACTTTTCGCAGCGCGCATAACTTTTCCGCCCTGATGCTCCTGGCACAGGCCGGGATGATGGGCGTGTTCCTGGCCACGGATGCCCTCCTGTTTTATTTTGCCTGGGAACTGGCGCTGATTCCCATGTATTTTCTCTGCTCGCAATGGGGCGGCGAACGGCGGATACCGGTTACGTTCAAATTCTTCATTTATACATTCGTGGGTTCCCTGCTCATGCTGATCGGCATCTTATATATGCAGTCGGTATCGCCGGGTCATTCCTTTTCCCTGCAGGCGTTTATTGATAGCCGGTTACCGTCCGGCAAACAGCAATGGATCTTCTGGTTGTTCTTCATCGCCTTCGCGATCAAGATGCCCATCTTTCCGCTGCATACCTGGCAGCCCGATACCTATGAGCAGTCGCCGACCGCCACCACGATGATCCTGAGCGGCGTGATGGTGAAGATGGGTTTGTTTGGAATCCTGCGCTGGCTGTTCCCCGTAATGCCTTTCGCGTCATTCCAGTGGGCAGATTTCATCACACCCCTTGCCCTGGGTGGTGCTGTCTATGCGTCGCTGATCGCTATCCGGCAGGACGACCTGAAAAGACTGATCGCCTATTCATCGATCGCCCATATCGGGCTCATGTGCGCGGCCTGCTTTGCCCAGAATACAAGCGGGTTCCAGGGGGTGATGCTCCAGATGTTCAATCACGGGGTCAATATCATCGGCATGTGGATCGTGGTGGAGATCATCGAAAGACAGTTCGGAACAAGAAAGATTTCCGAGCTGGGCGGAGTGGCGGCAAAGGCGCCCGTACTGGCGATGCTGCTCGTGATCGTGGCCCTGGCCAATATCGGGTTGCCGCTCACGAATGCGTTCCCGGGAGAGTTCCTCATGTTCAACGGGATCTTCAGTTCCGTAACCAGGTATAATGTATGGTTCACCGTGCTGGCGGGGATCGGGATCATTCTCGGAGCCGTGTATACGCTGAATATGATACGGAAAGTTTTTTACGGCGAGGCGAACGAACGCACCCTGCAGGCGGTGGATATCGGCTGGAGCGAAAAGGCGGCACTGTGGATTATTGTGATTATCATATTTGTGCTGGGTGTGTATCCGCAACTGATGCTGAACGAAACAGCGGGCGCCGCGGGTGCCATAAATGAAAAATTTGATTTTGTACGGCAATACCTGCTGGAAAGAAAGAAGTAAAAAATTATGAACGCTTTACTATTATCGGCTGTCTGGGGCGTGGTGATGATGTTCAGCGGCATCCTGCTGAAAAACAGGTCAGCCGTGCGGGCAACAGGTATCGCCGGCATGATCATTTTACTGCTGGTGAACATCCTGGAATTGAACGGGACCGTGCTTTTCAATATAGATACACGGGATATGATCGGGATCGACCGCTTCAACCTCCTGTTCAATACCACCGCGATCTTCGCCATCCTGCTCTATTTTCTTTTATCGGCGAAGGATATGGAAAAAGTGGGGGCCTACCCGGCAGACTATTTCGCGCTGATCTTTTTCATTACCTGCGGTATCATTCTCGTTACCACGTTCAAGACCCTGCTGATCCTGTTCCTCGGCATTGAGATCATTTCCATCCCGCTTTATATACTTACCGGCGCCGATAAGCGTAACCTGAAAAGTAATGAAGCCTCCCTGAAGTATTTCCTGCTCGGTTCCTTTTCCACGGGCATCATGCTGATGGGTATCGCCCTGATGTACGGCGCCACCGGCACGTTCAGTATTTACATCCGCATCGGTCCCGACGTGTTGCCCGGCGCGCTCATGATGGCGGGCATGCTCACATTATTATTCTCCATGGCCTTCAAGGTATCGCTGGCGCCTTTCCATTTCTGGACACCCGATGTATACGACGGCGCACCGACGGTATTCACTTCTTTCATGGCCACCATCGTAAAGGCCGCGGTCTTTATCGGTTTCATCCGTTTGTTCGGGGACGGTTATTTCGTATTGCAGCCCAAATGGAGCTTGTTCGTTGCCATCATTACGGTGGCCACCCTTTTCATCGGCAATATCACGGCCGTTTTCCAGCAAAGCGTGAAAAGAATGCTGGCTTATTCGAGTATCGCGCAGGCCGGGTTTATGATGTTTGCCATTTACGCGCTGAACACGGAGGCGAAGGAAGGACTCCTGCTTTATACCGTGGCTTACAGCCTGGCCACGATCGGCATCTTTGCCGTGCTGATCAAGATGCATGATTATACGTTCAGCGGTTTCAACGGTTTTGCAAAACATCAGCCCCTGCTGGCGGCCCTGCTGACCATCTTCCTGCTTTCGCTGGCGGGGATACCGCTTACCGCGGGCTTCCTGTCCAAGTTCTACATGCTCAAGTCGGTAATGGCTGCCGGGAATAATTTATGGCTGGTCATCTTTGCCGTACTCATGGCCGCGGTCAGCGTTTATTATTATTTCCGGGTGATCCAGGCCATGTATTTCAAAGAAGGGGATGACCCCCGGATTGAGGTAAGCCCGGTATTCAAATGGACCCTGCTGCTGATGGCCGCGCTCGTGATCCTGCTGGGTATCTTCCCCAACCTCCTGCTGTACTGGTTTTATTTTTAACGCAACCGGGCAAAAGCCCGGCGCCACCGGCCAATTCAGTAATTTCGGGGTCTGCTATGAATTTTGGTGACATTTTCTCCCTTTCCTTCCGGACCGTTCGCAGCAACCGGCTGCGGACCGGGCTAACGGTATCCATCATCGCTTTTGGCATCATGGCCCTGATCGGGATCATTACCGCCATCAAAGCGATGAACCAGAAATTCACCGAAAGTTTTTCCACGATGGGGGCCAACGCCTTCACCATCCGGTTCAAGGAAAGAAATATCCGCTTCGGCGGGGATAACAACCAGGAGGTCAAGCTTTCCAAAAAAGGGAAACGTAAGGAAAAGAAATCCAGCCTGGGCAAGATCATCACCAAAGACGAGGCGGAGAATTTTGTTCAGCGCTATCACTTTCCTTCCATCAAGAGCATCTCCATTTTTGGCAACCGGAATAATATTCTTTCTTACGAGACCCGCAAGACCAGCCCGAACGTGATGATGTTTGGCGGTGATGAAAATTACCTGCAGTTGAACGGGTTCACCCTGCTGGCCGGGCGTAATCTCAACCGGCAGGATGTGCTTTCGGGCCGGAATGTCTGCCTCCTGGGTTACGACGTGGCAAAAAAACTATTTAAGGAAGGAGTGGAGCGCTCGGTGAACAGCGTGGTGCGGCTGAACAATATTCCCTACCGGGTGCTGGGCGTGCTGGAAAGCCGGGGTTCATCTTTTGGTTTCAGCAGGGATAACCTCGTTATTACCACTTATACCAATGTGGATCGTAATTTCCCTTCCGGGTTTTCATTCGTGGTGGCGGTTATGGCAAGCGACCTCATGAAAGTGGCTGAAGCCATGGGCGAGGCGGAGGGGATCTTCCGGGCCGTACGAAAGCTCAATACCACCGAGGATAACAATTTTGTGATCGACCGGAGCGACAGCATTGCCGAAAAAGCGATGAACAGCCTGCGATTCCTCACCGTATCGGCCACCGTTATCGGGCTGATCACCCTGATCGGTGCCGCCATCGGCCTGATGAACATCATGCTCGTGGCGGTTTCGGAGCGCACCCGGGAAGTGGGCCTGGTTAAGGCTATCGGGGGCAAGAGCAAACTGGTGAGCCGCCAGTTTCTGCTGGAAGCGGTCATCATCAGCGTGATGGGCGCCCTGTTCGGGATCCTGCTGGGGGTGGCCGTCGGCAACCTGTTCTCCATCGTCCTGAAAACCGGTTTTGTCGTTCCCTGGAACTGGGTCATTTACGGGGTGATTATCTGCACCCTGGTGGGGTTGGCCGCCGGATTGTACCCGGCCCTGAAGGCCGGGAAACTGAACCCGATTGAAGCCCTGCGGTATGAGTAAGATCAATAAAAAACCGCCGTATTAGAAATCCATTATAAGAGGGCCATTTCTTATCAAATTATCTATCAGGCACTTGTTTCGTTTGAAAAAATCCCTAACTTGACGCTCCCTATCTGAAAAAATGGAAGGACGGGGTTATTTGTATGAAGTTTTTTCATAGCATTGTACAAATTAAGGGTTTATCATTTCTAACATTTCAAAAAAATTAAAAAACTAAGATCATGGCAGAGATTAAACCAACTGCATCAGTTAAGGCTACTTCTGTTCAACCGAAAAAAAGCAGCAATATGATTTCCTGGATCGCTCCCGCGGTCTGTATTGTTGCCGGCTATTGTATCTGGCGTTTTATCCTGGGTGATCCCAGCGGATTCAAAGAACCTGCAGGCGGTGGTTTCTGGCCGCATCATAAAGGTCCCAAAGATGCCCTTCACCGGATCTATGAAGGAGGTATCATCGTACCCCTGCTGATCGGCATGCTCCTGATGGTGATCGTGTTTTCCATCGAGCGCTATCTCACCATCCGCAAAGCCCTGGGCAGCGGATCCATTTCCGACTTTATCCGTAAAGTACAATACCACCTGGCCAACCGTAATGTGGACGCGGCGCTGTCTGAGTGCGACAAGCAAAAAGGTTCCGTGGGTAATGTGATGAAAGCCGGTCTCCGCCGCTATAAGGAAATGATCAGCGAAGGCAATCTCAACACCGAGCAGAAAGTGGTAGCCATCCAGAAAGAAGTGGAAGAGGCGACTGCCCTGGAACTTCCGATGCTGCAGAAAAACCTGGTATTCCTTTCCACCATCACTTCCGTGGGTACCCTGATCGCCCTGCTGGGAACGGTATTGGGTATGATCCGTTCCTTCGCGGCGTTGGGTGAAGAAGGCGGCGGCGGTGCGGCAGGCGACCTGGCGGTGGGTATCTCCGAAGCCCTGTATAACACGGCCCTCGGTATCGGTACCTCGGCCCTTGCCCTGATCATGTACAACGTGTTCACCACCAAGATCGACTCCATTACTTATGGTATAGATGAGTCAGGTTTCACCCTGACACAGAGCTTTGCTTCCCTGTACAAATAATCCCGGGTAACCTGTGGTTTTTGTATGGAATTGAGTAAAAATTTCATCTAAACTGTAAATAAAGACATACTATGCCAAGTGTTAAGATACCGAGGAAGAGTACGGATACGGACATGACCCCTTTTGTGGACATCGCTTTCCTGATCCTGTCCTTCTTCATCATGGCTACCAAGTTCAAACCACCCGAGCCGGTGGAGATCACAACGCCCGGATCGGTGCTTTCCCAAAAGCTCCCCGAAAACAATGCGGTGCTGATCACGATCGATTCGTCCAATAAGGTTTATTTCTCCGTTCTTTCCGAAAAGGATAAGACCAAGTACGATGATATCATCAATGAGATCAACACGTCGCAGAATCTGGGATTATCCGCCACCGAACTTGCCAATTACAGGCAAACCTATATGGTGGGTGTGCCCTTTGGCGGTTTAAAGCAATTGCTGAGTACACCGGCCCGGGAACAGGCTACGTTGAAACAGCCCGGCATCCCCGTGCTGGATACCCTGAACAACCAGCTGATCTGGTGGATCGGCGCAGCTAAAAAAGCCTTTGCCGGTGAAAAGGGTTTCAAGTACCTGATCAAGGGTGATGGCAGCGCCAAGTACCCGGCTTTTGAGGCGGTGATATCGGCCCTGAAAAAGAACGAGGAGTTCAAGTACAACCTGGTCACCTCCCTCGATGATATCCCGGGTGGTACCGAGTTTGAGAAGACCCAGTATTTCAAACCGCAGGATTAATCATTATTATTCATTTTAAAAAAAGTCGAATATGGCAAGTATTGATACCGGTGGAGAAGGCGGAGGTCATAAAAAAGGCCCGGGCGTAAAGAAGGCCAAAAAACTTTCTACCCGTGTGGACATGACCCCGATGGTGGATCTCGGGTTCCTGCTGATCACGTTCTTCGTGTTCACGGCCACCATGAGCTCGCCCACCACGCTTGACCTGAACATGCCCAAGGATATTGAAGATGAGGAAAAGAAGACCGAGGTTAAACAATCCGGTGTGCTGACCATTCTTTTGGGCAAAGCCAACCAGGTTTATTATTATGAGGGGCAACTGGAAGTGGATGCCGAAAAAAACAATTTCAAGCAAACCACCTTCAAGGGCATCCGGGATATCATCATCAAGAAGAAAGCCGATGTGAAAAGCCGCTTCAATCCCGCGAATGTTGATCCTGAGATATGTAATGAAGAAAAGGAAAAGGCCCGGAAAAAGGGCGATCCCAACTGGGAAAAGGCCTGCGAGGACATCGACTTCATGGTGATCATTAAACCCAACGTGGATGCCACTTATAAAAATACCGTGGATATCCTGGATGAAATGACCATCAACCAGGTAAAAAGATATGCCATGGTAAAAGTGCTGGACCAGGAAATGGAACTGATCCGGGCCACAGAGGCCGCCAACGGCATTAAATAACCCTAAAACTGTTGTGGAATCCAGCGGGTTCCGCATCTTAAAAAAAACTACGTAATGGAAGCCAATAAAATTCTGTCATCCGACATCCTGGACATTGTCTTCGAAGGCAGGAACAAGGATTATGGAGCCTATGAGTTAAGGCGGTCCTATAATAAGCGGATCACCCGCGCCCTGCTGATCACGGCTTCAGTAGCCGCACTGGCCCTGCTGGGATCCATCCTATCGAGCGCGATGAAGGGAAAAGGCGATAAGAAGCTGAAAATCAACGAGATGACCATTCAGGATATCAAGCAGGAAGAGAAGAAGGATATCCCGCCCCCTCCGCCACCCCCACCGCCTCCCAAACAGGAGCCGCCCAAGGTGGAAATGAAGCAGTTCACCCCGCCCGTGATCAAGAAGGACGAGGAAGTGGAAAAACCACCCCCGCCCCAGGAAGAACTGAAGGAGGTGAAGATCGCCGAGATCGACCAGGAAGGTATCAAGGATGAGAATATTGTGACCCCCGTGGTGATCGATGAAGGCAAGGCGATCGTAGAAGAAAAGAAGGAGGAGGACGAGAACAAGATATTTGACAAAGTGGAGATCGAGGCCAGTTTCCCCGGTGGCG
>CAYRHU010000096.1:0-9163 GCA_964424155.1 uncultured Chitinophaga sp.
AGTATAAGGTTAACAGGATCGCCACCGGTCATACCGTGATCGCGGATACCATCAGTGTTCGTTTCGGGGGAAGGGTGATCAATACCGATGTCCATCACCTGGGCGGTCATACCGAAGCCCTGCTGATCGAGAACGGGAATTATTTCCGCGTGCTTCCAGGCGGAGAGAAAAGGCAGATTCTACACTAAGCGCTGCATGAATAATTAAGCAACCTCAACCCATCTGTAAATAGCGGAATTAATTGTATGTACCCGGGATTTGGAAAGCATTTCCGGGTTTTCACCAAAATTATTATTGATCGGGGTTTATTTTTTTTCCGGGTTCCGAAACTTTGGCTAATTTGTTCCGGCCTTTCCGCAACTCAAAACGGGGCGGATCCATTCAAATCATCAAAACCAAGAAGTATGCGTAAACTGATCATTCTTTTCCTTGCTGCCGGACTCTTTATTGCCTGTAACAACGATAAAAAATCGGACCGCCGTTCCGACCGGGATACGGAACGTAACCAGGATGATTACAACAGCGATGACAAGGATTCAAAAGACCGCGACAGCAAAGAAGCAGATTATCAAGACGATCGTGACAGCCGGGACAAGGAAGAAGTATCTGACCGTGATGACAATGATTCAGGCAACGGTGGCTGGCCTGCAAGCAGTGTGAAAGTTTTTGTAGACAACTGTGCAGATGAAGCTGTTCGTAAAGGTATGCAACGATCCAAAGCTGTTGATTACTGTGAGTGCATGCAAAGGAAATTGGAAATCTTATACCCCAATGAAGCGGATGTGGCAAATTTGGATGTTAATGCACCTAACATAAAAGCTATGATTGAAAAATGCCTTGAATAAAGGATATTCTAATTTATCCCAATTCGGCTGATGTCGGCAACCTGGATGTCGAAGCGCCGAACATCAAGGACATGATCAATAAATGCCTGGGTTTATAATACCATCATAGAAATGTTTCGAAGGCCCGTGTCAGCAACACGGGCCTTCACTTTAGGTTTTATCCTCATTCCCGCTTAATTTTGCCCCGCCTTCGCCTGCCGTAAATTTTAAAAGACAGCATCCAAATAGCTTCGGCGGGCAAGCCCACGTAATTCTACAAATATGGCCAGATCAATTGCATTCCGGGAAGCGCTTCGCGAAGCGATGAGCGAGGAAATGAGAAGGGATGAACGCGTGTTTCTGATGGGAGAGGAAGTGGCGGAATACAATGGCGCCTACAAAGTGAGCCAGGGGATGCTCGCCGAATTCGGCCCGAAAAGGGTGATCGACACTCCCATTTCAGAACTCGGTTTTGCCGCCGTTGGGGTGGGCGCCGCGCAGAATGGACTCCGTCCTGTCGTGGAATTCATGACCTGGAACTTCGCGGTTCTGGCTTTGGATCAAATTCTCAACACCGCTTCTAAGATGCTGGCAATGAGCGGTGGGCAGATCAGTTGCCCGATCGTTTTCAGAGGCCCAAATGGATCGGCCGGCCAGTTAGGGGCTCAGCACTCCACCGCCTTTGAAAGTTTATACGCCAATATTCCGGGTATCAAAGTGGTGTCGCCTTCCAACGGGTATGATGCCAAGGGTTTGCTCAAACAGGCCATCCGTTATGAGGAGGATCCGGTGGTATTCATGGAAAGCGAGGTGATGTATGGCGACAAGAGTGATGTTCCCGATGAAGAATATTATATCGAACTGGGTAAGGCCGATATTAAGAAAATGGGGCGCGATGTGACCATCGTATCGTTCAATAAGATGATGAAAGTGGCCCTGGGCGCCGCGGCCGAACTGGAAAAAGAGGGGGTGAGCGCCGAAGTGATCGATCTGCGCACGATCCGCCCGCTCGACTGGATGACGATCCTGGAAAGCGTGAAGAAAACAAACCGCCTGGTGATCGTGGAGGAGCAATGGCCCTTTGCTTCCGTTTCTTCCGAAATAACTTACCGGATACAAAAAGAAGGTTTTGATTACCTGGATGCGCCTATCCGCCGTATCACCGCGGCCGATGCGCCCCTGCACTACGCGGGCAACCTGGTGAATGCCGCCTTACCGGATGTGGCGCGTACCGTTAAACTGGTGAAAGAAGTGATGTACCAGGTGAAATAATATTTTATCATAAGTTTTACGAAAGCCTTACAATCGCCGTAAGGCTTTTTTTGTACACACCGTAAATCTACTAATCGGCCGCTTTTTTTTCGGTTATGGTGCAGCGTTTTGCTTATTAATCCGCATCTTTACATCGGTTTTTCATAGGATATTGGATTTTAAAACGAGGCTGGGTTTCTACCCGGCCTCTATTTTTAATGGATTTCTGATTGCTTATTCATGTATGCGAATGGGGAACCACATAGGCACATAGACACATAGACTTAACACATAGCCCTGTAAGAATATCTTCTATGTGAATTCCTATGTGTCTATGTGCCTATGTGGTAAACAATTAAAAAATCACAGTCCCTCTACCTCAACCTACTTCCCTCCAAATCATCTATTTTTGTCCTCCAAATTCAACCCCATGCCCGATATACTGATCATCGATGATGAAAAAGCGATCCGGAAAACATTGACGGAGATACTCTCATTTGAAGGTTACAAGATTGAAGAAGCCGCCGACGGGGAAGAAGGATTGAAAAAGTTCAGGGATAAGCAATTCGACCTGGTACTCTGCGATATCAAGATGCCCAAACTGGATGGCATCGAATTCCTTCAGAAAGCCGGTGAATTCAATCCCGATGTGCCGATCATCATGATCTCCGGTCACGGAAATATCGAAACGGCCGTCGAGGCGGTGAAGAAAGGCGCGTTTGATTATATCTCCAAGCCGCCGGATCTGAACCGGCTCCTCATCACCATCCGCAACGCGATGGATAAAAGCAGCCTGGTTACCGAGACCAAAGTGCTGAAAAGAAAAGTGAGCCGGGTTCAGGAAATGATCGGCGAATCGGCGCCCATCAAAAAGATCAAGGAAACGATTGAGAAAGTGGCCCCCACCGATGCCCGCATCCTGATCACAGGTGAGAACGGGGTGGGCAAGGAGCTGGTAGCACGCTGGATACATGAAAAAAGCAACCGGGCTTCCGGTCCCATCGTGGAAGTGAACTGCGCCGCCATACCCACCGAACTCATCGAAAGCGAATTGTTCGGACACGAGAAAGGTTCATTTACTTCAGCTATCAAACAACGTATTGGAAAGTTCGAATCCGCTAACGGAGGCACCTTATTTCTCGATGAGATCGGCGACATGAGCGCCAGCGCCCAGGCCAAAGTATTAAGGGCATTGCAGGAAGGAAAAATAACAAGGGTGGGAGCCGACAAGGATATCAGCGTGGATGTGCGCGTGATCGCGGCCACCAACAAGGACCTGCTCAAAGAAGTGGAGGCGAAGAATTTCCGGCTCGATCTGTATCACCGTCTCGGGGTGATCATCATTCATGTTCCTTCATTAAATGAAAGAAGGGATGATATTCCCATGCTGGTGGACCAGTTCCTGAAAGATATTTGCGGGGATTATGGAATTGCTGTGAAACCCATCGAACCGGAGGCCATCAAACTGCTGCAGCAATATAACTGGACCGGTAATATCCGCGAACTCCGCAACGTGGTGGAACGGCTGGTGATACTCTCCGGGAAGACCATTGCGGCGGAGGATGTGAGGAGTTATGTGATGCCTAAGTGAAAGGCTAAGAGGTTGAAAGAGGGAAAGAGAAAAGGAGGGTCTCTGAAAGCACAAATTTTTCCCCACACTTATTCATTTGCGTAATTCGCAATACATATGAAAGGATTATTATCCATTCAATAATTTTCGAATCATAATCCGGGTTTTACGCCAGGATCTTTTCTGCAATTGCCGGAAATATCAATGGATCAGGTGAGTCAAATCCTGTCGAATCAAGCAACCATGAGTTAAGCAAAAACTTTTATACAACAGGACTCTTCTCTTTCCCTCTTTTAACCTCTTATCCCCTCTTATCCCCTCATTTACCGATCAAATCCCGCCACCCACCGCCGTTTCACAAAACTTTTGAACTTAAAATTTTGAGTGGCAAATATTTATGATATTTTTGACCGGTTTAAAAAACAGGCTCATGCCACTATATCATATTTTCATTGTTTATCTGATCAGTACGCTTATTGTATTCCTGCCCTCATTTGGGCTGGCAAAATTATTTCCCAAAGCGGGAATTGCTTCCTGGAAAGCCTTTGTGCCTTATTACAACACCTGGGAGATGCAGAAGGCGGTAGGCCGGCCGCGGCACTGGGTGTTCTGGCAGTTCATACCCGTAGTGGGCTGGTTCATCAGCCCGGGCATATTCATCGAGTTCGTAAAAGCGTTCGGGAAATTTTCGCTGGGTCATCATACCCTGGCCGCGTTATTCGCCCCTTTTTATTTTCCTTACCTGGGTTATAAGGAAGATCCCAGGTTCATCGGTTACGAAGGTGTAAAGAAGCACAAAAAACAGGGGTGGAGAGAATGGGTGGATGCCGCCATTTTTGCCGTGGTGGCCGCAACCCTGATCCGCACGTTTATTTTCGAGGCGTACACGATCCCTTCCCCGTCGATGGAAAAAACATTGCTGGTGAAAGATTTCCTTTTTGTCAGCAAACTGAGTTACGGGCCGCGTATTCCCAACACACCCCTTTCCGTACCGTTTGTGCATAATTATCTTCCGGGAGGCAGCAGCCGGAAGTCGTACTCCGAAGCGATCAAGATCCCCTATACACGGTGGTTTGCCTCTGATGTGAAAAGAAATGATTGCGTGGTGTTCAATTTTCCCGAAGGCGATACAGTGATCAACCTGCCCGATTACCAGTCCAAACACCCCTACTACCAGCTTTGCCGTGAACTGGGCAACGGCGACGTCGACAAGGGGAGACAGATCATCCTCAATGACCCGGATCAGTACCCGCTGGCGGTTCACCCGGCCGATAAATCCGATAATTATATCAAACGTTGCGTGGCCGTAGCGGGAGATACATTGAAGATCGTGAACGGGGATGTGTATATCAATGGAAGTAAAACGGAGATGCCGCCTTATGCGCAGATGGATTATGAGATTGAGACCACGCAGCCGCTTGACGGGGATTTTGCGAAAACTGAATTTGACGTGGACCTGTTCAATCCCCAGGAAAGCCTGGTGATGGGAGGCAATAAGTACCGGATGACGCTGACAACGAAATCGGCTAATAAAATGAAGGCTTCCGGGCTGGTGAAAAGCATGCACTTCTTTGTAGATACCTCTACCGCCACCTATAACCCCGCATTTTCCAATTATGTGTGGTACAACAAATGGAGCACCGATAATTACGGCAGTATCTGGATCCCGCAGAAAGGGGCCACCCTTACGCTCGATGCCAATAATTATTACATATATGAACGGGCGATCCGGGTGTACGAGGGCAATGAGTTCCATATGAAAGAAGGTAAATTTTTCTTAAACGGGAAGGAAACGACGAGTTACACTTTCAAAATGAATTATTACTGGATGATGGGTGATAACCGGCACCAGTCGCAGGACTCCCGTTTCTGGGGTTTTGTACCGGAAGACCGGATCGTGGGCAAGGCGTGGATGATCTGGTTCAGCTGGGATGGCGGACCCCGATGGAGCCGTTTCTTTAAAATAGTGCGTTAAAAGTGATCCCTCCCCACGGAGGGATTTTGCTTCCCGGCAACTTTTAGTTACTTTAATAGCATGAAGGAAAAGAAGATTGATATTTCCTATGAAGTTTACGAAAACAGCGGTGAACTGAACGAACAGGATGCCTGGCTGTTGAATGAGGCCCGCTCGGTAACCGATCAGGCCTATGCACCGTATTCCAACTTTCATGTGGGCGCGGTGGCCATGCTGGCCAACGGGGAAGTGGTGGCCGGCACCAACCAGGAAAACGCCTCCTACCCGGTGGGCACCTGTGCCGAAAGGGTATTGCTGGGCACGGCCGCCACGCTGCATACCCATGTACCTATTCAATCCATGGCCATCAGCTATAACAGCGATGAAGTGAAAAGCGATCATCCCATTTCGCCCTGCGGCATGTGCCGACAGGCCCTGCTCGAATACGAAACCCGTTTAAAACAGCCGATCCGTCTTATCCTCGCGGGAATGGAAGGCAAGGTCTACATCTTCCGGTCGGCCAGTTTGCTGCTGCCGTTTGCGTTTACGAAAAATGAACTGAAGTAGTTTGGGGTTTGTGGTTTATAGTTTATGGTTGGGGTCGTTTTTCTGCGGATAACCCAACTGGGTTTTGAGCTTACTATTTCTTAAATTTATGTAAAGGAGTGAGTATGGGTACGGTGCGGCGGTTCGAAGACCTGGAGATATGGCAACTTGCGTTTGCTGTCTATAAAAAAATCTCCGTTATATCCGAAAAAATGTTTGCCAGGCAGGATTTCAGGTTTGCCGGTCAGATAAAATCAGCAGCCGGGTCGGTAATGGATAATATCGCTGAAGGCTTTGAACGAAATAGCCGATTTGAATTTCTGAATTCCTTAAGTATTTCAAAGGGAGAATGCGGAGAATTAAAATCGCAACTGCACAGGAGTCTTTTTGATAAATATATTGGAGATGAAGAGTTTCATGAGCTTTATTCACAAATCGAGTTGATGATCCGGAAAATCGCCAGCTTTATTCTGTACCTGAACCGTTCACCAATCCGGGGACTCAAATTCAAAAACCGAAAATAATCACCTTACGCAACATCATGAAGGAGTGATCTATATGGCACAGGAAACCCCAACCATAAACCATAAACCATAAACTAGAAACTAGAAAAGTGTTTGTATTCCAAACGCCACCTTCGCCTCCATTTCCAGCAGCCATTTCTTCCTCCATAACCCTCCCGCATAACCGACCAGTTCCCGGTTTGAGCCGATCACCCGGTGACAGGGAACGATAATGGCGATATGGTTCTTTCCGTTGGCGCTGGCAACCGCCCGGGTGGCACGCGGATCGCCGATCCGTTTAGCCAGGTCGAGATAACTGATGGTTTTGCCGAAGGGAATTTGCTGAAGTTCATTCCAGACGCTTTGCTGGAACGGGGTGCCCGGCTGGTTCAGGGGAAGCTCAAACTGGCGGCGCTGCCCGTTAAAATACTGGATGAGCTGTTCGATACAAATGATCAGCATGGGTGGCAGGTTCTTTTTTCTGCCTTCGGGTTTTTGCGACGTGTCGTGAAAACTGACCTCGCTGATATATTCCGCCGTACCCGAAATTTTTAGCAGCCCGATGGGAGAATGGTAGTATGTGCTGTATTGATCAGCCAATTTTCTGCCCGTTTTTACCGGCACGTTCGGGTTGCAATAAAATTACATCATTGTTTTCATCATAAATACCCAACACCAGGCATTCGCTCACAAAATCGGCGATCTGCTTGGGAGGGAAATTCACCACGGCGACCACCTGCCGGTTCAAAAGATCCTCCCGGGTGTAATGCGCCGTGATCTGGGCCGAGGACCGTTTCACGCCCAGTTCCTCCCCGAAATCGACCAGGAGCTTGTAGGCGGGTTTGCGTGCTTTGGGGAACTCGGATACTTCGATGATGGTACCGAGCCGGATATCAATTTTCTCAAAATCGTTCCAGGTGATGGTCATCTTGCAATTTTACTGTAAACTTGATGAAAATTTTTGTGATATGACACCGGTAAGAAAGGGCAGTACGCTTTCCAGGAAAAAATTCGTGCGGCAGACCATCATGGCAGGCACTGCTTTTTTTATCGTGCCCCGTCATGTGCTGGGCCGGGGTTATGTGGCGCCCAGTGATAAACTCCGCATCGCCGGGATCGGGGCCGGGGGCAAGGGGGAAAGCGACCTGACCTCTTTTGCCAAAAGCGACCGGGTAGTGATCACCTCGCTGTGCGATGTGGATGACCGGCAGGCCGTGAAATCCAGGAAAAATTTTCCCAACGCCACGTATTACCGGGATTTCCGTGAAATGCTGGAAAAGGAGCGGAACAATATTGATGCCTGCAGCATTTCCACGCCCGATCACACCCATGCGGTGGCCACCCTGGCCGCCATGCAACTGGGCAAGCATGTGTATACTCAAAAACCACTTACCCATAATATCTATGAAGCCCGGGTGCTGGCGGAGGCGGCGAACAGGTACAAAGTGGTAACCCAGATGGGTAACCAGGGCGCTTCGGGTGATGGTGTACGTAAGGCTAAGGAAATGATTGACGCGGGCATGATCGGGCGCGTTTACGAAGCGAAAGCATGGACCAACCGGCCCGTATGGCCACAGGGGATACCCACACCCACCGGTGTCCACGAGATTCCTTCGGAACTCAGCTGGGATCTCTGGCTGGGTCCGGCCAGGAAAATAGAATATAACCCCGCTTATCATCCATTTAACTGGAGGGGCTGGTGGGAGTTCGGCACCGGCGCGCTGGGCGATATGGCCTGTCATATCATGGACCCGGTTTTCCGCATTCTCCCGATCGATTACCCCGAGTCGGCGGAGTGCAGCGTGTCCAATATATACAAGGAAATGTGGAACGACTGGCAGAATCCCGAATCCTGTCCCCCCGCCTCGATCATACATTTGGTTTACCCCTCAAAGAAAGGCAAACAAAAGATCAAGGTTTCCTGGCACGACGGGGGATTATTGCCCGAACGTCCCGCGGAATTGCTTCCCGATGAACCATTCGGTAACTGGGACGGCGGCGTATTATTCATTGGTACAAAAGGAAAGCTGCTGCTGGATTGTTACGGGGCCAATCCCCGGCTCCTGCCCACCCGCCTGATGCAGGAAAAACAAATGCCGAAAGAAAAGATCAAACGCGTTCCCGAAGGCCATTACCTACAGTGGGTGAATGCCTGTATCGCGGGATATGGCAACGCGGAAACCAGCTCGCCATTTGAATACGCCGGACCCCTTACCGAAAGCATTCTCATGGGCAACCTGGCGATCAGGAGCTGGATGATCAAAAACACCACGACAAAAAATGCGGCTGAAAGATACCCGGGGCGTAAAAAATTATTATGGGATGCAAAGAACATGAAGGTTACCAATTTTGATGAGGCCAACCAGTTTGTAAGGAGGGAGTATCGTACGGGTTGGTCCTTGTGAGTCGACAGCTTGCCCGCCGTCGCAAAAGAGGGCTTCAAAATAAGCAGTTATTATTTTAGCGAAGGCGGGTCTGCAGTCGACAGCTTGCCCGCCGTAGCAAAAGAGGACTT
>CAYRHU010000096.1:9263-10505 GCA_964424155.1 uncultured Chitinophaga sp.
TTAGCGAAGGCGGGTCTGCAGTCGACAGCTTGCCCGCCGTAGCAAAAGAGGACTTTAAAATTAGCAGTAATATATTAGCGAAGGCGGGTCCACAGTCCACAGTCTACAGTCCACAGTCCATAGACAGGTCGTTTTATTGCCATTTTCCTTTTGACCAATGCTGACTGCACATTCTCCATGACCCAAAGTACTATCCACTCTTGTGGAAAAGTTTAACTATTTTATTTGACACCCAATAGAGAACTTGTGGGTTAATCGGTCTATGGAAAGCTCAAAGGAAATATCGGCCCTGTTCACACTTATCGACGACCCTGATGAAGAAGTTTTTGACGCGGTCTCAGACAAGATCGTGGATTATGGCAGGAATATAATCCCCAACCTGGAACATCTTTGGGAAACAACACCCAATGAAGCGGTGCAGACCCGGATCGAAATGCTGATCCACCGGTTACATTACACAGATCTGACCGAGGATTTTCGCCAATGGAACGTTTCGGGTCATCACGATCTGATGCTGGGTTCGATGCTGGTTTCAAAATTCCAGTTTCCTGAAGTGTCCACAACCCCGGTTTTGCAGGAGATTGAGAAAATCCGCCGGAATATCTGGCTCGAACTGAACAATTACCTGACCCCACTCGAGCAGATCAATATCGTTACCAGTATACTTTATAGTTATTACGGGCTAAAGGGAAATGAAACCACCTATAAAGAGCCCAATGAATTTCTGCTTCACAAGACCCTGGAGGCCAAGAGGGGAAACCAGATCAGCAACGGGATCCTCTATCTCGTTTTATGCGAATTGCTGGACATCCCCGTTAAAGCGATCCGCATTCCCAAACAATTCATCATCGCGTATTTCAAACCCGGCTATTCCGACGAATCGCTGCCCAATCCGGTCAACAAGATCGAATTCTTTATCGATCCCACAGCCGGCCAGGTATTCACCCATCATGATGTGGAAAGTTATTTCAAACGCATCTCCGTCCCACCCGTGGGCGCTTATTTCAAACCGCAGAAGAACAAACAGGTGATACAGCACCTGCTCGAAGAATTTGGAAAATGTTTTACCGGGGAAAAGGATTCCTACAAACAGAAAGAACTGGAAGAACTGATCAGGCTCCTGGAATGATCAACAAAGGACAACAGGAAATACGCAATGGGCAATGGGCAATAGGCAATGGGCAATAGAGCGACCTGTCTATGGACTGTCGACTGTGGCCCCGCCTTCGCTAATATATTACT
>CAYRHU010000096.1:10605-10957 GCA_964424155.1 uncultured Chitinophaga sp.
GCTGATTTGAAAGTCCTCTTTTGCTACGGCGGGCAAGCTGTGGACTGTGGACTGTCGACCGTAGACTGTGGCCCCGCCTTCGCTAATATATTACTGCTGATTTGAAAGTCCTCTTTTGCTACGGCGGGCAAGCTGTGGACTGTGGACTGTGGACTGTCGACTGTGGACTGTCGACTGCCCTACCTCCTCCTCCCCACCACCATCCAGTCCCAGGGCCGGGGGTCTTTCAGCCATTTGGGGGCATTATGGAATTCGGTATCCCATCCGTATTCGATCTTTTGAAATTCTTCGGCGGTAAATCCGGCATCATGGAGTAGCAGTTGCAGTTCCTCCTTCAGGTAATGTTTGTGCG
>CAYRHU010000097.1:0-7351 GCA_964424155.1 uncultured Chitinophaga sp.
ACGGCGCGGGCGATCAACTGGGTATACTGGGAACCAAAGTCGAGGATCAGGATCTTTTCAGTCATGTATGGTAGAATATTGTAGGCTTGGGGAACAGCCCGCTAAAGCGACGGGTAGAGGCCGTTGCCAAAGCGGATGACGCGAAGTTAAAAAAAACCGGGCGAGCCATAGTGTTTTAGTCCAAACCCTTGCCTGAAGCGGATTTTAGCCAATATGCCTGGCTGTAACCTGTTCGCGTCACCAGGAGTCTTAAAAAGGGATAACTTTATAAAAAGCTTAGTTTTATCACCACAAAATTTGTTTTTATGTATCGTCAGGGCCTGATTTTTACTCTCTTACTGGTTACATTATCCTCCTGTCAATATTTCGGAAAAAGGGTCCGGGGCAACGGGAATGTAGTGATGCAGGAAAGGAAGACCGGTAATTTCAACGGGGTGAAGGTCAGTAACGTGATTCACCTCTATGTAAAACAGGATTCCGTTTTTTCCGTAAAAGTGGAGACTGATGAGAACCTGCAGGACTATATCCGGATACGGGAGGACAACGGCCTGCTTTATATTGATCAGCGCAACAATACAAAGCTGAACCCCACCGGTAAGGTTTCTGTATTTGTCAGCGCTCCATTGTTCAAAGAGTTGCAGGCTACCGGTGCAAGCGGGATACATGGTCAAAGCATAATCGCTTCCAATGAGGCCATTCGTATAGATGTAAGCGGTGCCAGTGATGCCGAACTGCAACTGAAGGCGCCTGCGGTAACCGGAGAAATGTCGGGAGCGAGTAAACTTCGTTTGTCCGGGCAAACCCGGGACCTGCGGATCAAAGGATCTGGCGCATCGAAAGCATATTGCATAGATCTTCTTTCTGAAAACGCTTTCGTCGATATTTCAGGGGCCAGCCATGCCGAGGTATTTGCCAGTGTGAAACTGGAAGCGGAAGCCAGCGGGGCCAGCGGCGTACGGTATAAAGGGAAGCCGGAAGTGACACAGCGCTTAAGCGGCGCCGCTAGTTTGAAGAGCAAAGAATAAGCGAGATGGATGGCTGGTAAGATATCAACAGGTATTGGCCGGATGTCTGAAATTGCAGAACTTCAGCCGGACCAAATACCTACTTATGAGTTCACGCAGAGTTTTTATCAGGCAAACCGCATTTGGAGCCGGGGGACTTGTTCTTGCTTCATCCCCATTCAGCCACTTTTTTATTCCGAAACGGCCAAAAGTGATCATCATAGGAGCGGGCTTTGCCGGTTTATCCGCCGCCTATTATCTCCATAAAAAGAAAGTGGATTTCGTGATCCTGGAATCGCGGAACCGTATCGGGGGAAGGGTCTTTTCCCACCAGATGGACGAAAAAGAAAACCTGGTTATTGAACTGGGCGCCGAATGGGTGGGGAATTCGCATGAACGGATGCAGAACCTTTGTAATGAATTCGGGCTGGAATTGCAGAACAACCAGTTCGACAGCCATCTCATTTACCAGGGAAAATATTATAAGAACGGCGAATGGGATTACAGTCCCGAATGGAAGAAAAAATTTCAGTCCATTATCGATAATTATCCCAAACTCACCCAGGCCGAAAAGCTGCGGCTTGATAAGATGGACTGGTGGCGCTTCCTGGTGAACAACGGGTGCGAGGGCCGTGATCTCGATCTGCGTGAACTGCTCGACAGCACCGATTTTGGCGAAACGATCCGCAGCGTATCTGCCTTCGCGGCGCTGGCCGAGTATGCGGAAAGCAGCGAGAAAAACGAAATGGATCTTAAGATCAAAGGGGGTAACAGCCGTTTTGCCGAAGCGATCGCCGGCAGGATCGGGACGGACAAGATCCGTTTACATCATACGGTGAACCGGATAGTGCAAAATGTGAAAGGCGGAGTAAAAGTGCATTGCGACAACGGCCAGGTTTTCACCGGTGATAAGATCATTTGCACGGCGCCCACCTTCGCGGTGAAAAAGATCAAATGGGAGCCCGGGTTCCCGGCCGACAAAATAAATGCCATGAATGAGTTGCAGTATGCCCGGATCAATAAGAACCCGCTGTTGTTTAAAAAACGTTTCTGGAAGGATGAAAGTTTTGATATGGTGACCGACCAGTCGCCTCACTATTTCTATCATGCCACCAAGAACCAGCCCTCCAAAAAAGGCGTACTGATTTCTTACACCATTGGGGAAAAAGCGGCCGTGGTGGCCAACCAGTCAGATGCCTGGAGGGAGGACATGGTGATGCAAACCCTCCGGCCTCATTTTAATGACGTGAAAGATGAGTTGGAACGAATGACCAATTACTACTGGGGTAACGATAAATATTCGCTGGGGGCCTATGCCTTATACGGGAAAGGACAGTGGTTCCGGGTCATGCCCATCCTGAAAAGATCGCATATTCACACCCATTTTGCCGGGGAGCACCTGGCCGACTGGCAGGGTTTTATGGAAGGGGCGATCAATACGGGTGAGGAGGCGGCCGCCAAGATCTAAAGATCCACATACTTTACCGTAATCCGGATATCCCGGTTTCTACCCTTATCATCGGTACAGGAAATTTTCACGGTTCCTTCCACCGGTACGAAAAACTGCTTCTCACCGGGGCTGCTGCTTTTGAAGAATTTGTTGTTGATATACCAGTACACTTTGCTTACATCATTGGCCGTCTTGCAAACCAGTTGAAGCGGTTCCGGGTTTTTTTTACTGATCAGGTATTCGGTTCCGTTCACGGGGAACCGGATCACCGGCGCCGCACCCCTGAATATCACTTCGCAGTCGGGGTTATGTGGTGGGATTTTTTCGTACGCAATCCGGTTTTCTTCAAACCAGGCCTGCATTTCAGGCTCCACGATCCGGTACCATTTCTTTTTGAAACCGTTTTCGGGCACGCAGCTCCTGCAATAGGATATCTTTTCATCAGCACTGATCATCAGTTCCTGCCGGTTGTCGCAAAGTTTTGTGGGCGAAATCAGGGGAATGAAATAATCGGTCACGATATTCCGGCAATGTTCTGCGGGGATCAGCCCGGTTTCACTGCATACCTGCCGGATATCACAATCTTTCGGCTGCCTGAACCATTCTTCATCACTGTCGTAATCGATCGTATTGAAAATTTTAAACAGGAGCGGGGTGGCCGTATTGGAACCGCTCAGTTCGGCGGCGCCGGCCCCTGAAAAATTCCCCACCCATACCCCCACCGTATAGTTTTTATTGTAACCAATGGACCAGGCATCCCGGCGTCCGTAGCTCGTACCTGTTTTCCAGGCGATCTTTGGCATTTTTTCGGTGGCCGTCCAGTTAAGCGGGAAGTCCGGGCGATTTACTTTGGACAGCACCTCGTTGATCATATAACTGGATGCGGGACTTACCAGGGAAGTTGAGGTTTGAAGACTGTCATCCTTTGTAAAAGAAGGCCGGATGAATACACCCTCATTCGCGAATGCGGAAAACAGCCCGGTCAGTTCTTCCAGCGTGGTGCCGCATCCACCCAGGATCATGGAAAGACCCAGTTTCCGCCTGTCTTTTTGTATCTGCCGGAAATCGCATTGCGAGAGTTTCCGGATCATTTTTTCATGGCCCAGCATGCGAAGCCCTTTCACCGCCGGTATGTTCAGCGAATGTTCGAGGGCATATTCAACGGTCACATACCCGTTGAATTTGTCATCATAATTTTCAGGCGCATATCCGTCGTAGTTCACGGCCACGTCGGTCATTACTGTTTTCGGTGTCAGTAGTCCTTCGTCAAAACATAATGCGTACAGCAGCGGTTTCAGGGTACTTCCCGGTTGCCGGACCGCCCGGGCCCCGTTTACCTGGCCGCCATCGGTCGTATCTGTAAATCCGGATGATCCCACATAAGCGATCACCCGGCGAGTTCTGTTGTCGATGATAACCACGGCCGCATTCCGGATATTTTTCAGTCGCTGTGAACGAACATGATCGGCGACGAGTTTTTCCGTTTTCAGCTGGGTGTTGAGGTTGATATGGGTTTTTATGATGTCTCCACCCTGTTTTTTCAGTTGGTAAGCCAGGTGCGGGATATAATGGGGAACGGATCCCCGCTTTGCATCGAGGGGTTCCGCCAGCGCATCTTCGATTTCTTTTTTGGTAAAAACCTTTCGGTTCGCAAACCGTTCGAGCCAGCGGTTGCGCTCTTTCACGATAAAATCATTGTTGCGCCCGGGTACCATAACACCGGGTTTGTTGGGAATGATGCTCAGGGCGGTGATCTCCGCCAGCGACAGGTGATCGGGATTCTTGTTGAAGTAAAGAAGGGAGGCGGCCTTGACCCCTTCGATGTTTCCGCCATAGGGTACCAGGTTCAGGTAAAGCTGTAATATCTCTTTTTTGCTGTACCGAAGTTCCAGTTGCAGGGCCCGGAATATCTCCCGGGTCTTGCTCCAGACATTGCGCCGGCCGGGTTCCAGCATTTTGGCTACCTGCATCGTGATGGTGCTGGCCCCCGACATCCGTCGTAAGTGAAAAAGATTCATAAATATGGCGCGGACCACCGCGAACGGATTTACGCCGGGATGGGAATAAAAATGCCGGTCCTCCTTGGCCACGATGGTTTTTTGCAGGAGAGGGGAGATCTCCTCCAGTTCAGTCTTCATCCGCCATTTCTGGTCGCTCGTCAGGTAAGCGTTCACGACCTCTCCTTTTTGGTCGGTGATGATCGTGGAGTATTCTACCTTGTCGGGGAGGGGGAAGATCCAGTTCAGGAGGAAGAACAGGAGGATCATCATACCTATACCCATTCCCGTGAACTTCGCAGCCCGGACCAGGCTCCTGCGGGATATTTTGAGTTTAATTTTTTTCATGCATGTATTAAAAAGGAGACAGTCACCTGTACAGATGCAAAAAAACGTTTCCCTTTAAAAACCACGACCCCACTTAACAAATATTTATCTTCCCAAACTTGCAACTCCGATTTCCTGCAATGTATCTTTCCTGTCAAATTCTTTTCTTCCTGTATGGAACCGCCCGACTTGTCCCGCCCAACCCGGGATATTCCTCCTTAGCTTCCCCTTTACGAAATTCTGTTTTTTCCGCCAGAGACGCTGCCTTTTGTCCTCACCTGCAAAGACGGGACATCCGGTACAACAGTATAATTTTTTACCTCGAAAAACTTTTTTACCTTATCCCTCATAACCATTCATAACCTCACACCTATGCGTATCAAATTCTACCTGGTTCCGCTCCTTGCCGCCGGGACTCTTTTTTTATCATCCTGTAAGAAAAATTCAATCTCCCTTTCATTCACCAACGCGAAAGGGGAGGTGCCGGTGCTTGGTAACCTGGTTTTCCGTTTCAGCCATTCGCTGGCCACCGATTCCATGCTGAATGCCTGGGATTCGACCGAATACATTTCATTTGATCCTGAACTCAAAGGCCGGTTCCGCTGGCAAAGCCCCGATGAACTGGTTTTCTCCCCATCCGAACCGCTCCTTCCCGCCACTACCTATAAGGCAAAGGTGAAAAGCAGTGTATTGAAGTTCAGCAAGTACAATTCTGTCAAGGGAGGGGATAAAATCAGCTTTCATACCCCGCTTCTTTCGCTCGACAATTCCCAGATCCTCTGGGTGGGCGAGAGCAGCACCCAGGCCGTGCCGCAGGTTGATCTTGTTTTCAATTACCGGGTCAACCCCGCCGATCTGAAAGACAAACTGTCTATCGAGATCGAAGGGGAAAAGGCTGATTATGACCTGATCACCGTTTCACCCGATAACAAGATCTCGGTGCGGATCAACGGGATTAAACCGGAGGATAAGGACCTGGACACCCGCATTATTATCGGGAAGGGACTTAAGCCGGAAAACGGCAACACCATTACGGAGGAGTCTATCGTTTTTTCTTCCGCCATTTCATCTCCCTTTACGCTCTCCATTCAAAACCTGGAAGCTGAGCACGATGGCATGGAAGGAGCGGTGAAAGTGATCACCAGCCAGCAACTCACGGCTGAGAACATACGTTCGCTGATAAAGTTTGAACCGGAGGTTGATTTTACGATCGAACCCAATGATTTCGGGTTTACGTTGCGCAGCGACAAATTCGACACGGAAAAAGGATATGCCCTGACGATACGACAGGGATTGCGTGGTAAAATCGGGGGGGTGATGAAAGAAGACTACAACGGTAGCGTGGGGTTTGGAGAACTGGAAGCTGATATTAAATTCACCAACAGCAAGGCGGTTTACCTGTCGAAAAAAGGGGGTAAGAATATCGAAGTGCAGATCATGGGTGTGCCAAAGGTCAAACTTGTCATTTCAAAGATATATGAGAATAACCTGCTGATGGCCCAGCGTTATGGTTATTCGCCCAAGGAAAGCAAAAGCGGACCTGATTACGAAGAAGACTACGATTATTATTATGATGATTATGGCAGTGGTTCCGCCATGATGGGGGATGTGATCTATGAAAAAGAGATCGATGCCAGGTCATTGCCGAAGAGCGGGGCGGGGCGGATCCTGAATTTCTCCCAGTTTGAGGACAGGCTGCCGGATTTCAAAGGCGTTTACCATGTGGTTATCCGCTCCACGGAGGATTACTGGGTGAAGGACAGCCGGTTCATCTCTTTGTCCGACCTTGGCCTGATCACCAAGGAAGGACAGGATAAAGTGTATGTATTCACCCGTTCCATCAAATCGGCGGATCCCGTCAGCGGAGTGAACGTCTCCGTGTATTCCGTCAATAACCAGTTACTCGGCACAGCGGCCACTGATAAAGACGGCATGGCCGCCATTTCATACAGTCATAAGGAGTTCAGCGGTTTTAAACCGGCCATGGTCATTGCCAAAACCGATGACGATTTCAATTACCTTCCTTTCAGCAGCACCAAAGTGAACACATCCCGCTTTGATGTGGGAGGAAAACGTAACAATGCCTCCGGGTTTGACGCCTTTGTCTACGCGGAGCGTGACGTATACCGTCCCGGGGAAAAGATCAGTTTCTCCGTGATCCTCCGCGACGGGAAATGGAAGGCGCCCGGCGACATTCCGGTTAAGATCAAATTCCTGCTTCCCAACGGAAAGGAACTAAAATCTTTCCGCAAGAACCTGAACGACGAGGGTTCGATGGAAGGAAATATCGATATCGCTTCTTCCGCCATAACCGGCAGTTACACGCTGGAAGTGTATACATCCAATGATGTTCTTCTCGCCTCGCGGAATTTCTCCGTTGAGGAATTTGTGCCGGACCGGATCCGGGTCAGTACCCGGCTGGACAAGACATTCCTCCGGCCCGGTGAAAGCTCCAGCCTCAGCATTAATGCCATGAATTTCTTCGGCCCGCCAGCGGCCAACCGTAAATTCGAAACGGAAATACAGGTGAAACAAAAAGCTTTTTCGCCTGAAAAATTCGACGGCTATGATTT
>CAYRHU010000097.1:7451-10631 GCA_964424155.1 uncultured Chitinophaga sp.
TGAACCAGGCGGTGAAATTCCAGCTCGCGGCGGCCAATAAGGACGGCAATGCCATTACCGCCACGGCACGCATTGAAGTGATCAAGCATGAATACCGCACCGTGCTGACCAAGAGCGGCAGCTATTTCCGTTATGAATCACAGAAGGAAGACAAACTAATGACCGAACAGCAGATCAGTGTGGGCGAGGGAACGGTGTATAGTTATGTACCGCGCACACCCGGTGATTATGAACTGAGGATCTACAATCTAGGCGCCAGCAATTATGTAAGCCGCAGTTTTTATTCCTATGGCAGCTGGGGCAGCAGCTACACCTCTTTCGAGGTAAGCCGGGAAGGTAATATTGAGATTTCTGTTGATAAAAAGTCCTATTACACCGGCGAAACCGTGAAGGCGCTGTTTAAAACACCCTTTAGCGGTAAAATGCTGGTTACCACAGAAACCGATCATATCATTACCCACCAGACGGTGGACGTGAGCAACCGGACAGCCAGCATTGACCTGAAGCTGAATGCGGACAATGTTCCCAACTTTTATATCACGGCTACCCTCATCAAACCGCATGAAGTTTCAGCCATACCGCTGACGGTAGCACACGGGTTCGCAAATGTGATGGTGGAGGAAAAGAACCGGAAAATCCCTGTGGAGTTGACTGCGGCAAAATCGGTGCGCTCCAAAACCCGTCAGAAAGTGTCGGTAAAAGCCACGCCCGGCAGTATGGTCACCCTTTCGGCGGTGGATAACGGCGTATTGCAGATCAGCGATTTCAAAACGCCCGATCCGTATGATTATTTCTACCAGAAAAAAGCGCTCCAGGTAACCGCTTATGATCTGTACCCGTTGTTGTTTGAAGAAGTGAGGGCAAAACTCAGCAGCACCGGAGGCGACGGCGAAGTGAGTATGGAAAAAAGACTGAATCCCATGCCGGCCAAACGGGTCCGCGTGGTGAGTTACTGGAGTGGTATCCAAAAAGCAAACAGCAGCGGTGTGGCGGAATTTGAATTCGATGTGCCCCAGTTCAGCGGGGAACTCCGGCTGATGGCCGTGTCGTATAAAGGAAACAGTTTCGGATCGGCCGATAAGACCATGACCGTTGCTGACCCTATCGTAATAAGCACCGCGTTGCCCCGTTTCTTAAGTCCGGGTGATACGGTATATGTACCGGTTACCCTGACCAACACAACGGAAAAAGCGGCCAGCGTTACAGCCGGTATTACCGTGGAAGGACCGGTGAAAGTGGTGGGAGCTAATTCCGTTAATGTGAGTTTAAAAGGTAAAGCCGAAGGCCGGGCCGGTTTCCGTTTGGTGGCCGATCCAACTATTAATGTGGGGAAGGTTTCGGTTACGGTGAATGGCATGGGCGAGAAGTTTACCGATGTAACGGAGATCTCCGTTCGTCCTCCCTCCACCCTGCAAAAGATGACCGGCAGCGGATCCGTTACCGGGGGCGGCACGCAAAAGATAAGCATCGGGCTGAGTGATTTTATTCCTGGCAGCGTGAATTACAGCCTGGCTGTAAGCCGCTCGCCGGTGGTAGAACTGGGCGAACAGTTGCGCTTCCTGGTGCAGTACCCGTATGGCTGTACCGAGCAAACGGTTTCGTCCGCTTTCCCGCAATTATATTACGGCGACCTGGCCGACCTGATGCAGCTGAACAGGCAGCAGAACAAACTGAACGCGAATACCAATATCATGGAAGCCATCCGCAAGATTAAAATGCGGCAGTTGTACAACGGGGCGGTCACCCTGTGGGATGGTGAAGGAAGGGAAGACTGGTGGACCACCATTTATTCGGCGCATTTCCTGCTGGAGGCGCGCAAGGCCGGTTTCGAAGTGGATAACAGTTTGCTGAACACCATGCTGAATTATATCAGTAACAAACTGAAGAGCCGTGAAACCATCACTTATTATTATAACCGCGACCAGAACAAAAAGATCGCTCCCAAGGAAGTGGCGTACGGTCTGTATGTACTGGCGCTGGCCGGGCGGACGAATGTACCAGCCATGAACTATTATAAAGCCAACACCAACCTGCTCGCGCTCGACAGCCGGTACCTGCTGGCAGCTGCCTATGCGGCGGCGGGCGACCGGAAATCCTTCAACAGCATGTTACCAGCCAATTTCAGCGGGGAGGAATCCGTACCGCAGTCGGGGGGCAGTTATTACTCCGATGTAAGGGATGAAGCGATCGCGCTGAATGCGCTGCTGGAAGTGGATCCCGGCAACGCACAGGTGGGAACCATGGTCAAACATGTGGCAGATAAATTAAAGACAAGGCGATGGCTTAGCACGCAGGAGCGGGCATTCGCCTTCCTGGCGCTGGGTAAACATGCGAGGTCGGCTAACAAGTCAGATGCCACTGGGGAGATCAAGGTAAATGGTAAACTGGTTGCCAAAGTGGGCGACTCAGGCTGGTCGGGCGACATGAAATCGCTGGGCGGAAGCAATGTGGAATTGGTAACAAAGGGGAATGGCCGTCTTTATTATTTCTGGCAATCGGAAGGTATCAGTGCCACCGGGGCCTATACCGAAGAGGACAGTTACCTGAAAGTGAGAAAACAGTTTTATGATCGGAACGGAAGGACCATCAGTGGGAACAGTTTTAAGCAGAACGACCTGGTGATCGTGGGCATCACACTGGAACGTACGTACAACACTTCCATTGAGAATGTGGTGATCACGGATCTGTTGCCGGCAGGATTTGAGATTGAGAACCCAAGGACCAAAGAAATTCCGGGTATGGACTGGATAAAGGATGCGGCTACACCAACCGCCCTGGATGTGCGGGATGATCGTATTCATTTCTTTGTGAACGCGGACCTGAACAAACAGACCTATTATTACGCGGTACGTGCCGTATCGCCGGGTAATTACAAAATGGGTCCTGTCAGCGCGGACGCGATGTATAACGGGGAGTATCATTCCTATCACGGGGCGGGAATGGTGCGAATCGTTCAGTAGCGTTGCTTTTAGTATAAATTTTTGAAGCCGGAATGCACAGTCATTCCGGCTTTTATTTTACATTGCCGGCCGGATCATCTACCGGAGAGTTGCCAGAGTGGCCGAATGGGGCGGTCTCGAAAACCGTTATACCAGCAATGGTATCCAGGGTTCGAATCCCTGACTCTCCGCCTTCGCCCGCCGAAGCTTTAGCGAAGGCGGGCTTCGCCTATCAACATAC
>CAYRHU010000098.1:0-2810 GCA_964424155.1 uncultured Chitinophaga sp.
GCGAGCGACAGCATGCGGTCGCTCTCCAGCCAGAAAGCGGTTTCGAGATTCTCTGCCGGCAACTGGATATAATAATTGGTGAGGTCGTTGGTGGTATAGGCATTGTTCTCACCCCCCGCCATCTGCAGCGGCTCATCATAGTTGGGTATGTTCACCGAACCGCCAAACATCAGGTGCTCGAACAAATGGGCAAACCCTGTTCTTTCCGGATCCTCATCCCGGGCGCCCACATCGTACATGATGTTCACCACCGCCATGGGCGTGCTCGGGTCCTGGTGCACGATCACCCGGAGACCATTGGCCAATATGAATTTTTCAAATTGAATCATATATAAATAACAGGGGGTGAAATTTATGGTTCAGTCAGCCCCGGCCCCCGATCCGGGGCCTGTAAAAGTATGAAAATGTGATTATTGGGGAATAACCGGGGTTTAAAGTATGCTTTTTACCCTGAGCGTCACTTCTATCATGCTCTCATTCCGCCGCAGGATAAGCTTAACCCGCTCGTTGGGGGTTTGCAGGGCGATCTTGTATTGATTCAGGCTCCCGTTAAACGTTTTGTTGACTGCCAGCACTTCATCTCCCACCTGTAAACCGGCCAGCTCGGCAGGCGAATCTTTGGCAACGTCTCCGATAATGATCTTGTCGTTCACCAGGTACAACTCCGCGCCGGAATAGGAATAGTCAAACAGCTCGCTGAAATGGGAGTTGGGCGTAATGTAAATATCCCCTTTGGCATAGTTCAGGATCACATTGAAACGCCGCATGATATCATTTCCCAGCAATCCTCCCATCTGGGGATAGGAAGTAACATTGAACTCATCGTTGAAGATAAAGGAAGGTACATTCCTGAAACGGTAAGGGCCGATCTTGACCTCTTTGATGACCGTGAGTTCCATATCGATCTTGCCACCCAGTCCCTCCCCGATCTTGGGGTAACGTTTCCGTTTCTTATCGAGAAAATTGCTGTCCTCAGCAAAATCCCTGGAAAACAGCATACATAGACCTGCGCCAATGTCAAATAAAAAACGGGTTGAAATCGTTTTCGCATCCCGTACCCGCATGGGCTGGCTCACCAGTTGGGCAAAATAAGGCTTGAGCAGGTAGCCACCGCGTGGGTAGCGGATGGTTCCCTGTGTACAGAAACTAAGTTTCATATCATCATAATCGAGCTTTACGATATAGCGACTCAGAATGGCATACCCGATTATACCGTCGATCCGCTCGCCATATACGGCTGTCAGGATACTGTAATCATTGATATGAAAATTAAGGCTGTCCACCGTAAGCCCTTTGAAATGCAGGCTGCGGTTATACAAAAAACTCACTTTCCGGATGCCGGCAATACCCCGTATCTCACGATTGGAAGGGGTGGGTTCAAGTTTCAGGTAATCGGCGGTTGTGGAATCGAGCGAAATACCGCTGCTGCCCGTATCCAAAATAAAATTCAGCGTATCGGGATAATTATCCAGGTGGGCCTGGATAATGATGATACCTCCCGTTAACTGGATAAAGGAAATGGTGGTAAGCGGCCTGGAGGGCGGTTCAATAAACTCTTCCTGACCGAAGGCGTTGCCGCCGTTCAGGTTCAGGATAAAAAAGGCAAGCGTGTAAATGATCTTTTTCATGCCGTAGGTTGGGTGTGCGGCGCCGGACCGGCCGGCGGGCATTTTCTGTACATATGACAGTTATTTACAATAAAGTGATGCAAACGGGCTTTCCGTTTGCATAATTATTTCACAGCCCATTTAACCTATAATCCCGTTTAGCCCATTTCTGATATGCCCGTACCTTTGCGCCATGCAGCTGGAAGCATTATATGAAAAAGCCACCGCGTTGGGCTTTCTGACGGTAGAAGAGGGTGTTTTCCTGTATCAGAACGCCCCCCTGGCCGACCTGATGTTCATCGCGGATGAACTCAGGAAAAAACAGGTGCCCCACGGCAAGGTTACCTGGCAGATCGACCGGAACGTGAACACCACGAATGTCTGTATCGCCAACTGCAAGTTTTGCAATTTTTACCGGATCCCCGGGCATGCCGAAGCGTATATCACTGATATGCCCGCCTACCGGCAAAAGATAGAAGAAACCCTGAAATACGGTGGCGACCAGCTATTACTCCAGGGCGGGCATCATCCCGATCTCGGTCTGCAGTTTTATGTCGACACCTTCCGGGCCATCAAGTCGGAATTCCCGCAGATCAAACTCCATGCGCTCGGGCCACCGGAAGTGGCGCATATCACCAAACTGGAGAAAAGCACCCACCGCGAAGTGCTGATGGCATTGAAAGAAGCCGGGATGGACTCTCTGCCCGGCGCCGGCGCCGAAATACTGATCGACCGTGTACGCCGCCTCATCTCGAAAGGGAAATGCGGCGCGCAGGAATGGCTCGACATCATGCACGAGGCTCACAAGCTTAACATCACTACTTCGGCCACGATGATGTTCGGTCATGTGGAAACCATCAAAGAGCGGTTTGAACACCTGGTAAAGATCCGGGAGGTGCAAAGCCGGAAACCAGAAGACGCAAAGGGTTTCCTCGCCTTTATCCCCTGGACCTTCCAGGATGTGGATACCCTGCTGGCCAGGATCCGTGGCGTGCACAATCTCACCACGCCGGAAGAATATATCCGCATGATCGCGCTCAGCCGCATCATGCTTCCCAATATCAAAAACATCCAGGCCAGTTGGCTCACCGTGGGCAAGGAGGTCGCTTCGCTATGCCTGCATGCCGGCGCCAATGATTTCGGCTCGATCATGATCGAGGAGAACGTGGTGAGCGCCGCCGGAGCGCCGCACCGGTTTACCTA
>CAYRHU010000098.1:2910-7970 GCA_964424155.1 uncultured Chitinophaga sp.
ACAAGGCACAAGATTATGCTCCGAAGGATGATTTGAGGAATCGATATAAAGAACATTCGGATTTAAACAAGATTATTAAAATTAAAACGACCTAAAGCCCCCCTTGCGGGCTTGCCTGCCGAAGCGCATGCGAAGGCAGGGGGTTTGGGGGGCCGACCTAACCCCCCTTTAGGGGATGGGGGCTGGGACGGAATTTGACTATGAAAAAAACATTCAGCTGGTTCAGAAAAATCGCATTCGCAGAAGGAGTTTCCTTTATCGTACTATTATTCGCTGCCATGCCGCTCAAATATTTTGCCGGCATGCCAATGGCTGTGACCATCGTGGGCAGCCTGCATGGAATTTTGTTCGTGGCGCTGGCGATATTGGCAAGAGAAGTAAAGACTGAGTACAAAAAAGATTTCAACTGGCTGGTGAAAGCCGGGCTGGCCTCTGTCATTCCGTTTGGCACTTTTTATATGGACAAGCAGTGGAAAAAGGAAGAAGCCGCCGCCATGGCCGAAACGCCCGATCCCGCCTGAACTGTTTATGAAACACCTGCTGTCGAACTTTTACATACTGCTCATCGCAATTAATGTTTCACCGCTCTTTGGGCAGCTACCACGGGTAGCGGCCGGTCATTTGCAGCGGCATGAAAATTTTCCTTCTGCCTACATCAGTCCGCGGCATGTGGATGTATGGCTGCCGGAAGGTTACCCTGCACATAAAAAATACAAGGTGCTTTATATGCACGATGGCCAGATGCTTTTCGACAGCGCCGTTACCTGGAACAAGCAAACATGGGATGCCGATGATGTGATCACCTCTCTCCTGCGGGAAAAAAAGATCCGCGATGTGATCGTGGTGGGGATCTGGAATGGCGGGGCCAGCCGTCATTCGGATTATTTTCCGCAAAAACCCTTCGAAGCGCTTACCAAAGAAGAAAAAGAAAGGATCTATACCTCCGTTCGCGGCAATGACGCGGCTGTTTTCAGTGAACACAGGATAAATTCAGATAACTACCTGAAGTTTATCGTAAACGAGCTCATGCCCTTTATTGAAAAAAACTACGCTGTCCGTAAAGGGCCCCGGCATACTTTCATCGCGGGGAGCAGTATGGGCGGACTGATCTCCCTGTATGCCATTTGTGAATACCCGCGGGTTTTTGGAGGGGCTGCCTGTCTTTCCACACACTGGCCTGGAATATTCACGATGGAGAATAATCCCGTATCGGATGCATTTCTTGCGTACATGCGATCACATCTGCCATCGCCGGCCAGACATAAATTGTATTTTGATCATGGTACGGCTACCCTGGATGCCCTCTATCCTCCCCTGCAAAAAAAGGCTGACGAAGTTTTGCTATCCCGCGGGTATTCCTCCCGCAATTGGGTAACCCGGGAATTCCCCGGTGAGGACCACAGTGAAAAAGCATGGGGAAAAAGACTCTCACTCCCCCTTATTTTCCTGCTGGGCCGTTAGTAAAAACGCTCCGGGGAATAATTTCACAACATCGCTTTTTTAACATTCCATCCCCCCGTTTAATTTGTATCTTGAGTCATCCAACAAAAAATCCTCTATGAAGAATTTTCTCCTGGCGCTTTTTGTCAGTTTACTATTCGCAGCCTGTGGCAGTAATGATGCCGGGCAACCAGAACCTGAAGAAGTGGACACGGTGGCCGTTTACAGCTGGGAAGCATTGCTGAATGATTCCACCGGCCGGCTTGAAATGAAAAAGATCGAACCGGGCGCTCCCGATACGCTGGATGCCCCGTCCATGATCGCCTTCCTCAACAGCAAGAACCCGAATGTGCAATTGCAGTACCTGAAAACCTCCGGTGACACTCTTTATGTTTCCATTCCGGATGCCCTGTACCTGACCCAGCAAATGGGTTCTACCGGTCCTTCGCTTTTCTTTGCTGAAGCCGTTTATAACCTCACCGAAATACCGGGTATCCGGTACGTGAATTTTGATTTTGAAGAGGGCGATCACGCTTCCCCGGGAGTGCTCAGCCGGGATTATTACAATAATTCTATGAGCAACGACCTTTAAAATAAAAGGAGACCGCCGGTTTTTACTGGCGGTCTCCCTTCCCGTATTCTTTAGTAGTTTATTTCGGGTATTTCTCCACCAGGTTGCTCACCGGTTTCACGGTTTTCAGGTACGCATATATCGCTTTCAGGTCAGCATCTGTCATTCCGGAAAAATCAACGATCGGCATCACGGTATTCTGACTCCCGGGGTTGAAATTATACCCGGCTTCTTCCCGGCAAACGGTGAACTTGGTCAGGAACCGTTCTTCGGTCCAGGTGCCCAGCCCGGTGGCCGAATCGGGACTGATATTGGAAGAATTTACGCGGAAACCGGGGAAGTTAAACAAATTACCTCCCGCAAAAGCGCGGCTGAAATCAGGCTGGCCTTTTGCAAACGGGGTATGACATCCAGCGCAGTCAGCCGCGGTAGCCAGGTATTCGCCGTACTTCACCGTTTCACTTACCGGGGGACGGACATTTCCGTCCACAGAAGCCTGCAAAGCGGGGCCCGGATAGGCCATACTGATGGGTATCATGAGCTGCCTCTCCGGAACTTTATTTTTAATCGGTTTCAATGTGCGGAGGTAGGCAATGATGCTCATCAGGTCATCCTTGGCCATTCGGTTGAAACTGGCATACGGCATAAGCGGGAACAACGTGTCGCCGTTCTTCCTGATCCCCTGCGTGATGGCCCGGAGGATCTCATCATCCGTCCAGGTACCAATCCCCGTTTCGTTGTCGGGTGTAATATTCTTTCCGTATAACACACCGGGTATGAAATCGGCGATCTTCCCGTCAAATGCGAATCCGCCCCCGCCTTCCGTACCCGGTACCACGGGACCTGAGAACTTAGTAAAATCACGCTGACTGTGACAATGTATACAGGTGGCGACATTGTTCGCCAGGTACTCTCCCCTTTTAATAACTTTTTCCAGGGAGTCCTTTTTGTTGTCGGCAACCGGTTCGGCATTCTTTCCCTTGCAGGAGGCAAGGTAAACGGCGGTTGAAACCAGGAGGGCAACAGCCGCCAGTAGGAAAAATTTTCTCATGTTGGTTTTGTTTTGGCCGGTAAAAGGTAAATAAATAAAATTAAACCGGCCAAAAGGTTATTTCAATACATAACCCAGGTTGAGTGTGAGGGGCACTTTTACTCCCTCATTCTGCGGAAAAAGATTGCCATTGGAGTAGTGGGCGATCCGAAGACCCGCATGGATCCTTTTCTTTTCGCCCGCAAAAACACCGATACCCATAAAATCATGAAAAGTGAACTTTTTCCCCAATGAATACCCGTCCACTTTTTTCTTTGAAAACCAGGTAGGGCCCGCCACCGAATATTCCAGGAAGAAATCGACGGGTTTTGTACGGATGGCATTGAAACGGAACACGGGATTGAGTGAGGCCGTAAAAAAATTTTCGCGGTTATCCCGGCTTTTCCAGAAACCGGCATGCACTGCCCAGTCCATGGCAAACACTTTACGGGCATGAAAAATATTACGCTGATAACTGAGGGAAAGACCTCTTTTCACATGCGCGCTTCCGCCCCAGAAAACGGGGATCGCGCCTTTGGAAAAGAAATCATTCACTCCGTAACCGGCCCCGTTGGTTGTATACCCAACCATCAGGATCTCCTTAGGGAAAATATAACCGCCCCCGGAAAGGCGTTCCAGTTTTTCTTTTGAAAAGGGCCGGAGGTGGTAATTGAAACCGGCGCCGATAAAAAAGGTATGGGGCTGCTTTACCTTTTTATTTTCGGGCGACCAGGCCGTACTGAGCTGGATATCCCATTTCTTATTGAAGTGATAATGGATCGCCCCGCCGAAAAGCCCGGTGCCGTAATTGGCATTGGCCACCACCGGTCTTCCATCGATCTCAAAACCGTTCCGGGTGATCACCCCCAGTCCCGCTTCGCCGGATAATGAGAATTTTTTACTCAGCGGGAGCCGGCCATGAAGCGTGAGCCCCGCAATATTCATCCATACCGAACGGCTTTCCCGGTTGCCGTTAATACTCCGGTACTGCACCCAGTTTACCGGGCGCATATAGGTGATCCTTGCGGACAGGTATTCATTGATGGGGCATCCATATAAAACGATCCGCACGGCCGTATGGGGAACGGAAACGGATTCCACGGTATAACCGGGTTGCAGCTGGGCGGCGGTAAACGGGTAATTGATATACCCGATATTAACGCCGAAATAGCCATTGCGCAACCCCGGGGGATACTGGGTTCTTTTATCCTGGGCCCGTGAAAAAAATGAATGCAGTAAAAATATCCCGGCTATGATTCCGGACGCGTAGGTTCTTCCTGGCATGCTAAGGGTGCGTTGACCCGCAAAAATAGAGGATTGCCAGTAGCGGTAATATAAAACTATAAACCAGGGGTCGGGTAAAAGTCACTGCTACTTCGAGCGCAGCGAGAAGTCTATTTTACCTCTCCCCACTCGCCCTGTCATTCCGAGCGCAGCGAGGAATCTTTTCCAACCTCACACAATTGTCATTCCGAGCGAAGCGAGGAACCAGCACTAACCCCTCACCCCCACCGTCATTCCGAGCGCAGCGAGGAATCTATACCTACCACTCTCCCGCCCTGTCATTCCGAGCGCAGCGAGGAATCTATACCTACCACTCTCCCGCCCTGTCATTCCGAGCGCAGCGAGGAATCTACACCTACCCCTCTCCCGCCCTGTCATTCCGAGCGCAGCGAGGAATCTACACTTACCCTTCTCCCGCCCTGTCATTCCGAGCGCAGCGAGGAATCCCCACCTCCTTGCTCTGTCATTCCGAGCGAAGCGAGGAATGGCAGGGTTTAATTAAGGGTGATACGTGCCGGTTCCTCGCTACGCTCGGAATGACATGATTTAGTTTAGGGGAAATGAGCAGATTTCTCGCTGCGCTCGAAATATCAATTAAACCATAGCTGGTATTATTTTCGGTAATAATATCCCAGCATACCGATACAATTCACACGCAGCAATAGCTTTTCATAGCAAGCTACACCCCCACGAACCGATACCCGATCCCCTTAATCGTAATGATCTCCAGCGAGG
>CAYRHU010000098.1:8070-10599 GCA_964424155.1 uncultured Chitinophaga sp.
TACACCCCCACGAACCGATACCCGATCCCCTTAATCGTAATGATCTCCAGCGAGGGATCTTCCTTCAGGTAACTCCTGATCTTGGTGATATATACATCGAGGTTGCGGCTGTTGAAGAAAGAATCATTACCCCATAAAAGATTCAGGATTTCTTTTCTGTCGATGATCTTGTCGCGGTTCTCATACAGCAGTTTCAGTAATTCACTCTCCCGGTAGGAGAGCTTTCTTTCTTCCTTTCCATTGCTGAGTAACTGGCGACTTACCTGGAAGCTGTACTTTCCCATGGTAACCGTACCCCCGCTTATCCGTTGCACACCTTCCTGCCGGTTACGCAGCAGGTGCTGGATCCGGACGATCAGTTCCTCCATGCTGAAAGGCTTGCGTATATAATCATTGCCTCCCAGCGTGAATCCTTTTACGACGTCTTCGGTTTGTGTCTTGGCCGTGAGGAAGATAATGGGCACCTCTTCATCCAGTTCGCGGATCTCATCGGCAATAGTGAACCCATCTTTGTTGGGCAGCATCACATCCAGCACGCAGATATCCGGTTTCACCTGTTTGAACAGGTTCAGCACTTTGGCGCCATCGCCTTCCATGATCACTTCAAAGCCCCGGCTCTCCAGGCTTTCCCTGACTATTTTCCCGAGGAATAGCTCATCCTCTACATATAATACTTTGACTTTACTCATAATGGTTGATTGCTCCCACTCCCTTTTAGAGGATGGGGGTTTTGGGTAGTGTAATAATGAAAGAGGTTCCCTGTCCCGCTTCGCTTTCCACCCGGATGGTTCCCTTATGTTTTTTGATCACCTGCGCGGCATAGCTTAACCCCAGTCCGTAGCCTTTGGCATTATGCGTATCCCCGTGGGGCACCCGGAAGAATTTTTCGAAAATCTTTTCTTTATAGCCATGGGGGATGCCGATGCCGTTATCCGTTACCCTCAGTTCAACCGTATTTTCATCTCCCTTCACCTGCACCAGGATCTCCGGGTTCTCTTTTCCGTATTTCAGTGCATTATCCAGCAGATTGAACACAACACTGAGCAGGTGCAGGCGGTCGCCCTGCAGGTTCACACCCCCTTCCTGTGTAACCGTAACTGTGGCACGGTGTTTTTCCAATTGCAGTTTCAGCGAAGCGGTCACTTCCTGTACGAGGTCATAGAGGTTCAGCAGTTCATATTTGAGTTCGATCTCCTTTTTCTCAAACATGGAGAGCTTGAGCACTTTATCCACCAGCAGACCGAGACGCTGCAGTTCGTTGCCGGAAATGTCGAGGTACTCTTTTGTACGCTGGGGGTTATCCATCGCATTGAAATTCTTCAGCGCCTCGATGGCTACCCCCACGGTGGCGATCGGGGTTTTCAGTTCATGGGTGATATTGCTGATAAATTCGTTTTTCAGTTCCGAAAGCCGTTGCTGTTTCAGCATGTTGCGGTAAAGCAATACAAAGGAAAGGATGGTGATACCCAGTAATAACAGGGAGAACAGGATGGGTTGGGTGATCTGGCGCAACAGGTATGGAAACGTGTTTCCCAGTTCCAGGTCATAGATCACGGGCCGGGCAAAACCCACCATCACTTTATTGGGTCCGTGTATCTCCTGCGAATCGACCTTATCCTGTCTTGAAATGGTAAATGGCACGTCAATCCGGTCCTGATCCAGTCTTTTTGCATAGGCGCTGTCTATTTCTGCCACCCGCAGACTGTCCTGCAGCGAATCCACTCCGTATAATAACTTAAATAAATAGTCCTTCCCCGGCACGGGTTCGGGTAATCCATGCGCTTCCAGGCTGCTGTCGCCATGGATATTCACCGTGGTTTTATCCATGGAAATGACCATCCCCTTTTTTGATATTCTTTTCAATGAATCCCGCATTTTATCCCTGATCACATTCACCGTAGAAATGATCTCGGTGCGGGGCACCTTTTTTATTTCAAGCGCATTGGTTGTATCGGATACAAAAACCCTGACAGAAGGCTTTTCCTTGTTATCAGTCCATTTCAAATCCACGAGGTTGAACCGGGAGGCCTGCAATTTCATAATGGTTTCCCGGAAGGCCAGGTCCGTTTTGATCGCCAGCGCGTTCTCTTCCCGGGCGTAGTTCTGCTTCAGCCAGTATAACTGGAAGCCGGTGATACCCAGGATGGCCACCCCCATCAATATTGCCAGCCATTGTGAACGTTTCATGCGTGCATTGTCAGGAAACAAAAGTAAACCAATGTAACGGGCTATCAGAGCGTCATTAACCTTTATTAACCTTAAAGAAAGGTGGCTTAACCTATCTTGCAATCCCTCTGCAATAGTTTTGACCCTAAACAAAAAAAACATGAAACGATTTTTTCTCTCCGGGTTCGGGATCCTGGCAGCCGTGCTGGTGGTGCAGGCGCAACAAAACGCAGGGACGGTCATTTATGAGCGGACCTCCAAACTCCAGTTCAGTTTTGCCGGTATGCCCGGCGGTATGGAGCAGCAGATGCCCACTACCCGCACCGATAAGTTCGAGTTAAGCTTTGGCAATAACAAAAGCCT
>CAYRHU010000099.1:0-5493 GCA_964424155.1 uncultured Chitinophaga sp.
CCCTGCACCTCCTGGCCCCGCTGCTGGTCCACGCTCCCGAAGGTGGCCAGCCCGATCACTTCGCCGTACTCGTTCATTACCGGGCCACCGCTGTTGCCATGCGTGATGGAAGCATCCGTTTGCAGCACTTCCCATCCATCCTTCATATTCTTTTTCGCACTCACCAGCCCCCGGGTCAGCGTGGCTTCAGAAATGGATTCTTCCGAGATCAGCGGGTGAAAAGTGGCGACGGCCGGGTAACCCAGCACATAGACCTGGTCGCCCACTTTCATTTCCTTGTCATCGCCCACCCTGATGGTCGGGTACTCGTGTTTCTTCTCCAGCTTAAGGATCGCCACATCCTTGCCCGGAATGGCGGCGCCCTTGGTCACCAGGCGGGCCGGAATGTTCAACGGTTTTATTTTTCCGCCCTTACCGGAGATACCCAGCACCACGCTGAATTCCTTGCCGATCCTTCCCACTTCAAGCGTTTGTGAAAAATACCAGCTGTTGGCCGAAGTAAGATCCTTGCGCTCCTCCTCGGTTAGCTTGCGGCCCATGGATCGCTCCAGGTCCTTAGCGTCCTGGTCCATGATCTCCTGGAAAGCCTGTTCGGCAAAACTTTGCTTCGTGGTTTCGTCATTCTCATCCACCACATGCGCGTTGGTGATCACGTACCCGTCGGGAGTAACGATAAAACCGGAACCCACCATGGTGGTATTCAGTTCCTTCGACACTCTTTCGGTGCCCTTCATCATGTATTTCTCAATATTCTGGCTGAAGGCCTTGATATAGGTGGTCCAGAAAAGATCGGTAGTGAATCGCCCGGCCGCTTCCAGGTCGGCCCGCACCTGCTGCGCCAGTTGTCCAAGCGCTTCCTCATCGATCATGGGCTGAATGGCCGTGACAGTGCCTTTAAATGTCGCCAGTATCATGACCGTGCCCGGCTTGTTTCGTTCCGCTATCTGAACGGGTGTGAGCTTCTGCGCAAGTGAGGTTAACGCGAAGAATAAGGGAAGAATCAGGAGGTATCTTCTCATACAAAAGGTTTTGGTTGTAAATGTTGTAATAAAGATACTTCACCCGAAGGAATTTCCTGCTCCGGCAAACCGGGGTGCACTAAAAACAACGGAACCGCTCATGACAGTCCCTCTCCAGCATTTCCCTGTCATCTGGATGGGCGATCCGGATCAGTTCCCGCGCCCTTTGCCTCAGGTTCTTTCCGAAAAGATAAGCCACTCCAAATTCGGTAACCACATAATGGATATGCCCCCGGGTGGTTACCACACCGGCCCCGGGTTTTAAAAAGGGTACGATCCGGCTGATCCCTTTCGTGGTGCGGCTGGTGAGGGCGATGATCGGTTTGCCTCCCTCGCTCAGCGCGGCTCCCCGCATGAAATCCATCTGGCCCCCGATACCGCTGTACTGCAGGGTGCCGATAGAGTCGGAACATACCTGGCCCGTGATATCCACCTCGATAGCGCTGTTGATGGCGATCACTTTGGGGTTACGGCGAATCACATGCGGGTCGTTTACATAATCGATATCGAGAAATGCAAAAGCGGGATTATCATCCACATAATCATAGAGCCGGCGGGTGCCTACGGCAAACCCGGTGACCGTTTTGTTCGGGTGGATCTTTTTCATGGTGTTGTTGATCACATCCCGGTCAAACAAATCAATGATCCCGTCGCTGCACATTTCGGTGTGAACCCCCAGGTTCCGGTGACCATTCAGTGATTTGAGTACCGCATCCGGTATAGTCCCGATCCCCATTTGCAGGGTGCTACCGTCTTCGATCATGTCCGCAATCAGTTTCCCGATCTTCAGTTCCGATTCCCCCACCTTGGTGCCGTAATCCACTTCCGGCAATTCCTCTTCGTGCCATACCATGGAAGTGAAGCGTTTGGTATGGATTAGCGAGTCGCCATGCGTACGCGGCACCCGCGGATTTACCTGGGCGATGATATGAGTGGCCGTATTCACGGCGCTCCGGGCGATATCAACCGATACGCCGAGGGAACAATACCCATGCCGGTCGGGTGGTGATACCTGCACGATCGCCACATCGATAGGCATTTCCCGGCGGAACAGGTCAGGGATATCACTCAGGAAGACGGGGATAAAATCGGCCCTGCCGTCATTCACCGCCTCCCGCACCGTCTGGGAAACAAACATGCAGTTGATATGAAAGGAATCGGCGTACTGCGGTTTCTCCAGTTCGATATCCCCATGTACGGTAATGAAAGTCAGTTCCACGTTGCGGAGTTCCGGCGCTCTTTTGGCCAGCTCCCGCATCAGGAAAAGAGGTGTTTGAGCGCTGCCATGCACAAATACGCGATGACCGGATTGTATGACAGACAATGCCTCGTCCGGCGGTGTGTAATGAACGGGTAATCTCATGGGGCAAAACTAGGGTGAATGAAAAACAGGGAACCTGATAATATTTATTCCGGTCATTGACAAGGATCAGGGATTTTGACGGGTTACCAGCCACTCCAGGGCCAGTTCGTATCCTTTGAGCCCCAGGCCGAAAATACAACCGGCCGCCTTCGCGCTCACATGCGATAATTTCCGGAAATCCTCCCGGGCATGCACGTTAGAAATATGTACTTCCACTACCGGGGCCGTAATGGCCGCAACCGCATCACCGATGGCTACGGAAGTGTGCGTATACCCGCCCGGATTCAGGATGATCCCGTCGTGGTCAAAACCCACTCTTTGCAGTTCATCCACCAGTTCCCCTTCCACATTGCTTTGAAAATAATGAAGGGTAACCCCGGGAAATTTGCTCCGAAGCGTTACGAGGTATTGTTCAAAAGGTTGATTCCCGTAAATATCCGTTTCCCTTTTTCCCAGCAGGTTCAGGTTGGGGCCGTTGATGATCGCGATCTTCATGACCCGAATATAAACGAAATAAAAAAGCCGCCGAAATCGGCGGCTTTTAAGGAATCGGTTTTTGTATCTGCAGGAAATCCGGGAAGCTGTCAGTAAACCGTTACGATCGGCACCGTCTTCACCAGTAAATTATCATGGTAAAAATTCACTTTTTTCATTGACTTGTCCTTGGGTACGGCCACCATGGAAACGGGTACTTTGACCGTTTCGGGGGAACCTTCCCTTTTTACATTGAAGTAAACGTTCAATGTACCGTTTACCAGTTCCGTTTTTTTGAATTTCACCCGGTACGCGTTATGAACGGTTTCCACTTTTGCAGCCAGCACCATCTGCTCGTCGAAGCGGGGCTTAAGCACCGAATCGTGTTCGGGTTCAAAATCCCTTTCAAATACGTCTTCGCTGGTCACCACCCAAAGGTTGAAATCAGTGAGATCGATTTTTTCGTTCCTGAGTTTATACCCGGTGATCTCCACCACATCGGTGGAAGCCGGCGATACATTTACCGGATTACTGAACGCAGTGAGAATAATTCCTGCCAGCATTGTTACGATTATCTTTTTCATGGCCTGTCGGTTTAATAACACAAAGCAACGAAGGAATAAAACGCCGGAACAGGACAGGGTGTATCAACTGTTATTTTCGTGTGGCGGATTGGGGTTCATCGGGTTGCACTTTATCTAATACGCACATTTACAATGCTTTACAACAAATAAAATAATGAAACGTGGTTGAAAAAATCAGGGCAGATCAGTCCTGAGCAGACTGTATATTTTAAGGCTGATCCTCTTGCCTTTTTTAATCTCAGCCTTGCGAAGGGTTCCTTCATAATGAAACCCGAGTTTTTCTGACAGCCGGCAACTGGGCTCATTTCCATCTTCGATCACGGCTTCCAGCCTGAACAGCTTCCAGTTTTCAAACAAATGCCGGATCACGACCGGTATTACTTCGGGCATGATACCCTTTTTCCACCAGGCAGGTAAAAGCCAGTAGCCGATCTCGGCCTTTTCATGTTCCGGCTGGTAGCCGTTCATTCCACAGGCTCCCACGGCGATCCCTTTTTCTTTATCCATGATCTTCCACCAGCAACCCGTCTGTTCTTTCCAGATAGAATCATAAAATTCCATCTGGGCCCTGGCCGCTTCATAAGTTTCATAATGTACTCCGTAATAGGGAATAACATCGGGATGACTCAGCCCTTCAAAAATAAAGGACTGATCAGGCAGCAGGATTTGCCGCAGGTAAAACCTGGCTGTACTTAATTCCGGGAATTTACGCTGGCTGCGCATAAATCTTCAATTATCCGTTCGCATGAGCCCGGATCATCTCTATAAAATCATCGAACAGATATCTCGAATCATGTGGCCCGGGCGTGGCTTCGGGGTGATACTGCACGGAGAAAGCGGGTTTCCCCTTCACGCGTATCCCTTCGATCGACTGATCGTTCAGGTTCACATGCGTGACCTCGATATGCGCGGCCTTTTTTACGGCTTCAGGATCCACGCCGAATCCATGGTTTTGCGTGGTGATCTCCGAACGGCCGGTGACCACGTTCTTAACGGGGTGATTCAAACCGCGGTGACCATGATGCATTTTAAAAGTGGGGATATCATTGGCAAGCGCCAGCAACTGGTGACCCAGGCAAATTCCAAATACGGGTTTCTCTTCTTTCAGGATTTGTTTTAATGTGGCGATCGCGTAATCCATCGGCGCGGGATCGCCCGGACCGTTGGAAATAAAATAACCGTGGGGTTCGAATTGTTTTACCTCTTCGAGAGAAGTTTTAGCCGGGAACACTTTTACACGGGCCCCTCTTTCCACCATGCACTGCAGGATATTCTTTTTCACTCCGTAGTCCATGACGGCAATACGGATATCTGATTTTGAATCCCCCAGTTCATAGGTTTTTGTGGTGCTCACTTTAGAAGCCAGTTCCAGGCCATCCATATTCGGTGTTTCGGCCAGTTTCTTTTTCAGCTCATCCAGGTCGGTTGTCTCGGAAGAAATGATGCAGTTCATCGCGCCTTTGGTGCGGATATGCGCCACCAGCGCCCGGGTGTCCACGCCCTCAATGGAAACGATTTTATTTGCTTTCAGGTAATCGATGAGCGATCCGTTGGCCAGTTTCCGGGAGTATTGATCCTCCAGGTTGCGGCCGATCAGTCCGCTGATCTTGACACTGTCGCTCTCCACATCCACATCTTTCACCCCGTAATTGCCGATATGGGCGCTGTTCATAATCAGGATCTGCCCGAAATAACTGGGATCGGTAAACACTTCCTGGTAACCGGTCATCCCGGTGTTGAAACAGATCTCGCCCGTAGTGGTGCCGATAGCTCCAAAGGCCTGGCCATGGGCTACCGTACCGTCGGCTAACATCAAAACAGCTGGAATGGGTGAATTGAGCATGCTGATTGGCATTTGCCCCTTTTATGAACACCGGGTTCATTGGACAAATTGCGCAAATGTAAGTGAAAGTCAGGAGTCGGGAGTTCGGAGTCAGGAGTCTTTTTCCACCATAGGAGATGCCGTACACGGAAATACTCACCGAACTCTGGGTTGCCGGCTGCCAGAAGCCCGACTGCCCGACTGTAAGGCTGCGGACTGTAGACTGCGGAC
>CAYRHU010000099.1:5593-10488 GCA_964424155.1 uncultured Chitinophaga sp.
GGACTGTGGACTGTAGACTGTGGACCGTGGACTGCTAAACCGGTTCCTGCTGACTCAGGCAATGAAAACTCCCCAATCCCCAGATAATATCCGTGGAATCGATGCCAACCACTTCCCGTGTCGGAAAGCATTCCTGGATGATGCGAAGCGCCTGTTCATCCCTTGTGGAGCGGAAAGTGGGTACGATCACCGATTTATTGGCGATATAGAAGTTGGCATAGGAACAGGGCAGCCGCTGATCCTCGTAGATCAGTTCCTCCGGCATGGGCAGTTCAACGATATTGAGCTGCTTTCCATTCAACAGCCGCATCTTCTTTAATTGCTTCAGGTTATGCTGGAGAAGTGCATAGTTTTCATCGTTCCGGTCTTCTTCGATCACGGCAAGCACGGTATCCTCATTCACAAAACGGACCGTATCATCAATATGGCCGTCCGTATCATCGCCCACAATCCCCTCATCCACCCACAGCACCTGTTCCATCCCGTAATAATGGCACAGGTAAGATTCGATTTGCTCCTGGTTGAGATGGGGGTTCCTGTTCGGGTTCAGCAAACAGGCCGTGGAGGTTATCACAGTTCCCTTGCCATTGAATTCAACAGAGCCCCCCTCCATCACAATACCCGGGTGGTAAACAGGAATATTAAAATGTTTGCCGATGAGGGTCGGAATTACATCATCCAGGTCAAAGGGCGGATATTTATTACCCCAGGCGTTATATCCCCAGTCAACGATCACTTTTTTGATTTCCGCATGGGGATTGACCAGGAAGGCCGGGCCATGATCGCGGCACCAGGCGTCGTTGGTGGGATGAAAAAAGAATTCGATCTTATCCAGGTCCGCTTCTTCTTTCTCCAGCAGGTTAACGGCAAACGATTTCATCGCCTCGTCCGTCACATTGATCCGCACCCGTTCCCCTTTCGTCAGTTCTTTAATAAACTTTACATACGAAGGATAGATCGTATGGATCTTCCCCGGCCAGGAGGCCTCTTTATGCGGCCAGCTGAGCCAGGTGGCGAAATGAGTGTCGAATTCGGATGGAAAGTAATATCCCAGTTGCCCGGGTGTTGGTTTTTCTGGAAGGGCTATAGATGCATTACTCATTCTTTTCGATTAATTATTGAAAATGTTCAATGATCAATTCTCCATTTCCAGGTATATCTCGCACATTTTTGAGCATTGAGCATTGAACATTGATCATTGAGCATTCAGATCCTCTTCGTCAATAAACCGTTTAACAATCGGTAAATAACTATCAATTCTCCTGTCTCTCATAAAAGGCCAGTGTGTCCGGTACCGCTCCGTTTTAGACAGGTCAATTTCCAGCACATTAATTTCCTCTTTTTCATGGGAAGCCTGGTACAGTATGGTCCCAAAAGGATTGGAGACAAAGGACCCTCCCCAGAATTTCATCGCTCCGTTCTGTTCTAACCCTACCCTGTTCACACTCACGACATGGACCCCGTTCGCCACGGCGTGACTGCGCTGTATGGTTTGCCAGGCGCCGTACTGCTCCGTATTGGTCGCTTCATCCTGAGAAGTGACCCAACCGATCGCCGTGGGATAAAAAAGGATCTCCGCGCCCATCAGCGCCGTGATCCGCGCGGCTTCGGGGTACCACTGGTCCCAGCAGATCAGCACCCCGATGGTGGCGAATTTTGTCTTCCACACTTTATAACCCAGGTCGCCGGGCGTAAAATAAAATTTCTCGTAATAGGCCGGATCATCGGGAATATGCATTTTCCGGTATTTGCCCATATAAGTGCCGTCGGCATCAATCACCGCGGTGGTATTGTGATAAATGCCCTGGGTCCTTTTTTCAAAAAGGGAGGCGATGATCACCACCCCCAGTTCGCCCGCTACTTCCTGCAAGGCTTCTGTCGAGGGACCGGGAACCGGTTCAGCCAGTTTGAAATTCTCATAATCTTCCACATCACAGAAGTAGAGGGAGGTGAAAAGTTCCTGCAGGCAAACGATCTGCGCCCCGCCAGCGGCGGCTTTCTTAACGCCCTCGATCGCTTTGGCAAGATTATCTTCTTTTTTATTCGTGCAGCTCATCTGCACCAGGCCGACCTTTACGTTGCTCATACCGGAAATTTAAGATGCAAAAATAACAGATTGGCGGTTGCTGTTGTAATTAAAAGCCGATGCCTCTTGGTTTAACTTATTGCTCCTGCGGAGCCGGATACATTTACCCGATCAAAGGTTGCTGACATATCGCCCCAATAAAGCAATCGGAATTATTATCAGAGATTGTTAAATCAATTTTGAATGTCTTTTCTATACATTAATATAGTGCTGCGGGACATTCTGTCCCGCAGCCTTATTATATAGCCTTTGGCTATCTGAATAAAGCCTATTGAAACAGCTCTGCGAGGCATTTTGCCTCGCAGCATATTACCCCGAATTTTTTTTCCCAAAATTTTGCCTCGCAGCATATCACACCGCAGCATTTTACACATAGCATCCTGCCTTTTAGCAATTCCATTGCCCATCCATCCGGCTTTCAAACAAAAAAGGCTGTCCGATTAATGGACAGCCTCTAAATATGAAAAACGCTTGATTGCTTATTCTGCGCTCTTTTCTTCCGCCGGAGCAGCTTCTTCGGCTTTCTCCGTCTCGGCTTTCTTCTTAGAACCGGCGCGGCGGGTCTTCTTCGCTGCCGTTTTGGCTTCACCCCTGCCTTTACCGTAAATTTCGTTGAAGTCAACCAGTTCGATCAGGGCTGTTTCCGCGTTATCACCGGGGCGTGCGCCCAGTTTGATGATACGGGTATAACCACCGGGCCGACCGGCCACTTTTTCCGCTACGTTGCTGAACAGTTCGGTTACCGCTTCCTTGTCCTGCAGGTAGCTGAATACCACCCGGCGCTGGTGCGTGGTGTTGGTCTTGCCCTTGGTGATCAGGGGCTCCACATATACACGCAATGCCTTGGCCTTGGCAACGGTTGTGACGATCCGCTTGTGTTCGATCAGCTGGCAGGCGAGGTTGCTGAGCAACGCGTCCCTGTGCGCTTTCTTTCTTCCGAGATTTTTTACTTTGTCTCCGTGACGCATGACGTTTAAGTTTTAGATGTTGCACCGTGTCAGGATTTGCAACATTCGCTGCGAATAATTACGCAGCTGTGATTAAAATTGAATCTATATTCTTTCAGACTCTCCAAAGCCTCCCTGCGGGGAGGTGGGAGGGGCTTTATATCTCACTCGCATCAATCCCCAGCTTCGCCAGGTCCATACCAAAATGCAGCCCCCTTTCGGTGAGCACCTGCTCGATCTCCGCCAGTGATTTCTGGCCGAAGTTGCGGAACTTCATCAGGTCCTCCTGCTCATACTGCACCAGTTCGCTGAGCGAATTGATCTTGGCCGCTTTCAGGCAGTTAAAGGCCCTTACGGAAAGATCAAGATCCTCGAGCGGGGTCTTCAGCACTTTGCGGAGCTGCAGGGTCTGCTCATCCACCAGGTCCTCTTTCTTCTCTTCCTTATTGTCGAATGTGATGTTCTCGTCGGTGATGATCATCAGGTGCTGGATCAGGATTCTCGATGCCTGCTTCACGGCCTCTTCAGGATGAATGGTGCCGTCGGTCGAAACTTCCATGATCAGTTTTTCGAAGTCGGTGCGCTGCTCCACCCTCGTGTTCTCGATCGTATACTTCACGTTCTTGATCGGGGTAAAGATGGCGTCGATGGGAATATAACCCAGCGGGGCGTCTTTGGGTTTGTTATCCTCGGCGGGAACATATCCGCGGCCCTTGCCGATAGTGAGCTCGATTTCCATCCGCGCGGATGAATCCAGCGTGCAGATCAGCAGATCCGGGTTCATGATCTGGAAGGAATGAGTGGCTTCCCCGATCATGCCGGCCGTAAATTCGGTCTTGTTCTTGATCGAAAGGATGATCTTTTCGTTCGCCACTTCGTGGTCAACCACTTTCTTGAAACGAACCTGCTTCAGGTTCAGGAATATTTCCACCACATCTTCGCTAATCCCCTTCATCGTGGCGAATTCATGATCCACACCTTCAATCTTCACACCAACGATCGCGTAGCCTTCGAGTGAACTGAGCAGTACACGGCGAAGCGCATTGCCGATGGTAACGCCGAATCCGGGCTCCAGCGGGCGAAACTCGAACTGGGCTTCGAAATCAGTTGCTTTCTGCAGAATGATCTTATCGGGTTTCTGGAAATTTAAAATGGCCATTTTTATTACTTTAAATTTTTAGATTTACTATTAAGCTTCGAGCTAAGAACTACGGGCGGAGTCCGTATGTGTACGGGGTTTACTCGCAGCTCGCGGCTATCAGCCCGCAGCTTTATTACTTGCTGTACAATTCCACGATCAGTTGCTCCTTGATATTCTCCGGAACACTCTCCCTTTCAGGATATGTGATAAACGTGCCCTTCATCTCGGTTTCGTTGAAATCGAGCCAGGAGAATTTGGGATTCTTGGGTTTCATAGCGCTGGTGATCGAGGTCCTGCCCCGGCTGCTTTCCTTGATGGTAACCACGTCACCGGGTTTCAGCTGGTAGGAAGGAACGTTCACCACGTCGCCGTTCACCTCCACATGCTTGTGGCTCACGAGCTGGCGGGCGGCCGGGCGGCTGGGCGCGATACCCATACGGTAAACCGTATTGTCCAGGCGCGCTTCGCAGAGCTTGATCAGGTTTTCACCGGTTACTCCCCTGCGGCGGGCGGCTTCTTCAAATGTTTTGCGGAATTGCTTCTCGAGGATCCCATAGGTGTATTTGGCTTTTTGTTTCTCGCGGAGCTGCAGGGCGTATTCGCCAAGCGTTTTACGCTTGCGTTTTTCACCGTGCATACCCGGGGGGTTGCTGTTCTTGGTTAACCACTTGCCATTGCCCAGGATAGGCTCACCGAAAATACGGGAGATCTTGGTCTTGGG
>CAYRHU010000100.1:0-10372 GCA_964424155.1 uncultured Chitinophaga sp.
TTTTTGGCCACGGATTACACGGATGTTCACGGATAGGTTCTGAAAGTGGGTGAGATTCCTACATGAACATTTGGATTAAGCCACGAAAACACACGAATGAACACGAAATGAATTCCAAAACACAATTGAATTTTCGTGTTTTTTCGTGTGATTTCGTGGCCAGAATATCTTCCGTGTGAATCCGTGTAATCCATGGCAATAACCTTAATCTCAATCGATAAGCCGGTATAACAGGTTATCCACATTTTACGGCTTCAAACCTGCAAATATTTACAGGTTTCTGCGTTTTTATGCAGGAATTTCCCTTATTTTTAAAGTGCTAAAACTAACGAATGCTTAAGAAGGAGCGGCAAGCCTATATTCTTCACCAGGTGAACCTTCACAACAAGGTGTTGTCCTCAACACTTTGTACGGAGATACAGGTGTCGGAAGACACGATCCGGCGCGATCTGCAGGAACTGGCCGACGAAGGCAAGATCATAAAAGTGCATGGCGGCGCCCTTTCTCCCTCTTTTAACCACGTTTATTTTTCTTCCAACGGTGTTTACTCGCAGAACCAGAAAAAAACGATTGCGCAAAAGGCCATCAGCCTGATCAGCAACGGAATGTTCGTGCTCACCAGTGGCGGCACGACCATCATCGAAATGGCCCGTCTCCTGCCCCACCAGTTAAGGGCCACCTTTATTTCGGGAAGCATCCCCGCCGTGCTGGAATACATGCATCATCCCAATATAGAAGTCATACTGATCGGCGACCGGGTTTCCAAGAATTCAAAGATTACAGTAGGTTCGCAGGCCATCGCCCGGATCAAAGAAATGAAAGCGGATATTTGTTTCCTCGGAACCAATGCCATTGACCTGGAGCAGGGGATCACGGATAACGACTGGGAGGTGGTGGAACTGAAAAAGGCCATGATCAACTCTTCAAAAAAAGTAGTTTGCCTGAGCATCGCCGAAAAAGTGAACACGGTACAGCCCATCCGGGTTTGCGGGCTGAATGATATCGACCTGATGATAACGGAACTGGAACCCGGCAACCCCATGCTGCAACCCTACGTTAAAGCGGGTGTGCGGGTGATGTGAGAAGTCCGCCGGGCGGAAAAAAAAATGAGAACTGCCTATTAATTATATCTAAAAAAAAACAGCTATGAGAAAAATTCTCCGATTGCTCTTTGGTTTAGCTCTGGTAATGCTGGTTCTGCCGCAGGCCGTTCAGGCCCAGGAAAGAACAGTTACCGGCACGATTTTATCCGAAGACACGAAGACTCCGCTCAGCGGGGTAACGATCCGGGTAAAAGGTACCCGCAAGATCACGCAGACGGATGCCAATGGAAAATTTTCCATCAGGGTCGGACCCGGCGAAACCCTACAGATTTCCTATGTGGGCTATGTTACCAGCGATATCAAACCGGATGGTAATACGGTAAGCCTAAACATGAAAACCGCCGACGTTATGATGGGCGAAGTAGTGGTAACCGCGATGGATATTAAAAGGAACCCCAGGGAACTGGGTTATTCCGTTCAAAAGGTGTCCGGCGCGGAGGTACAGGAAACACAACGGGAAAACTTTCTCAACAGCCTGCAGGGACGTGTAGCCGGTCTTACACTTGACCAAACCTCCGGTGTGGCGGGCGCTTCTTCGTCTGTCGTATTGAGAGGTTTTAACTCCCTCTCGCTCAGCAACCAGCCCCTGTACGTGGTGGACGGAGTGATCCTCGACAACCAAACCATTAATGAAACTTCTTCGGGTGGCCAGGGTATCGGGTTGGCTTCAGACCGGCCCAACCGGTTTAACGATTACCAAAACCGGATCGCCGATATCAACCCCAGCGATATTGAAACCATCACTGTACTGAAAGGTCCTGAAGCCACGGCCCTGTATGGCAGCCAGGCCAGTTCGGGCGCCATTGTGATCACCACAAAAAGGGCGAAATCCACAAAAGTGGCCGTACAGTATGATAACAGTTTCCGCTTTCAGCGGGTAACCCGCTGGCCGGAAGTGCTGGATGCTTATTCTACCGGTATCAATAATGTGGCCTCCAACGTATTCAGTTATTTCGGTCCCGCCTACGCACCTTCCACACAGCTATATGACAACCGGAAAGAATTTTTTGAAACCGGATTCGCACAAACGCACAATATCGGTGTGGACTTTGGCTTCAAGCAATCCCTGTTCCGTTTTTCGGGCAGTTTCTTCGACCAGAAAGGGGTGGTGCCCACCAACGGCTTCAGGCGTTACAACCTGCGTCTGACCAATACTACCAAACTCTGGAAAGACAAACTGGAGATCATGCCTTCAGTAACGTGGATCAAATCTGAAAACAACAAAGTGCTCCGCAGCGCCGGTGGTTACCTGCTGGCCCTGATGATCTGGCCCAATTCGGTGGATATACGCAACTATGAGGATGCCAGCACTGGTGATAAACTGGACATTTTCTCCGGCTTGTCAGCTAACGGTGAATACGACAACCCGCTTTTCAATGTAAATAAGAATAAGTCGTATGATGAAACCGACAGAAAAACGGCCACCCTGGGTATCAACCTCAATCCTTTCAAATGGCTGAGCCTGACGGGCCGTTTTGGTTACGACACCTATGATATGTTTGGTTTCATGTTCCTGCACCCGCAATCCTATTACCTCGCAGCCGGAACGGGCGGAACACTGGACAATTACTGGAGAAAATTTACGGGTTATAACCATACCATAACCGCCACCATCAAAAAATCGCTCGGGAAAAATTTCAATTTCCGGCTGATGGGTGGTACGATGTGGCAGGATTATAAAACCGAAATGTTTTCCGTTTACGGAACCAATATTGTGGATAATGTGAACACCACCGACGGGAAAATGTACAAAGGCGGCAATGTGGTAACCGACCGTGAACTGACCACCCTGATGGGTGACTTTATGGACAGTTCGGTTACCCGTCCAAATACACGGTTGCGCCTGCTTCGGAATGCCTATGGTGAATACAACCAGAGCATATTGCGCCAGATGGCCTACTTTGGTGAGTTTGCCGTTAGCTTCAAGAATTTCATTTTCCTGAACTATACGCACCGCTTTGAAGAAGCTTCCACCCTTCCCGCTCAGAACCGGAAATATAATTACCCCGGCGGAAGTATGAGTGTGATCATGAGCGATATGATTCCCTCACTGAAAAAAGGAGGCATCCTCAATTACTGGAAGTTACGTACCTCACTGGCGGGTACAGCGCGACTGAATACGCCTTATTCCACGCAGTCGGTATTTGTGAACAACTTTGCCAGCGGCGGTGGTTTCTCTTACGGGTTTTTCAACAACTCCCCCGACCTGGGCCCGGAAAGACAAAGCACATATGAACTGGGTACGGAATTCCGGATGTTCAACAGCCGCCTGAACCTGGATATCACTTATTATAACACCCTGAACAAAGGGCAGATCATCCAGAATTTCCGTTTAAGTTATGGAACCGGTTTCGTACTGAACACCCAAAATGCCGCGAGTACGCGTAACCGCGGTATCGAGATCGCCATGGATTATGATCTCATCAAGAAACCCGATTTCGGATGGAACATGCGGATTAATTTCAATAAGATGTATAACAAGGTGCTGGATATGCCCAAAAACGTATCCGAATATTATATCGCCGATACCTGGCTGTATGGCAACGCCCGTGGCGGACTGGTGCTGGGCGGACCCACCACATCCATCACCGCTACCGATTACCAGCGCAATAAAGACGGTAAGATCCTGATCAGCCCCACAACCGGGCTCCCGCTGAATACCGGTGGTGTGTTTGTGGTGGCCGGCGACCGTAACCCGACCTTTACCGTTGGTTGGCTGAATTCCTTCCGTTACAAGAACTGGAAACTCTCCTTCCTCTGGGATCTGAAAGTGGGCGGGGATATTTATAACGGTACCAACCGGTTCCTGACCAACCTGGGTAAGAGCAAGCTGACGACGGACCGTTATACTCCGCGCGTGATCGAAGGTGTATTGAGCGACGGATTGCAGAATTCGGCTACCCCCACAGTGAATACGATCGCCGTTATTCCCGCGCTGAATAACCAGTATTATACCACCATGCCGGAAGCCGCGTTCATTGAAAAGGATGTGAACTGGTTCCGCTTGCGGGATATCACACTCAGTTACACGTTCCCGAACAACTTTATCAAGGCCGTTAAATCGCTGTCCGCCTTTATTACCGGCAATGACCTGATCCTGATGACCAATTACAGTGGGGCTGACCCTGCCGTAAACGGAAACACCGCCGGTTCGCTGGGTGTGGGAGCCTTTGGTTTTGACTACGGAACACTTCCTTCACCCCTGCAGGTCAATTTCGGTTTCAGGGCATCCTTTTAACTATTAAAAAATGGTAAAATGAAAAATACAGTAACCAAAATCTTTTATACGGCAACAGCATCCGCCTTCCTGCTCTTCGGATCCTGTTCGAAAAAAATAGATGAGGCGTACCTGAACCCCAACGCCACTACCCGTGTGCAGGTGGAAACACTGCTTCCGGGTATCATCGGGAATATGGTGGGCAGTTCTTCCGCCCAGGGTTCGGCATATGGAACCGCCAATGACGGGCTGTATGTAGGCCGTTATGTGCAGTTCTGGGCCACCAACACCACCAATAACCAGTATGACCGGATGGGCGGCGCCACCGGGGGAAGCGATATCCTCGGATCGGTGTGGGCTATGCACTATTATGGCATGGGGCAAAACCTGGGACGGATGATCGACTGGGCCGCCGAGGAAAGCAAATGGGATTACGTGGGTGTCGGTTATGCCATTCGTGCATGGGGCTGGCTGCAACTCACCAACATGTACGGTGAAGCCATCCTGAAACAGGCTTTTGATGCCAACCGGCTGGTATTTGATTACGACAGCCAGGAAGATATCTATGCGGAGGTGAGGCGTCTTTGTCACCTGGCCATCACTTATCTGAATATGAGTGTTCCTTCTTCCACCCTGTCACAGGGAGATGCCTATTTTTATGGTGGGGATACGGATAAATGGGAAAAATTCGCCTACTCCGTACTGGCCCGTTCCTTTAACCATCTTACCAACAAGGGTATCTATAATCCCGATTCGGTTATTTATTATGCGAATAAGGGCATCATTAATACGGCAGATAACGCTTCGGCCAAATTCATTGGTTCAGGTCTGACCGGCGCCTTTAATTTCTTCGGACCGTTCCGGGGAAATGTGGGCGCGTTAAGGCAATCCCGTTTTATCGCCAACCTGATGACGGGTCTGAACCCGATGTTCCTGGGTGTTAATGATCCCAGGGCCCCCTATATCATCCGGGAGAACCCCAATGGAACATATAAGGGGATCCGCCCAAATAAGGGTTCTGACGGATTGGTAACGGCGGATCAGCCACAGAATTTCTGGGGCGGTGTTTTTACTTCCACAGCCGCTCCTGGAACCGATGACAACTGCAGATATATATTCCGGAATGCAGCGCCCTTCCCGATTATCACCGCCGCTGAGGTTCATTTCATGAAAGCGGAAGCTTATTTACGAAAAGGAGAACATGCCAACGCGCGTCAATCTTATATTGATGGTATCAACGCGAATTTCGATATGTTAACGGGTGTCAGCGATTATCATAATTCAGTGCCTGCCGCCATGCAGATCTCACCCGGCGCCAGGGCCGCTTACCTGGCCAACCCGGTGGTGGTACCCGCCGTGGGCGCGCTTACCCGTTCCCATATCATGCTGCAGAAATTCATCGCCATGTTCGGCTTTGGGCTGGTGGAAACCTGGGTGGATTTGAGAAGATACCATTATACGGATCTTGACCCCGTTACCGGTCAGCAGGTGTATGCCGATTTCACACCACCAACCGGTACGGATCTGTGGGTAGACAACGGTGGCAAACTGGTTTACCGCGCCCGTCCGCGTTATAATTCGGAATTCCTGTACAATATCGCTGCCCTGGATGCGGTAGGCGGCCGAACCCTGGATTATCATACCAAGGAACAATGGTTCTCTCAACCCTAACGCTAACCACCAAAAGCAACGATTATGAATAAAATAAAAATATATGCAGCCGGGATAATCCTGCTCCTTACAACGGCAGCCGTGATTCCGTCCTGCACCAAGACCTTTGACGAAAAAATAAACCTGCAAACCAGTTTCACCAACAGCAGCCTGGTGCAGGTGTATATGGCGATGGTGAATGCCAACCGGAATTACATCTATGTGGACTCCAAACTCATAAACGGGGGTGGATTGCTGACTACAGGGAACGTGTTCCCTTCCTCCGCTTATGCCGCCAGCATTCCCGGTGGTTTCCGGGCCTTCCTGGTAAGGGATACATTATCCACCACTACGCAGGCACAATTGTCATTTTCGGAAAACCTGCAGGTGGGTAAGAACTATACGGTTTTTGTGTACGACACGATTACGGCGCCCAAGCAAAAAACGGTAGAGACCAATATTGTGGTTCCTACCGACACCACCGCGAGGATCCGGTTTGCCAATTTCGTGTATAATCCCACCGTACTGGACGGGTTTGACATCTATTCCAAGAAAAGGAACCAGGTGATTTTCTCCAATGTTAAACAAACTGAAGTTACCGAGTTCATTCCCTATGCATCGGCCTTAACCGATACATTCTATATCCGCCCGACCGGTACAACAAATAACCTGCAAAACTGGAGAACCACCACACCTGTCGGAGCCTATGATGTGACAGCCATCCTTACCCCTGCTGCCACCCGGAATTATACCCTCGTATTCCGGGGGGGATGGAGGGCAACGGCCAGCAGCAATACAACGGTGAGAACCCTTTCTGTATTTACCAATTACTGATAGTATTTCAGCCATTCAAGAGAAGCCATCCCAGCGGATGGCTTCTTTTTTTTAGCTCCGGTCAGGCAAAGAAGATATAGGCCAATGCGATCGCGGTAATGATCCCGGCCAGGTCGGCCAGCAGCATGGTGGTAACCGCGTATCGGCTGTTCTTGATTCCCACGGCCCCAAAATAAACCGCGATGATGTAAAAAGTCGTATCGGCGGAGCCTCGGAACACCGAGGCGAGATTACCGGCAAAGGAATCCGGTCCGTGCGCATTCAGCGTGTCGATCATCACGGCCCGGGCCCCACTCCCGCTCAGGGGTTTTATCAGCGCGGTGGGGAGCGCATCCACGATGCGGGCATCGCCGTTCAGCAATATGAAAAGACTTTTAATACCGTCGAGGATGAATTCAAAAGCTCCGCTGTTGCGCAGCAGGCTGATGGCCACCAGCAGACCCACCAGGTAGGGTATGATGCGGACCGCCGTTTCAAATCCGCCCTTGGCGCCTTCAATAAAGGCGTCAAATATATTGATCCTCTTATACATCCCTCCCAGCACGATCAGCAGGAAAATAAGGAGGATGATCCCGTTGCTCAGGCTGGTGGAAAATAACTGTACGCCCTGCACATCCAGGGATTTAATATAATAGATCAATGCGGCAATGACGGTGCTGATACCCAGTACCCAAAAAAGAATGACGGGTTGCAGAAGACGGATCCGCTGGCGAACGGCCACGATCGACATGGCTGCGATGGTGGCCACGAAGGTGGCGATCATGCAGGGAATGAAAATACTGGTGGGCTGGGATGATTTGAGCGCTACCCGGTCGGCGATGATGATCGTGGGTATCAGGGTAAGACCCGAAGCGTGCAAACAGAGAAACATAAGCTGCGCATTCGAAGCCCTTGTCTTATCCGGGTTGATCTCCTGCAGGCTTTCCATCGCCTTAATCCCAAACGGTGTGGCGGCGTTGTCAAGCCCCATCAGGTTGGCGGAAAAATTCATGACCATATGTCCCATGGATGGATGATCCTTTGGCACTTCGGGAAAAATCCTTGAGAAAAAAGGGCCGATGATCCGCGACAGGAACCGTATACCTCCCGCTCTTTCCGCGATGCTCATAAATCCCATGAACAGCGCCATGATCCCGATCAGGCCGATGCAGAGATTGACCGCGTCCTTGCAGGTTTCAAAAATCCCGTTGGCGGGCAGCAGTTTATAGGCCCTGTACGTATTCTCCTTTGTTTTATAAACTTTTTCCTTGCCCCATACCGCTGTTTTTTGCCCCTCTAACTGCCCGTGCACCGATGCGGGAACACTGACTGAATCCATCTCCCGCACGGAAACCGTATCGGTGTTCTTCCCGGTTACCAGCAGGCTGAAAACATTCTGCTGACCAGGCTCAAAGACAAATCGCGCGGCGGCGACCAGCAAGGCGACGAGGATGAAGGCGGTCCATATTCTGCTTAAAGCCATGGTAGGTTTAGGGTTTGTGGTTTATGGTTTATGGTTAGAGACTCCGCTAATGTAAAGTTCACTATAAGTTTATGGTTTATGGTTTGTGGTTTATGGTTTGAGAGTCTGGAATGTAAAGCTCACTATAAGTTTATAGTTTATGGTTTGTGGTTTGTGGTTAAAGACTCCGTTAATGTAAAGTTCACTTTTGGATTTGAAGTTAAGAAAAACGTGATAGTAATAATCAATGCCTTCGAATGAGGGCACTTTAAACCATTGCGGGTATTTGCAAAAAGGCGACCCAACTATAAACCATAAACCACAAACCATAAACCCGATTTGCTTATCTTTGCGCCCTTTAAAGAAAATCAGAACGGGAACGACCCCCACTACATACCACAAACAACAAACTATAAACTCAAGATGGCTTTACAGGCAGGAATTGTCGGATTACCCAACGTAGGCAAATCAACCTTATTCAACGCGGTCAGCAACAGCGCGAAGGCGCAGGCCAGCAATTACCGTTTTTGCACCATCGACCCGAACGTGGGGCTGGTGGATGTCCCCGATCCACGTTTGTATAAACTGGCTGAACTGGTTCATCCCAACCGGGTCGTGCCCACGCAGATCGAGATCGTGGATATCGCCGGGCTGGTGCGGGGTGCGAGCAAGGGCGAGGGACTGGGCAATAAATTCCTGGCCAATATCCGCGAAGTGGACGCTATCATTCACGTGATCCGATGTTTCGAAGACGAAAACATCCTGCGCGATGAAGGCGCCATCAACCCGGTCAGCGACAAGGAGATCATTGATACGGAACTGCAGTTAAAAGACCTGGAAAGCGTGGAGAAAAAGATCCAGCGCACGGAAAAACTCGCCAAATCGGATCCTAAACTGAAAGCCGAACTGGATGTGCTCCTCCGGTGCAAAGAACAACTGGAACAGGGGAAGAGTATCCGGGCACTGGGCCTGGGCAGGGAAGAAAAACAAGCCGTAGCCGATCTCTTCCTGCTCACCGATAAACCGGTTCTCTATGTAGCGAACGTGGACGAAGCGTCCATGCATACCGGCAACAAATTTTCCGATGCGCTGATGGAAGCGGTTAAGGATGAAAACGCCGAAGTCATCATCATGAACAATTCCATCGAGGCTCAAATTTCTGAAATGGAGAATCCGGATGACCGGCAGCTGTTCATGGAAGAATATAAAATGAAAGAACCCGCGCTGGACCGGCTGATCCACTCGGCCTATAAATTGCTGAAACTTTTCACCTATTTCACCGCGGGCGTACAGGAAGTCAGGGCCTGGACCATTCACGAAGGCTGGAAGGCTCCCCAGGCCGCCAGCGTGATCCATACCGATTTTGAAAAGGGATTTATCAAGGCCGAGGTGATCAGTTACGACGATTTTATCCAGTACGGCTCAGAAGCCGCCTGCCGCGAAGCGGGGAAACTGCGGATAGAAGGGAAAGAGTATGTGGTGAAAGACGGGGATGTGATGCATTTCAGGTTTAATGTTTAACCCCCTGTCCCCCTAAAGGGGAGACTTAGACCATGGATTCATGACTGGCCTCATAGATTCTCAAAGCAATCAGAATTAAATCAAAGTTTTCTTATTTATTTCCAGGATGCTGATTGTTTTAGCTGTTAGACTAATAATTTCTTCAACCTGGTTTTTAACCTGTTCATTCGTAAACCGTATAACATAAATTCCAAGGCTTTCAAGATCGAGTTGCCGTTTTTTATCAATGTGCTGTACCGATGGCAACGAATGGACCGATCCATCGATCTCAATAACCAATTTCAATTGGTGACAATAAAAATCGGCAATATAAATTGAAATTGGATGTTGTCTTCGGAATTTATAACCAGGAAAATATTCTTTTAACATTTGCCAAAAAACATTTTCAGCATGGGTTAGCTTACTCCTTAATTCCTTTGCCCTCGCAAACAATAACCGGTCCGCGCCATAAAACATTCCCTTTCTCACAAAATAAATTTCGTAAAATAATTTTACATAGCAATAAGAATAGCACAAACTGAGGCAAGGGATCTCTGTTTGCTTTAGGAAAAGATGTCAATAGTAATGTATCTATGATCTAAGTTCCCCCTTCAGGGGGACAGGGGG
>CAYRHU010000101.1:0-10274 GCA_964424155.1 uncultured Chitinophaga sp.
ATACAGGTTCCCTGCCTGCGTGACGCAGTCAGGCAGGGATTCCTGTCGGGACTACAGCTTTTTAAAACCTAAACTTTTGATACAGGTTCCCTGCCTGCGTGACGCAGTCAGGCAGGGATTCCTGTCGGGACTACAGCTTTTTAAAACCTAAACTTTTGATACAGGTTCCCTGCCTGCGTGACGCAGTCAGGCAGGGATTCCTGGCAGGACTACAACTTTTTAAAACATATTTTTTTGATACAGGTTCCCTACCTGCGTGTCGCAGTCAGGCAGGGATTCCTGGCAGGACTACAACTTTTTAAAACCTAAACTTTTGATACAGGTTCCCTGCCTGCGTGACGCAGTCAGGCAGGGATTCCTGTCGGGACTACTCCATTATTATTCCCTAAACTTTTAATATAGGTTCCCTGCCTGCGTGACGCAGTCAGGCAGGGATTCCTGTCGGGACTACCAACTTTCCCTCCCCGCTGGGGGCACTGCTCTTAAGTTTTTTTTGTTGTTGGTTGCAAGTAGAGTTATCCATAACTGCATATCCCCGTGCATAGCGGAACCGGGCTCCTTATTGGTACCCGGCAGGTATCAAATAATAACACCCGGCACAACTACCGTTAACTACCAATGTATTAGTTTGGAAGAAATGAACTCACAAATGATTAGTTCCCTTTCAGACTCAATCAGAACGATCGTATATTTTTTCTTATACGGAATACATTTATACCCCAACGCCGCCCTTGCCGTATCACGACAGGTTGCATAAGACTTTCTTTCATCAGCCATTTTCAGGAAAAAATCATACACATCATCTGTGAATTTGTCAGCAGTGGTCAGCATTCCCTTTGATTCGATAAACCAGGCGATGGCAGCAATATTTTCCGCTGCGTTTTGCCTGACTACAATTTTTCGGAGGCCCATTTGCGGATGAGTTTTTTGCTATAGGCCCTCGCCTGCTCAACGGAAAGTATTTTATCCGGCCTGGTTTTCAATGCGGCTTTTTTTTGTAATGCCAGGTAGTCCTTCTCCGGCACCAGCACATACCTCTTTTTGTCTATTACTATTTGGGTCATGTAGTGAAGTTACAAAATTATTAGCAGTCGAGTCACACAACTTGTCTTGTGAACAGCCGAAGACATGGCAGCCAGGGAATCCTGCCGGGACAACCACCTGGTTTTAATAAACCCCTTGCAAAAAGATTTTTTTTTCAAAGCCCCGGTTGCCGAATCCCCCCCTTAATAGTAGCACATAAGTATTTTTCCGCATAGCTAATTCTAGCCATACACATCTCCGTTGAGATAATACAATTCTGATAATTGGTTTGAAATCAATAACAGCCCCTTTAGCTAATTCTAGTCTTTACGGTTATTGGCTGTTTGACCTGTATAAATTCATGGGCATTCACCTTAGTTTTAGTTTGTCGATTACCGTAAGACGAAACATTTAAACAGGCTATTAACCACCGGGCTTTGCTGATACCCTCCTCCTTTCCGTACCCCCTGATGCACTCATTCCGCCCGGGAAAACCGCTATCTGAATGCTAAACTGCCCTGCCAGGCGATTGGCGAAACAAGTTCACCATTAAACTGACTGAAATGAAAAAATTTCTTGCCGGTATCATCCCTGTGATGATCATTTTCCTATCCTCAACCACCTCCAGCGCGCAACTTACGGGTGTAAAAAACATTCCCGGCGATTATGCCGACCTCGCGGCAGCCATTACCGATCTCAACACACAGGGCGTGGGCCCGGGTGGCGTTACCCTCAACCTGGTAGCCGGGAATCCACAAACCGCTCCATCCGGCGGTTATGCCGTTACCGCCACCGGTACCCTGGCAGATCCCATTGTCATTGAAGGAAACGGGAATACGATCACCGCATCCGCTTCATTAGCAGCAGGCACACTGAACGACGCCATCTTCAAGCTGATCGGCGCGGATTATGTGACGATCTCCGGTTTCACGATGCAGGAAAATCCGGCCAATGCCATTACGGCGTCCGCGTCGAACAATATGACCGAGTGGGGCGTAGCACTGCTTTATGCCTCAACCACAGATGGTGCACAGAACAATACCATACAAAATAATACAATAGACCTGGACAGGACCTACCCGAACAGTTTTGGCATTTACAGTAATTCAACGCATTCCGCTACCGCGATTTCGGTGTCAGCTACGGCTACAACGATAAGCGGAGGAAATAGTGGTTTGAAAATATTCAGCAACACGATCACGGATGTAAATAACGGTATTGTTGTCATTGGTCCTGTCGCGGCGGCCGATCATAACGACGGTCTGGAGATCGGCGGCTCGGTCTCTACCGCTAACAGTATTACGAATTATGGCACAACGGGATCTTTCTCTTCTTATATGAATGTTTCTGCCACCGTTAACGGAATCCTGATCCGTAATACAAAGAACATAACGGTTACACATAATAGCATTTCCAGTTCAAACGGAGGGCATATAAATGGCACCATTTATGGTATTCAATTGCCCCTTTTCAGCCAGTCGTCGACCGGGACTATTACCAACAACATAAGCCATAACAGCATATCCGTGAAAAGCGGTTTAAGTAGTGCGGGAATTAACGGTATTACCCTCCCTTCCAATTCCGGAACCGTCTCTTCCACTCTCAACATTGACAATAACGATTTTCATGACTTTGGGCATACGGTTGCAGCAACAGGGACTATACAATTCATCCAGAACACATCAGGCAACCAGAATATCAGCATATCGGGAAACACTTTCACGAACATGACTGTCAACACATCAGGTAATGTGACTTTCATCAACAATGCAAACGCCTCTGCTCTTGTCAAATATGTGAATAATAACGCGATCGTTACCGGCTTCTCGAAAACCACATCCGGCAACACCGTTAGATTTATACTTGATACAGGTACCGATTTTACCAATGCCGTAAGTAATTGTAATAACAATCAAATTTCAAATATCACTGTCACCGGAATCACCTCTGTAAGAGGAATTGACCACTGGAATTCCGGATCCGGTCTTATCAAAACCATCAGCGGGAATACGATCAGCCATATTTCCATGAGCTCAACCGGAACCTTCAGCGGGATTAACACGGATAATAATAATGGAACATCGCATGTTTCCACCAATACGGTTTATAATATATCCAGTGGGGGACTCCTGACTGGTATTTCATGCGGAGTTAGCGGCAGTAGCAGTGCCAACACGGCGAATTTTTACCAGAACCTGGTACATACCTTACTCAGCACGGGATCCGGAGCCGTGACCGGCATTTCAATAAACGGCCAGACCGCTTCAACAAGAAACTGTTACCGCAATAAGATTTACAACCTGGAAACGGCAGGCATTTCAGGAACCGTGAACGGAATCAGTGTCGGTTCAGGTACCAACATCCATGTTTACAATAACCTGGTGGGTGATCTCCGGGCCCCCAACGCGGCCTCGGCCAACAGCTCTTCCGATGCGATCCGGGGTATCAATATTACCTCTTCAACGGCTAATTCCACTATTAATGTATCCTACAATACAGTTTATCTTAATGCCGTTTCAGCGCAACCCACCCTATTTAATACCTGTGGCATATCTCATGCCGCCAACGCTTCAGCCACTTCAGCCACATTGAACATGCGCAATAATATTATAGTCAACCTTTCCTCGCCCAACATAAACGGACTGGGTCTTACTATCGCCTTCCGTCGTACGGGCAACAATCCGGCGAATTATGGTTCTGTTTCCAATAACAATCTATTCTATGCCGGGACTCCGGACCAGAACAGAGTTGTTTTTTACGATGGCTTCAACACCTATCAAACTTTGTCCCAGTTTAGATTCAGTGTTTACCCAAGAGAAACCAATTCTGTTTCCGAACTACCGCCCTTCCTGAGCACGACCGGTTCCGATGCGGATTTTCTTCATTTAAATGCGGCGGTTCCCACACAGGCTGAAAGCGGCGCCGCACCAGTAACCGGCATCACCGACGACTATGATACAGATGCACGAAACGGAACCAGCCCGGATATCGGCGCGGATGAAATAAACGGCATTTCGGCGGACAATACCGGGCCGGTCATTCATTTCACCGCGTTAACGAATACATTATGTACATCCGGCGCCACACTTTCCGCTACGATCTCCGACCCCTCCGGAGTAAATAATTCAGCAGGCACCCTCCCAAGGATCTACTTTAAGAAAAGCAGTAATGCCAATACACTACCCGCCACCAATGATAATACAACGGATGGATGGAAATATATGGAAGCCACCAATACATCCAGTCCCTATAATCTTCCCATCGACCTCAGCCTGGTCTTTGGCGGAGCTGCGCCCGGTGATGCGATCGAGTACTTCGTGGTGGCGCAGGACCTGGCCACGACCCCGAACGTCAGCAATTACGGTGGCTTGTTAGCGGCTACTCCTTCAAGTGTGGCCTTGACAGCCGGCGCTTTCCCGGTCGGCAGCCCGGTAAACACCTATTCGATTGCCGGTGGCGGTTTATCCGGTACCGTAACCATTGGCGCTGCGGGTGATTATCCAACCCTCACAGGCGCCGGGGGATTGTTCGCCGCCCTCAATCTCGGCGGACTTTCCGGTAACCTCACGGCCTCCATCATTGATCCTGTTGTTACAGAAACGGGGGCCAACTCATTAAACCGACTTTTGTATGGATGCGGAGGTCCTTTTACCCTCACCATACAACCCGGTCCGGGACTTGCCGCAGAACTTTCAGGTTTCGCTACCCCGGCCGTAATCAGGCTCAATGGCGCCAGCTTCGTAACAATCGACGGACTGAACAGCGGAGGCAGTTCTCTCCTGATACGAAATTTGAGCACTGCATCACCCACTATCTGGTTGTTCAATGACGCGAGTAACAATACGATTAAGAACACCACAATAGAAGGAGCTAATAATTCCATAAGTTCCGGTGTGATCGCTTTATTCGGGGGCATCAGTACAGGGAATGACAATAACTCCATCCTGAATAATACGATACGCGACCGGTCGGATGCAACAGGTATCCCGGCCAATCTTATTTATTCAAGGGGAACATCCCTTACTGTGTCAAATAGCTTTAATATTATTAACGGAAATATTCTCAAGAATTTTAGCTCCGCAGGTATTAATATCAATGAGCTTACCACTTTAAACGGCGAAGGAAATGATCACTGGACAATCAGTAACAATGAGATATATGAGGAAGGAACCCGAACAAGTGTATTAACGGGGATTACATTTGCTTCAACCGGGACAAACAGCATTACAAAAAATACAATTCGCGACCTGACTACTTCCGGGATCGTTTATGGAATTCGATTAAGAGATGCCCGCAATACGCTGGTTTCTCAAAACCGGATCTATAATTTCAACAGTACAAATGGTTCTACCAGCACATTGAGCGGCATTCAGTTCGACGGGAGCAATATCAATCCGGCCTATGTCACGATCGTTAACAATATGGTATCCATTGCGCCCCTTTTTAATAATAACCAGTCCATCCGGGGGATTTATGACTTTGGATTTGGCGGAAATACCTTTAAAGCCTTTCACAATTCCATTTACATTGGGGGAACTTCGAGCGGGACCAACGCCAGCTGGGCACTGGTGAGAGGCATAGGCGCTCCCACCAATTATACCGCTATAAATAATATTGCGTTGAACGCACGTACGGGTTCGGGCAATCATTTCGGTGGAGGGGATCAGTCGGCCAATACAGGAACCTTTGTATCGGATCATAACATTTTTGTGGGGACAGGTACTGTGGTCGCCGACTTTATGGACTATGGCACTTCTGGAACCGGAACACCTCGCTCTTTTGCTTTCTGGCAAACGGTACCGCAACCCCGGGACCAAAATTCATTGGCCAGCAACCCGGGGGGAAACTACAGCTTGTCAAATATGTTTGTGTCAGCTACGGATCTGCATGCAAACGAGTTTACTATCAATCCCGCATCTAATGCAGGGATTTATGCAGCAGGCGTTGAAACAGATTTTGACGGAGAAACTAGAAGTATCGCAACTCCTGATATCGGGGCAGATGAATATACTCAATGTAACTCGGTCACCATAGCCGATGCCGGCTCCAACCAGGTACAATGCAATAACGGCGACTTCACCCTGGCGGGTAACACTCCAGTCATCGGAACCGGCGCATGGTCCGTTGAAAGCGGAACGGCAACTATCACTGATCCTTCATCACCTGTTTCCACTGTTACAGGCGTACCGGCGGGAACCACAGCGGTGCTTCGCTGGACCATCAGTATCGGGATCTGCAGTAACTATGATGAAGTGATCCTGGCGAATACGCTGACGACGGTTACCGTATCACCGGCTTCACAGCAATACAGCGACAAAGTTTCCTTCACCGCCACCATCACACCGGCCAGTGTACCGGGTCATACCGCGCCCACTACCGTTGCGTTCTATGTCGGCACGCAGAACATGGGATCGGCCACGCTGTCTATCGATCCCCTGGATAACACGAAGCTGGTCGCCTCTCTTCCGGACATTGCCTTGCTCGAGCCTTCACCCTTTGGCACAGCACCGACCGGGCAGATGGCCCCGACAGCGCCGGGTACCCGGACGGTAACGGCCGACTTTACCGGTGAAAGTTCAGGTTTTGCTGTTTGCAATCCAACCACGGAGCTGACCATTTCACAGGAAGATGCGCTGGTGCAATACACCGGTCATGAGTTCGCCAGCACCGGCAGCGCCTCGGCCACTTCGGCAACCGTGCGGTTGTCCGCTACAGTAACCGACATGGCGGATGGTAGCCGTGGTGATATCCGGAACGCAAGGGTTCGTTTCAGGATTGTGCCTTATAACTGCACGTCGATGGCTGCGGAAGCGACCGTTTACACGCCATGGCTCAATGTTTCCCTGGTCAGCCCGGCCGATAATACAATTGGAACGGGGTTCGTTGACTGGACATTGAATATCGGCAGCTGTAACGCGAAGCTCTTTGAGATCACAACGGAGGTAAACCATTATTATACCGCAACCTCACAGGTAGTGTCGCTTACCGTTGCGAAAACGCTGGATGATTTTGTCACCGGCGGAGGTCACCTCTACTTTGGCACCGGAGCGGCTAACCGTTCCACTGGTACTTACCGGTCTTCGGATGACAGTAAAACGCACTGGGGTTTTAACGCCAAACACAATAAGAAAAAAACCAACCTGCAGGGCGCCGTCAATATCATCATCCGCAGTGGCGGTAATACGTACCAGGTAAAGGGTATCGTGGGTGGTTCCAATGGTTCCCTGAGCGTGGATGCCAGCAACCCGAACAATAAAAAAGCGATCCTGACGGCCAAGGCCAACATGACCGATGTGGCTACCGGTTTGCCCGTTCCGTTTGGCTCTAACGCTACGATGGTAATGACCATGAGTGACAAGGCCGAACCGGGTGCGAACATCGATACTTACTCGATCACGATCTGGGGCTCGGATAATTCCTTATTGTACTCCAGTAACTGGTCGGGCTCCGCCACGCAGGAAGTTCCAATCAATGGTGGAAATATCCAGGTTAGGAGCAACGCGGCTTCGGCGCCGGTTAATACGCTTACCAAAATTTCACCCGATGCCGGTATGGCTCCCGAAACAGAGGATTTCCGGGTAAGGGTCTTCCCTAATCCTGCTCAGCACGAGTTTACGCTTGTGATCGAAAGCAGCATCAGTGAAAAGACCGAAGTCGTGGTGTATAACGCGGCCGGGCAGATAGTGAACCGGATTCCTAAACGTGAAGGCAAATACATTGTTTTCGGTAAGGAATTATTACCGGGTACTTACCTGGCCGAAATCATCCAGGGTGCAAACCGTAAAACCATTAAACTGATCAAACAATAAACGCAGTCCCGAACCAGGGGTAGTTCAGATGCGAAACCGGCAGGATATTACACCTGCCGGTTCTTTTTTCACCCTACCGGGTAAAATCCGGTGCAGATAAATGAATCCTTTCAGTACAGAGACCAGGAAGCTCCAATAAGAGCGTAGAACAGAAATAAGTCCGGTTGTTTATTATTATCAGGAAATCCTGGATCCCGGGGCAAATAATTACCCCGTTGCCAATCGTCGCCAATCAACTAAATTTGCGCCGTTAATGGCTTTGCTGCGGGAACAAGGGGTCATTAGTATGGCCCGAATAACTCCCCAAATTCATGAATTTCAACGCTTGATAAATGAGCTCCTGAAATCATGACCCGGGGATACAAATCACAATTAGCACACTATGAAGTTTTACAACCTCCTCATCAAATACCGGCTCTGGATCGGGATCGCACTCATGGCCCTTGGCGGATATGTCAATTACGCATCCGGTTTCTGGCCCGCTTTCCCTCTTTACCTGGTTGGACTGATCCTGGTCCTGGGTCATTTTTTCTTCGGTCCGCTGCGGCTGATCCAGGAATACATGGAGAACGGCGATATGGATGGCGCGGAAAAAGTCCTGAACTCCATCAAATTCCCCAACCTGCTGTACAAACCTATCCGTTCGGTTTATTTCACCCTCAAGGGCAATATCGCCATGATGAAACAGGATTTTGACGGAGCGGAAAAAATGATGAAGAAAGGACTGGATCTCGGTATGCCGATGAAAGAAGCCGAGGGTGCCAGCATGCTGCAGATGGGAATGCTCGCCATGCAGAAGAACGACCTGAAACAGGCGGAAAGCTATATCCGCCAGGCTATCCGGAAAGGATTACCCGATAAGGAAAACGAAGCCGCCGCCTACCTGCAGATGTGCAGCATCATGATGAACAAAAGGGAATTCCGGGCCAGCAAGGATTTTTTCCGTAAGGCCAAAGCGCTGAGACCCACCACTCCCCAGATCGTGGATCAGATCAAACAGATCGAAAAATATATTTCGAGGATGCCGGGTTGATAAAAGATCACTATAAAAAGGAAAGGCTGCTCATTGCGAACAGCCTTTCCTTTTTAATCACCCGCAGTATCACTTATAAGAATAGGTATATCCTTTCTTGATAGATTGCTTTACACCGAATCCATCCGATTTGTCCGCGGTCAGCAGTATAAAGGGAGCGCCCAGCTCGGCTGCTTCTTCCTTGATCTTTTTAGTCGCTTTCTTATCGGCAGAACCGGCCGTGTTATATGACAGGAGACCGGATGTTTTACCCCTGATTTCCTCCCCTTTCTTAAGACCAATCACTTCGCTCGCGTCGGTCAGAATGACCACGCTCTCCCAGTCATCCTTACTGCCCACGGTGATCCTGTCGCTGATGTTCTCCTTCCGGCCGGATGATCCGTAAGTAATACTGGCGACAGCGTATTTCCCGATCGTTTGCTCGGCATCCTCGCCGGGATATTTAAAGTTGATGGTCGTCTCATTAACTTTCAACACCTTCACTTCCAGCGTTTCTCCTGAATGCTTTTTCATCTTGTCGTTGGTCTGTGCAACGGAAACCAGGGCTCCAAATGCCACTAATGCGGATAAAACTAATTTTTTCACTTTTAATAAATTTAATGGGCGAAAATAGAAAGAAACGGCTTAAAAACACAGAAGACTTGATAAATTCTGTCTTCAACTTGACGGAATCTGAAATCCAATTAGTTATTGAAGAAGTTTCATTTACCTGCCTGCCATTTCCCAAAACGCTCTTCCACGGCCCGGAACCTGTATTCGAATATTTTTTGCAGCTTTTTGGATACAAATAGCTTGTTCGCGAGGCGCCCTAAGAGGCCAAAAGGATTCTTATAATGTATAATATCGGTCATTTCAACACCTCCCGGGATGGCCTTGAAATGATGCTGGTGATGCCAGAGGCGATAAGGACCAAATCGTTGTTCATCCACAAAGAATTTTCTGTCATCCACATGTGTGATCTCCGTCATCCAGTACACCGGAATTCCGGCAATTGGTTTCACTTTATATTCGATGATCTGTCCGGGATACATGAGCGGTCCCTGGTATTTTGAAATAACCGTAAACCCCATATCGCCGGGGGTGATGGCCGCTAAATTGGCCGGATTGGAAAAAAAATCCCAGGCTTCTTCGAGTGAGACCGGTATTTTCTGAACTGTTCGGATCGTATGTGCCGCCATGCGGATTATTGGTTTAAATTCGTTGGAATAACCATTTATAAAGCGAAAAGTTCAGCCATCCATGTCATTCGCCCGGGAAAAATTAGCGTTAAAGTTTGCAGCGGAATACGAGAAATTGAATGAAAAGCAGCGCGTTGCCGTTGACACGATCGAGGGACCGGTGATGGTGATCGCGGGACCCGGTACCGGCAAAACGCAGATCCTCGCCAGCCGCATCGGCAAGATCCTGCT
>CAYRHU010000102.1:0-10258 GCA_964424155.1 uncultured Chitinophaga sp.
GGCTATGGTTTAAGCCGAATTATTGATAAGATTGATTTTAAAAAATTTAAGAAGCAGCCTAAATGGATTATTGGTTATAGTGATATCACAGTTCTTCACTCTCATCTTTATTCCAATTATTATATTTCATCAATTCATTCACCGATGGCAGGTGCATTTAATGATGATGGATATAAGAATGAGTTCGTTCAGTCATTAAAAAATACATTGGAAGGGAAAAAACTGAAATATCAATGTCCTGTTCATGAATTTAACAGGAAGGGTGAAGCAATAGGAGAGTTGATTGGGGGCAATCTTGCATTGCTTGCACACCTGGTAGGTACAGATTCGGATATTAAAACGAAGGGAAGGATCTTATTTATTGAAGATGTGGGAGAATATCTCTATAATATTGACCGTATGATGTATCAGTTGAAACGAAGCGGTAAATTGTCCAAACTTGCCGGGCTTATTGTTGGTGGGTTTACAGAATCAAAAGATACGGAAACTCCTTTTGGGCAAACAGCATATGAGATCATCAGGGATATTGTCAAAGATTATGACTATCCGGTATGTTTTGATTTTCCGGTAAGCCATTCTGATAGAAACTATTCACTGAAAATTGGGGTAGGACACAAGTTAAAGATTACTAAAACCAGGGTTATATTGGAAGAATGATCATTTGATTAACAAGGAATCTATCTTGGTTGTCACTTCCTGAAAGGTATAAAGATTATTATGCCTGCCTCCTTTCACGGTAATAAATTCATCCTTTTTTTTCAATAAGGGGATTAATCTTTTTGCATTGTTATAAGTTACCAGTATGTCTCTTGTTCCCTGGAAAATAGTAATGGGGGCTGAAACATTTTTTAAGTATTCATATGTGGGAAAATCGTAATGAAGCATCCATCGTACAGGATAAATAGGTAGGTAATGACTGACAACAGAAGGGAAATCATAATAAGGTGTTTCCAAAATCAGTCTCTTGCAATCCCGGATAGAAGCAAGCTGAGCAGCAATACCGGTACCCATGCTTTTACCATAAATAATAATGCTGTCAGCAGCAAAACGTTTGATGGCAATTTTATAAACCTGCAGCGCCCAGTCATATAATTTTTTTTCTGTGAGTTTACCTGTGCTTTTACCAAAGCCCGGATAATCGATCATCAATACCTGGTAACCGTGCCGGGTGAAATAAGGAATGTATTTAGCATACCAGGAAATATTCCGTTTATTTCCATGAAAATATAAGACCACCCCGCGGTTTATTGTATCAGTTGATGAAAAATCTACCAGGTTTAATGTATCCTTGTCATTAAGGGCAATACTAATATCCTTATGCGGTTCGGGAAAGCTATAGTTGTGATCCCGTTTTAAAGTGACGGGGTGAAAAAGAATATAATCCTGCAAAAAAAATAAAGCCACGCCTCCGGCTGCATAGATGATGAATGTTATCCAAAGCCACTTAACTATTTTCTTTCTTTTCATACATTGCAAAGATGAAAATAAAAAGGCACATGACTGGCATGTGCTTTTTATGTCGGACAAATCCCAGCCTAATACCGGCTGAAGTAATTTCTGATGCGGTATGAAACGCTGTTACTGATTTCTTCTATCAGGCATCGGATAATTTCATTTTCACCGGGAAATTGATTCTGCCGGCGATTAATGTGTTGTTTATCGCTTTCGCTTAAAGCCCTTTCATCTCCGCTGAAAGTGGCAAATTCCGTTTCCCAATTGTGATTGGCATAAACATTATCATTCCACATCCAGTTGCCATTGCCATCCCTTACATTTATTTGAAGCATTGCATCAGATCTCATGGTGCGGCGGGTGGTAATTATATCTGCATAAACTTTTCCATACACTTTTACAATTGAATCAGGGCGATATACAATTTCCTTTATCACCACTTCTTTTGAAACCTGCCTGCTGCTCCTGTTATCAAAATATCGTCCTAAGTTTAATGTAGTCAATCGCATATCCACTACCTGGTCAGCCCGTATATGGTTGCTGCGGGCTTCCCATTCTGAATAATATTTAAGAAACTCATTTCCTGTATTATATCTCAGATTCTGGAGTAATCTTTCGTCCAGACGCTGATTATTGTTATATGAACTGTACCTGTACCCATATTGCTGCTCCATTGGAAGAATGACAATATTCGTTACAGCATATTCATAAGCCTCATTCTTTTTTTGAATGATATCCCTGTTTCCCGGTTTCAGCCTTTCTGCAACCTGAAATTCCCTGTAAGCATTGCGATAGCCTGGTTTGTCAGAGCGCTGCATGAAGGCAAGGCCCCTGTCATAACGTACATCACCGGCTTTATCGGCATAGCTGATAAGGTATGTGGAATAGTCAATTGGATGAACAATTCTGTAAACAGAAGGCACTTTCCGGATAACGTCATACATGCGTTGCAATGCTGCATATTCATTGTACATCCATTCCCACTTCAATTCATGGCTGCTCTCTGCATTTTTTCTTATCCTGCTCTGATGATCATCCACAGCATAGCGGTATGAATTTTGAATGATGTCATTAAGTTTCTGATCATTAGGGTCTTTCTGAAGTTTTTTTGCGGCTATTTCTACCGCTTCATCATAGTTGCCTTTATCATACAGCTTACTGGCTGTTTTACATGATATAAGGAAAAACAGCGTTGCAATAATTGATAAAGTGTAAAGTCTTGTTTTCATAAGCACTCCTTTTTCATGCTGGACGTTCAAATAACAGTCCGGTTAACAGGTGTTCTTATCTATTAGACAATTCTTAACAAAAAGTCACCAGACCGGGAAGCTATAAGGTTCCGCTGTTTGTTATTATGTCCATTTTTTTGTAGATAAATGCGGGTTATTCGTACTAAATATTCTGTACAATGAAATAACCATCAGATTTAATAATCCGGGAGAATCATTTCTTTCTCATTAAATAAACCATGTTCATAATTATAGTTTTTTCGCTATTCTATGGCTTATATAGAAGTCAAAGACTGGATTTTTATAAGCAAATTGATTTTAACCATTAGGCTTTATTAGTTATTTTTGCCGCCCGTTGCCGGGGTAGCTCAGCTGGTTAGAGCACAGGATTCATAACCCTGAGGTCGGCAGTTCAAGTCTGCTCCCCGGTACAAAAGGTTCTGATTATCAGGACCTTTTTTTATGTTAGATGCGATATTTGTGTACGGTGATTTTTCAGGAAGTAAAGTGATAGAGGAAAATAAGGTTCGTAATATATATCAGGAAAATAAGGGCCGCATCCCATGCCAGGAAAAAACGTTTTCCTTTCGCCCGGTAACTCAGCCCTATCACCACGATAGCTGCCATCAGCACAATGCTTAATACGGAAATGAGGTGAAAATCGGAGGCGTCTTTCAGGATCAGTCCTTTGGTGTACACGAAGTCGTCAATGGCGAGTATCAGGATATTAAAAATATTACTGCCCAAAAGATTGCCGACGGCCAGGTCCACAGATCCCATCCTCACCGCCGCAACGGATACGGCGATCTCTGGCAGGGAAGTGGAGACGGCCAGGAAGAAAGTTCCTGCAAAACTCTTTCCCAGCCCGGTATTTTCTGCTATCCGGTTTACAAAATAAGGCAGGGCCAGAGCCGCCCCTACGATCAGTAATGCCAGCAGGATGTACCGGATGAGCACCTGCTTCTTTGTCAAACCGCCGCTGTCTTGTAATGGCCGGGTGGCATGATTTGTATGGCGGAAATTGTTCTGTTCATTTTTATACAAAACCCTGACTGAAATAATATAGACGATAATAAAAATGACACTGGATAAACCAATCCAGGGGGAAACGGGGTAATCGTGCGGAAGGAACAGGGCAAATCCCACGAGCGTGATAAGAATGATACCCAGACCCGCATTTAATAAATGGCTGGGGGAGGCGATGCCCAGTAAGGGCTGATGCTTGGGAATGAACGCGTCGAGCATGGCTAAAATACCGAGGTTGAATGCACAGCTTCCAAGCACGTCTCCCACGGCCAGGTCGGCCGACGCTACAATACCCGATGAACTGATACCCGTCATCAGCTCGGGCAGCGAGGTTACACTCGCCATCAGGATCAGGCCAATCCATCCGCGGCTCATCCCGCTTTGGTCGGCCAGCAGATTTCCGTAACGCGCCAGTCGTTTCCCCGCAAAAAATATGAGGGCCGCGCAAAGGATATAGCCGGAAAAATAAAGCATGCAACCGTTTATTTCGGCAAGTTAGCCATGTATCGATACACAAAACTATGATCTCGGCGGCCTGAACGTATAATTGTCTCGAATCATTACCCGGTATCTCCTAAACATTTTATTTTCGTGTAAATGAAATCCATTCGACTTGCCAACGAAGCCGATGCATCCGGTATACTGGATATATATGCTCCGTATATTGAAAACACTTCCATCACTTTCGAAACGGAAGTTCCATTGGTGGAATCTTTTGGTAAAAGAATCGGAACTTTTCTCCAAAACTGGCCCTGGCTGGTCTGCGAGGCGGACGGCCGTATTGCTGGGTACGCCTATGCATCCCGCTACCGCGAAAGAGTGGCCTATCAATGGAGTGTGGAATGCTCGGTGTATGTGCATGATGATTTTCTGAGGAAGGGGGTGGCGAAAGCTTTATATGAATCATTATTCGAGATCCTGAAAAAGCAGGGTTTCCGTAATGTGTACGCCGTTATCAACCTGCCCAACGACCGGAGCGTTTCCTTTCATGAAAAATGCGGGTTCCGCTATTTCGCCACTTATGAACAGGTGGGATATAAACTGGGTAAATGGAAAAATGTAGGATGGTGGCGGTTAATCCTGAACGAATTCAATGATGAGCCGTCGCCACCTGTGCCCTTCTCAAAACTTGAAAAGAATTTTATCCCGGCTTTGCTGGAGGAAAAACTCAGGTTGATCCGCCATTGAAATGTAAGTTCACTTTGATCCCCGATTTGAAAAAAATTCCCGCCGGAGATAATTTAAATGTACCGCGCCACAGGGTCTTTCGGCTCACATAAAAGGGGCCGGTGACTAATGGGATAAATCAACGTGGTAAATGAAAAACCCCGGCGGTTGACCGGGGTTTTAAATAAGTGAAACTGTTTTATCAATAAAGATAATTCAGCGCAGTCTTGTCATTATTGTTAAACGGCCGGTTGGTGGTGGCGCTCAGGCAGGCCAGCATCCAGGAGTTGGGATCCGGTCCGGTGGGTGTGCCGGGTATATGGATGGCGCCAACTGTGCTGGCTCCTTCGTTTCCGCCGCTTCCGCAGCTGTAAGCCCTGTTCATATAATCAGTATGACGGAAACCGATACAGTGACCCATTTCATGGGCGATAACCGTGGTCATAAAATTTATACTGTAGTTATTGTATTTTTTAGCATAGTTGATCGTGCCATAGGGATTGCCGTTATTGGTGGGAAACCCGGCCGAAGCGATATACTGACCGGTGTTGACCATGCGGATATTAATAGTTCCTCCGCTGGCAACTCTTGTGAAAGTGAGTTGCAGGTTTTCCGCATTATAGCGGGCAATGGCAGCATCCACCGCAGCCGAAAAATTCGAGTTGACTGATCCGCTTACACTCACTGTGATGTTACGTGGAAGCCCGGTGACCAGGTTCGTGGTCCGGTACTGCTCTTCATTTGCAATAATGAGATTGGGAGAAGTAGCAGGATTGTTCAGGTTTTCGGGTGTGACGATGATATCACCTTCCACGAGATAACCTTCCTCCACTTTCTGAACATTGCTAGTGCTATAGCCCTGGTCCTTCAGTTTCGCGATCACTTCCTGTGAGATCTCATCAACCGCGGGATCATTAACGGATTTGGTACAGGAAGTGAATACCAGCCCTGCCAGCAGGGACAGGATGACTAATGATTGAAGTTTCTTCATAAAAAAATTTTGTTGTGTTTGATGTTGGGTAAAAATTGCAGGTAAAAAGTTATTATTTTTTTCCGAATACGGTCCGAATCTTTTTTCACTTCTCCGCATGCGTATCCATGCTTCGTATTTTTACGGTCAGGGTGATTCCATACGGCACCTGATGGAATTCAATATTTTTGAGGTCATGAATACCACACCGGGAGACCGTACTGCTTTGAAAAGCATGCTCATAATGATCATGACCGCACTATGGTTGTTGCCCTCATTGGCCGCCCAGGTGCCCCGGGAAAAAACAGTCCCCCGCATATCTCCTCCGCTAAAAGATTTGCTTAACAGCCACCTTCCTGATACACGAATCCGTATTCAGGTTATGACGACGGATACTAACCGGTTTAAAGATTCATTGATGAGTTTGGAGGGGATTAAGCTGGTGGAAGAGTATCTGCCCATAAAGCTTATTGTCTTGGATGTACCCGCGGGTCATGTCAACCGGATCGCCGGATGGGCATTCACCCTGTTCACCGATCTTGTGAGACTGGCCCGGCCCGAATTGTTTACAGGGACCATGGATGGTGCTGTTAACCGGCTGAACCGGGTTTGGAACCAATATCCCCAGTTTAACGGCAGTGCCGTTACGATTGGGATAAAGGAAAACAGTTTTGATACCACCGATATCGACTACAGGGGCAGGGTGCGGATTAACCCGGCCGCCACTACAGCCAACAACAGCCATGCTTCGATCATGGCTACCATCAGCGCAGGTGCGGGTAATAGCTGGTATGCCGCCCGGGGGGCCGCCTGGGGGAGCAGGATTGTTTCTTCCTCTTTTATCAACCTGCTTCCTGATCCGGAAGCTTTTTTCCAAGCCTTTGGAGTTACGGTTCAGAATCATTCTTATGGCACCGGTATTGAAAATTATTACGGGCCGGAAGCGCTCGCGTATGATCAGCAGGTTCATACCAGTACGGATCTGGTTCATGTGTTTTCCGCCGGCAACAGCGGAATGACGGCGTCCGCTTCCGGTCAGTATGCGGGTATTGCAGGTTTTGCTAATCTGACCGGTCAGTTCAAAATGTCTAAGAATAGTATTGCTGTAGGCGCTACGGATTCCTTTCATGTCATTGCCCCGGCCAGTTCCAGCGGGCCAGCCTATGATGGCCGGATAAAACCAGAACTGGTGGCGCTGGGCGAGGACGGGAGTTCCGGATCGGCAGCACTTACCAGCGGAGTCGTGGCGGTTTTACAGGATGCCTTCCAATCATTGTACAGCGGCACGCTTCCGCCTGCTTCATTGGTGAAAGCTATCCTGGTGAATAGCGCCGATGATACCGGTCCCGCCGGCCCCGATTATCAATCGGGTTACGGATCATTGAATGCGGCCGGAGCCATGGAAACCCTGGTATCCGGAAATTTTGCGTTGTCGGCGATTCAGCCTTTACAGGAACAACTATTCAGCCTGGTGGTTCCCGCTGGATGCCGTAAGCTTAAGATTACGGTCGCATGGACCGATCCCCCCGCGGCTGTCAACGCGGCCCGTGCCCTAATCAACGACCTCGACCTCGAGTTGGATTATCCTGCCGGGATGCAAACCTGGCTGCCCTGGACGCTCAGCACGTTTCCTCACCCGGATTCGCTGGCCCAGCCCTCCACCCGCCGCAGGGATAATATAAATAACCTGGAACAGGTGACACTTGAATTTCCGGGTGCCGGTAATTATGTTATACGGGTAAAGGGAACCTCCGTCACCACTTCGCAACAGGCATTCAGCCTGGCCTGGCAATTTGAAATAGACGAATGGTTTGAATGGAATTATCCGATGCGGGATGATCCGTTACTGGGCGGCGAAACAAATGTGCTGCGTTGGAAAAGCACGGTTTCCGCAATAACAGGCGAATTGCAGTACAGCCTGGATGAAGGCAACAGCTGGCAACTGATTGATGCGGCGGCCGACCTGGCCCGCGGGTATTACAAATGGAACGCCCCGCCCGTATTTTCGAAATGTCTTCTCCGTATGGTGGCCGGTACCGAATACGAGTCCGATACGTTCATCATTTCGGAACCCTTAACCCTGGCCGTCGGGTTCAACTGTCCCGATTCATTTCAGTTGCACTGGCGAAATATGAACGGGGCCAGCCGCTACCGGCTGTACCGGCTGGGCACACGGTATATGGAGCCGATATCTTATGTTTCAGACACATCGATCGTACTGCAAAAGTCGCCCTACCCGTATTTGCATTATGCGGTGGCGCCAGTAACGGACGACCGGGAAGGAGTCAGGAGCTTTACAATGAATTATACTTTACAGGGTCTTCAGTGTTATTTCAAATCGTTCTATGCCGACCAGTTTGCGGGTACGGCCCGTGTGCAACTCGAACTGGGTTCCCTTTATAATATCCGGCGCTTGATCATAGTTAAATATACAGGTCGCGACTCGGTTATATTTCAGAATATCCTCAACCCGGTATCCCTGCAATATACTTTCACCGATCCCGGACTGCGCACCGGGGCGACATCTTACCGCGTTTACCTGGAAACCGTTAACGGGAACAGGCTTGCATCGGAGCTGGTGACGATCATCTATTCGGCGGAAGACAGGATCTTTGTTTATCCCAACCCGGTACGGCGCGGACAAACTTTCAATATAGTGTTGAATGAAAACCAGAACGGTGAGCTTCATGTAATGGATGCATCGGGCCGGCGGATCCGGGTGATTCCATTTTCCGGTGGAGGTATGCTTGAGCTGGAAACATCATCCCTGCCACCCGGGGTATACTTGCTGAAGATCAGGGGATATGATCGCACAGTGAAAACGGCAAAAATGGTTGTGTACTGAAACCGGAATGTCCGGTTTCAGGAAACCGCTGTCTTTACTTTTTCAGTCGAAACGATCTTTCCGGGATATTGATCCAACGCTTTTTCCAGGCAATCCATGGCGGCGGCAAGATCATCCGTATTTAATACGTAAGCCAGTCTCACTTCATTCTTCCCCAAACCGGTTGTTCCATAAAACCCGGTAGCCGGGGCCAGCATCACGGTTTGGTTGTTCCAGGAGAAGTCCTCCAGCAGCCACTGGCAGAATTTGTCGCAATCATCGATCGGGAGCCGGGCAATGGCGTAGAATGCGCCTCCGGGATTGGGACAGAACACACCGGGCATGGCATTCAGCCGGCTCACCATCAGGTTTCTTCTTTTCATGTATTCGGCCTTTGGGGCATCGAAATAAGAAGCCGGAAGATCCACGGCCGCTTCGCCCATGATCTGGGCCAGTCCGGGCGGACTCAGCCTGGCCTGCGCGAATTTCATCGCGGCGTCATACACGGCTTTGTTCTTGGTAACAAAAGCACCGAGCCGCGCCCCGCAGGCGCTGTACCGTTTGGAAATGGTATCCATCAGCACCACGTTGTCATCCATTCCGTCCAGGTGCATGGCGCTTACATATTCGCCGTCATAGCAGAATTCGCGGTAAGCCTCGTCGCTGAATAGGTAAAGGTTATGTTTGATGCAAATTTCTTTCAGGGCCTCCATTTCTTCCCGGCTGTAGAGATAACCGGTGGGATTGTTGGGACTGCAGATGATGATCGCCCTGGTTTTATTGGTGATCACTTTTTCAAAGTCAGCGATCGGGGGCAGACCGAACCCATTCTCAATATGCGAGGTAATGGGCACTACGTTCACCCCCGCCGCGCAGGCAAACCCGTTGTAATTGGCATAAAAAGGCTCGGGGATGATCACTTCATCGCCGGGGTTGAGACAGGTGAAAAAACCAAACATGATAGCCTCGCTGCCCCCCGTGGTTATCAGTATCTGTTCGTGGGAAACATGGATGCCGACCGATTTATAATACTGCACGAGTTTCCGCCGGTAGCTTTCATTGCCCGCGCTGTGACTGTACTCAAGCACCTTGATATCCGCATGCCGAACGGCATCCAGGATGGCCGGGGGCGTTTCGATATCGGGCTGACCGATATTCAGATGATACACTTTAATGCCTTTCTTTTTAGCCGCTTCGGCATAGGGAACCAGTTTGCGGATGGGCGAGGGGGGCATTTGTTTGCCGCGTTGTGAGATAGTAAGCATTCGGCAAAGATAGGAACTGAGGGGGAGTGAAGACAGGGAAGGGATGACCGGTAAAACAGGGGGATACCGTTTTACCATCTCATTAAAGAGATCCTCTTCCTGCAATTGTAATTCGCTTCTTATCAATGATAAAAGAATGGGAATTCAATTCTAAAAGAACGGATGTTAGCATATTAGAATGTATATTTGCACCCCGTTACGAAAGTGACATTCGGGAGGTAGTTCAGCCCGGTAGAATACGTGGTTTGGGACCACGGGGTCGCAGGTTCGAATCCTGTCCTCCCGACTTCGCCCACCGAAGTTCTGACGAAAGTCGGAACGAAGG
>CAYRHU010000103.1:0-10228 GCA_964424155.1 uncultured Chitinophaga sp.
GCTGCGAGCCGGAAACACTAGACATTGAGAATTGAAAATTGAACATTGAGCATTTTCTTAATCACGCAACAACAATGAGTCCCCTGATCGACTATACCCTGCACCTGGCCGATAACACCCTGATCCTCGCCCAGCGCAACGGCGAATGGTGCGGGCACGGTCCCGTGCTGGAACAGGATATCGCGCTCACCAATATCACGCTCGACCTTGTGGGACAGGCCAGGAGTTTTTATCAATATGCGGCGCAACTGAAAGCCGACGGATCATCAGAAGATTCACTGGCCTACCTTCGGAAAGAAAGGGAATTTAAAAACTGCCTGCTGGTGGAACAACCCAACGGCGACTGGGCGCAGACCACACTCCGCCAGTTCCTGTTCAGCGCCTATCAGTATTATTTATATCAATACCTGCAGGAATACCCGGACAAAACCCTGAAGGCCGTCGCTGAAAAATCGCTGAAGGAAGTGAGCTATCACCTGCGCTGGAGCAGCGAGTGGGTGATCCGGCTGGGCGATGGCACCGAAGAAAGCCACCGCCGGATGGAAAACGCGGTGGCGGAACTGTGGAGATATACCGGCGAACTCTTTCTCCCCGCTTCGTATGAAAAAGAGCTGGGTATCGATCCCGCTTCGCTGAAATATCACTGGTCACAGAAAGTAAAAACGGTGTTCGATGAGGCCACCCTGGCTGTTCCTTCCGGCGTTTATATGCAGGAGGGCGGAAAGACCGGAACACACACCGAACACCTGGGTTATATTTTAACCGAACTGCAATACGTGCAAAGGGCTTATCCCGGATGCGAATGGTAAACATGAAAACTACGGTCATCGATAAAAAAGCGTTATATGCTTACCTGGAAGAGATAAAAGATCCGGAGGTACCGGTATTATCCATCATCGACCTGGGGATCGTCAGGGATATCATTATGCATGAGGATGAACTCGAGGTCATCATCACCTCCACCTATACCGGCTGCCCGGCTATGGATATGATCGCCGCGCAGATCCGGATCGAACTGGCCACCCTCGGTTTTAAAAAAGTGAAGATCACGAATGCGATCAGTCCGCCCTGGACCACCGAATGGATGAGCGAAGAGGGGAAACGCAAACTGAAGGAATACGGGATCGCGCCCCCCAACCCCCGGCAGCAGGTTTGCGATGAAAAATTATTCGCTGCGGCCGAAGCCGTTCAATGTCCGCATTGCGATTCCTGGCACACGCATCGCGTGAGTGAATTCGGGAGCACACCCTGCAAAGCGCTGTATCGCTGCGACGACTGCCAGGAGCCTTTTGATTATTTCAAGTGTCATTAGGCAGCCGGAATATTTATCTTCGTTGTTCAAAATTTCTCCCCATGTCTTCCATTCTTTTTGAAATAAAGGATTCCATCGCCTTCCTCACCCTCAACCGCCCGGAAAAACTAAATGCGTTCAACCGGGAGATGGCCCTGCTTATGCAGGAAAAACTGGATACCTGTAAAAGTGAAGAAATCCGGTGCGTTTATATTACCGGTAACGGGAAAGCTTTTTGCGCCGGGCAGGACCTGGCCGAAGTACTGGACCCAAACGGACCCGGTATGCAGCGAATTCTCAGCGAACATTATAATCCCATCGTGACGAGGATCCGGGAACTCGAGAAACCGGTGATCGCCGCCGTCAATGGGGTGGCCGCGGGCGCCGGCGCCAACCTGGCCATTTGCTGCGATATCACCGTTGCGGCGGAATCGGCCTCCTTTATTCAATCTTTTTCAAAAATTGGTCTCGTGCCCGATACCGGGGGCAGTTTTTATTTACCCCGTCTCATCGGCTGGCAAAAAGCCATGGCCCTGATGATGCTGGGTGAAAAAGTAGTCGCGGAAGATGCGGAAAAGATGGGCATGATCTATAAATGGTATGAAGATCCTGTGTTTTCAGCAGAATCCATCCGGCTGGCCGAAACCCTCGCCGCCATGCCCACCAAAGCCCTGTATCTTATCAAAAAGGAACTGCAATGGTCTTCTACCCATACTATTTATGAACAATTGCAGAACGAGGATAAACTTCAGCAGCGGGCGGCCCAGACGGAGGATTATAAGGAAGGGGTAAATGCCTTCATCGAAAAAAGAAAACCGGTATTCAAAGGAAAATAATCACCTATGCTCAGCGAAAAAGACAAACTGGCCAAAAAGGTGGTCGCTCATATGATGGAACACGACCTGTTCAGCCAGTGGCTTGGGATTGAAGTGCTGGAAATAAAAGAAGGCTACAGCCGGATTAAAATGACGGTTAGAAAAGAAATGGTGAACGGTTTCGGCATCGTGCACGGCGGTATCGCCTTTTCCCTGGCCGACAGCGCTTTTGCTTTCGCCTGTAATAACCGGAATGTGCTGTCGGTCGCTCTTGATACCGCGATCAATTTTACAAAACCTGTTCATGTGGACGATGTACTTACTGCCGAGGCAATAGAGATCCACAATGGAAGGACAACCGGCCTGTATCATATCCGGATCACCAATCAAAAAGACCATGAAGTGGCCTTCTTCAAAGGACTTTGTTACAGAACGGACAAATCACTTATTTCTCAATAACACGGCTTAATCCTTTTAACACCGGAACTGTCATGTTTTACGAATTCAACGGTTACAAACCAGTCGTTCACCCCTCGTCATTCATACATCCGCAGGCAACCGTAACCGGCAATGTGGTCATCGGCAAAGACTGCTATATCGGTCCCGGAGCAGCACTCCGGGGCGACTGGGGACAGATCATCCTTGAAGACGGTTGCAATGTGCAGGAGAATTGCACCATTCACATGTTTCCGGGTGTTACCGTTTTACTGAAAGCCGGCGCGCATATCGGTCACGGCGCGATCATACACGGCGCCAACGTCGGGAAGAACTGCCTGGTGGGCATGAACGCGGTGCTGATGGACAATGTGGAACTGGGAGAAGAATGCATTGTCGGCGCGCTTACTTTTATAAAAGAAGGGGAAAAGATACCCCCCCGCAGCCTGGTGATCGGTAATCCCGGCCGGATCATCAAAAAAGTCAGCGATGAAATGATCGCCTGGAAAACAGAAGGCACCCGGCTTTACCGGCAGTTGCCGGCAGCAATGAGGAAGGGTTGGAAAAAATGTACGCCGCTGAAGAAGATGCCATTGAACCAGGCCAAACAGGATCGCAGCTACAGGAGCCATAAAAGTTCCCGTTGAAAAAAATATCCCCCCGGGGCTGAGTTTCCTGAACCGCAGGATAACTATTAATTCACTCCTCACCCGGATCGGCCCGGAACCAATAATAAATCAAAGGAACCCCCATACGGGTTACCGGCACTGTTCTATTTTTTTCCGAACCCGGGTTCGGAACCGTAAGTACATTAAACATTAATAACCATGGATTTATCCCCGTGTGTTATTCCTTTTATGAATATGAAAAATAAGGATCAATTAAGTCACTCATTGACAATGTATTCTATTTTCAAATTATTCATTGAATACACTTGCAAAAACCTAAATCATTTAATAATTTTACCAGCTCGTTGATTCACTGCGCGGTGAGATCAACCCCTATCTTCCTCTCCTCTGAATTGAGCCATTTTTCCCCGTTATCTGTTGAAAGCCCCACTGAAGTTAACATCCTAATGATGCCTTTTTCCATGCCCGGTTAAACCTGTTTGCCAAACAGCAAACACTTTATTGTTAACATTTAAAATCTCTGAGCATGAAAAAGTATTATTTACTTTCATTCGCGTGTCTTCTTTTGCTTTCCGTTATGGTGCAGGCGCAGCCCACCCAGCCACCCGCACCGCTTACCTGTAACTCCAACAACTGTACGCCACCCAATTCCGAGACTTGTCCCCCGGGAGGTTCAACAGTGGTAACCAGCTTTACAAGCCCTACGCTTCGTTCAGGCAGCCCTACATCGCTCCCGGCGGTATATTCGTACTGGAATATTGCCACCATTAGCGGACAACAGATCAATGCCACGGTTACAGTGGAATCGCAATCGAATTGTAACATGAGCGGAACCAATTTCAGCATTGATGATGATGGTGCCACCGATCAAAATGGGAACAGTATCGCCAGCTTCTTCGCACCCCGAATAAGGTCTTCCACCAACTCACTGGGTAACTCGGATGTCCGTGGTTATGTTCAGTTCACGATCCGGTTTTACCTGGAAAACGGAACCCCCGGCCAGCAGTGGCCGCAGGACTGGACCACCATTCCGCCCAACGGCGGACTACAGGGTCTGAACTATATTCATTACGATATTGACGGCTCTACGGTTGGAACTGGCGGTTGGTTCCGGGAAACGGGTGTGGTGCAGAATGTAGCGGGTTCTGTGATCAATGGTGACGCCTCTACAGAACTGGCTCCTTATACTTATACAGATGGCGGAAGCTGGAAAGGATTTGCCGGATCTGTATGTGAACGTACCGGTGTTTCCCGCTGTGCCCAGGTGGCAGTTGCCGCTACTTATGCCACACCACAAACATTTATCACGTTCCGCATGGGATATGATTATAATTATCAAAGCGGCGGCACTTACGGAACATCACCGGTAAGGCAGTACGGCTCCCGTTTCGGTTGCTTCAGCTTCCCGCAGCAGATACCCCTGCCCGTAAAACTGATGAGCTTTACCGGCACCTACAAAAACAACGGCGCCCTCCTGAACTGGACAGCCGAAAACCAGGTCAATTTTTCCGGGTATGCGATCGAACGCAGCAAAGACGGTATCACATACGAAAGTATCGCTATGGTTAACAAACAGGGTACCGGGCTGGAAAGACAGCAATACCAGTACCTGGATAACCTGGCCCAGGAAAACGGGAATGTATATTATTACCGCCTTCGCATGATGGACCTGGACGATAAGTTCACTTACAGCAATGTCATCATGATCAGAAGGGATGGCCTAAAACCCGGTCTTTCGATCAGCCCCAACCCGATCCTGAGCGGCGGACCCGCCACGGTGCGGTTTGAAACAGAAAGTAAGGGCCTTGTTGAGGTAAGGATTGCGGATATGAACGGAAGAATTCTCCTCCGCCAGCAGAACCAGGTTAATGAAGGAGCCAACAGCATCGCTCTCAAAGACCTGAACCGCCTTCAACCCGGGATGTATATGCTGCAGGTCATTGACGGACAGGGAATACAATCCGCCAAGATCTCGGTTACCCGTTAGCTATCTTCCCCAATAACCATATTTAATTTTAAAGACGGCCCAGGGCCGTCTTTTTTCTTACAGTACCGGTCATCAGCCCGATTTGCGTCTCCCTAAAAAAATTCTTCTGCAGCTTCCAAAAATGATGTAATTTAAAACTTGCTTTATCCGCCCGGTGTATTACCGGGTACAACCCTTCAAAATTGCAGTTATGAGAAGAAGTCTACCCCTGTTATCCTTCATTTCCGGCACATTATTATTAACCGGACAACTTACCGCTCAACAACCCGACCGCTTCGCTTATGCCGTCACCGACATGCAGCCCAACAGCGCCAACTGGAGCTTCCTCCGCAAACTGAACCTGATCAACGGTGAATACAGCCAGGTTTTACTGCAGGGCAATGACATCAACGCGGTGTCATACGATGCTGCCAGCAAGAAACCCTCCGCCCCAATGACGGATGCCCGCTTTGGCCAGTGGGTGAACGCCCCCTTCGGAACGGGAGTGGCTGCCATGGCATTTGATAAAAGAAACAACCGGTTGTATTATACCCCGATGTTTGTGGATCAGCTCCGCTATATCGACCTCAAAACCATGAAGGTCTATATCGTGAACGATCTCGCCCTTACCGGAAAACCCGTCAAATCATCCGACCAGGGCAATATCGTGACCCGCATGGTGATCGCCTCCGACGGCAACGGTTATGCCATGACCAACGACGCCACCCAGCTGATCCGTTTCAGCACGGGAAAGAAAACAAGCATCGTTGACCTGGGCGCCATCGTGGATGATCCCGCCAACAAAAACATTTCCATTCACAACTCCTGCAGCAGCTACGGCGGCGATATGATCGCCGATGACGATGGCCATCTTTATGTGTTCACCGCCCGCAATAATGTATTTAAAATAAATATCGAATCCAAAGTGGCGCAGTACCTGGGCGTTATCAAAGGATTGCCGAACGGTTTCACTGTGAACGGTGCGGCTGTGAACGATGAGAACCGCGTGCTGGTGGCCAGCGCCGCCATGCAGGCGCCCTCCTATTTTTCGGTTGACATGAAGAGTTTGAATGCCGCTCCCTACGCACTCGCGGGCCCGGTTTGGCAAAGCTCCGACCTGGCCAACAGCAACCTACTGGTTTCCGGAAATAAAAAAGAAGCCGCTCCCATGGAACTGATGCGGGTACAGTCTTCCGGTAATGCGGATGACGGCAGGGTGAGCATTTTCCCTAACCCGGTTACCAATAACCAGTTCGTACTGCGTTTCGGTCAGCTCGAACCCGGCGCCTATACCATCCAGGTTACGGATGTCACCGGCCGCCAGGTATTGCAGCAGTCCGTGAACGTGAATACGGAATTCCAGGTGCAAAAAGTGAAACTGGATGCTTCATCTTCAAAAGGCGTTTACCTTGTTAAAGTGCTCGATGGCTCGAATAAAGCGGCCTTTAGCACAAAGATTGTCGTTCAATAAAACAATGTCCCTGACGACAAAAATGCCCTGTCGGCTCTGACGGGGCATTTTTATTTGCCCTGGTAGCGCCAGATCTCCTTTACTTTTTTCGCGGTGGAATCAAAGTCCCTGCATTTCCCGTCTCCCCCGCCCGTGAAACCGCCCGAGGGGGCGCAGAGCTGTTTGCAGTTCTCGTCATACACGAAATTGTAAAAATCGCAGCAAGGCGATGTTACGAGGTACACTTTCTTACCCTTGTAGGAATATTCATCCACCCGCATGGGTGTCATGGGCGGATCCTCTTTTGAGGCGTCATCTATCAGTTTTTGTACACAGGCGGGGACCGCCGTCGTGTCCGTTCCGGGAGTACCCGGTTTTTTATCCTCTTTACTGCCGCAGTCGCCAGCGGTCAGCACCGGCACTGCCAGCAATAACAACCAATATTTCATACAATAAGTGTTAATGATCACTAAAGTATATTTTTGCTGCTTCATATAAAAATCAGGTTTTGGAGAAGAGCAATTTTGTGGACCAGATACGGATCTTCTGCCGCAGCGGTCACGGCGGTGCGGGGAACAAGCATTTCATGCGCAATAAGTTCACCGCGCTGGGCGGACCCGACGGCGGCGACGGGGGACGCGGCGCGCATATCATACTGAAAGGCAACCGCAACCTGTGGACCCTGCTTCATTTAAGGTATCACAAAAACGTACTCGCCGAAAACGGGGAAAAAGGCGGTTCCAATAATTCACATGGGCGCGACGGGAAAGACATAATCATCGAAGTGCCGCTGGGAACGGTGGCGCGCGATGAAGAAACCGGTAAACAGGAAGTGGAAATCCTCGAAGACGGGCAGGAAGTGATCTGGCTCCCGGGCGGAAAAGGAGGTTTGGGTAATTCCCATTTTGCCACTGCCACCAACCAGGCACCCGAATACGCGCAACCCGGACTGCCTGGCGTGGAGGGATGGAAGATACTCGAACTGAAAGTGCTGGCCGATGTGGGACTGGTGGGTTTTCCCAACGCGGGCAAATCGACACTCTTATCCGTGATCACGGCCGCCAAACCGAAGATCGCCGATTACGCATTTACCACCATCACCCCCAACCTCGGTATCGTGGAATACCGCGACGGGAAAAGTTTCTGCATCGCCGACCTGCCCGGAATCATCGAAGGCGCGGCCGAGGGAAAAGGACTGGGTCATCGTTTTCTCCGCCATATTGAACGCAACTCCGTCCTGCTCTTCCTCATACCCGCCGACAGCAACGATCATAAAAAGGAATTTGAAATACTGGTCAGCGAACTGGAACAATACAACCCCGAACTCCTGCACAAGCAGTTCATCATCGCCATCAGCAAGAGCGATATGCTGGATGAGGAACTGAAGGAGGCGATTGAAAAGGAACTTCCCGCAAATATTCCGCACCTGTTTATTTCGTCTGTTACCCAGAAAGGGCTTACGGAACTGAAGGACCTTCTTTGGAAGACCCTGAATGAACCCCTGGAATTATAGAATTAGAGAGACAAGTTCCAAGATCCAAGATACAAGATCCAAATAAGCTCCAAATACCAAATTAAAAAAGGCTTCGTAGCGAATAAATTTTATTCAAGTGGCACAGGAGTATTTTCAACCGGATGATGAAAAAAGGAGAGTTAAGAAAAAACAAAACGCTGTGAACGAAACCGTAGTTTACAGGCCGGGATAATTACCGGTTTAAACCAAGCCCTGCATTTCATAAGGAAATTGTATATGCATCACGCCATTTTTTAATTTTATCCTTGAAATATTAATTTTTTTGGATCTTGGATCTTCGGTTCTTGGATCTTTTCCCCGCAACTTTCCGGTTAATACGCTCTTCCAACCGTATCACAGGCCGCCTTCAGCAACGAATTCCCGTCCGGCGCATCCTGCCATTTCTCCCATAACATAACGCCGTTGGCGATATCCTTTGCCAGTTTGGCTTTTCGCTTTACCGTGTACTGCCCGTTATAATAAATGGTGTAGTTGGTAAACCCGCCGGCCGTAACCACGGCGGAATCATATTGCGGGTTACCGCCCTGCCCGAGTATGGCGCGGTACGACAATACGGTATTGGTTTGCGTGATACCCGAAGGACGGCCATAGGCCGGTAATCCCAGTACACATTTCGAGGCAGGCATACCCCGCGTGGTGAGCCAGTAATTGAGACAGGTTTGCGCCAGTACGTAATCACTGTGATGCCGGTATGGGGTGGTGGTGCTGAAATCATCATAGGCCATGATGTTAAACATATCCACGTAAGGGAAGATCTCGTTGCGGATCGCATCGCGGTTGCCGCCCGCGTATTTCCCGGCCGTGATCGCGGCGGATAAATAATAACGCCCGTCGCGGTGAAGCGAGTCGGAAAGTTCTTTCATGAGCGCGGTAAACGTAATGTCCGTGCCATTGGAGGTGGTGGGAAACTCCCAGTCCATATCCACCCCGTCGAGATCATTGGTCCTGACGGCATTCATCACCTGCCGGATAAAATTATTACGCCCCGCTGCGGTGGCCGCCATATTGGTGAAATTGGTTTTACCATCGCCCGAACCATCATTGATGCCTAAAAAAACTTTTGCATTATTGGCCCTGGCCTTGTCCCTCACCGCCGTGAGACTCGCCGTAGCGGAAGAAGGCGCGGACAAGCCCCCGGCATTGTTCACATTATAAAAAGCATAGACCACTACATTGGTCATCCGGAATTTTACATCCGGCACATCCGCCAGGCTCCGGTAGGAAGGAAAATAGCCCACCACGTAATAACCGAAACCGGGAGGAGTCTGTATGGTAAGTGCGGTAAAGGAACTGGCCGTTGAAGTACAGGAGGCCGGTCCGCCGCTTGAAAATTTAGGCATCACATACCAGAACAAAGCCTGGCTGGAGGCGAAAGTGGGTACATTGTAATTATAACTGGTGCCCGTAACATTGGGAGCAATGACAACCGCGGTGGCTGCCGATGCGCCGAGATACACATCATACCCTGTGGCCCCGCTGACGGCAGACCAGTTGAAGGTGATCGTGGTTCCCATATTTACAAAAGCCCCGTTGAGGGGTGAAGTATTGGTCGCACATCCGGGTGTGGGTGGCGGGGGCGGTGCGGGGGTATCGCCTTTCTTGCCGCAGGCGGCCAGTAACAGTGTTGTACAGAGGAAAATAGCAGACAAATGCCTGGAACTCATAAGCAATCAATTGGGGCCTTAAGATAATGTATTTGGAGAAAGTTCAGCTTTTTCGTGCCCCTTTTTACGTAGGTTTGCGGATTAAAATTTGCGTTATGAAGAAATATTTCCTGACGATCGTTCTTGCCATCGGCCTTTTCTTCAAGTCGTTCGCCGACGAAGGCATGTGGCTGCCGCTGCTGCTCGGGCAGCAGGTGTATAATGAAATGGTGAAAAAAGGTTTGAAGCTCACCAAAGAACAACTCTACAATATCAATAAACCTTCGCTCAAAGATGCCATCATCATCTTCGGCGGCGGATGCACCGGCGAGATCGTGAGCGCCGAAGGACTGATCTTCACCAACCACCACTGCGGTTATAACGCGATCGCTTCGGCCAGCACGATGGAACACAACTACCTGCAAAACGGTTTCTATGCCCGCAATAAAGGCGAAGAGATCCCCA
>CAYRHU010000104.1:0-9534 GCA_964424155.1 uncultured Chitinophaga sp.
CGCCTCCGGGTTTTTGTGGTACTGCCATTTAAATTGTTTGGTTAGGCTCCCGTCCTGAAAGAGAGCATATTTGTTTTATGGTTTCGATCCCAACCAGGAACTGGGATGACTAAAATACATTTATTCCGATCTGCGTTCCAGGATCTCGGCCCGGGTTTCCTGTAGAAATTCTTCCACCGGTTTAACACCCAGGTCGCCCCTGCCCTGTCTCCTCACCGCCACTTTCCGTTCGCTCATTTCTTTTTCTCCCACTACCAGCATATAGGGAACTTTGAGCAGTTCGGTGTCGCGGATCTTCTTACCGATCTTTTCATTCCGGTCATCCACCTCACTGCGAATATCCGCTTTTTTCAGTATCCGGGAAATCTCGTTCGCGTAATCCAGGAACTTATCGCTGATCGGCAGGATCTTGACCTGCACGGGCGCCAGCCACAGCGGGAAGCGTCCCGCATAATGCTCCAGCAGGAACCCGATAAAGCGCTCATGTGTACCCAGGGGGGCCCTGTGAATGATCAGCGGGGTTTCGGCCCTGTTGTCGGGGGTGGCGAATTCCAGCTTGAAACTCCGTCCCTGCGCGAAATCCACCTGGTTGGTGGCCAGGGTAAACTCCCGGCCAATCGTACTCCAGATCTGCACGTCTATCTTGGGACCGTAAAAGGCCGCCTCGTCCTGCACCTCGATAAAGGGCGTATTGGTTTTGATCAGCACATCCCGCACCAGGGCTTCAGTCTCGATCCAGAGTTGCGGCTCGTTCACATATTTCTTGCCGAGTTTATCGGGCGAGTGAAGGGAAAGCCGCATCACGTATTTATCAATTCCGAATATGCTGAAATACTTCAGGTACATATCGTTCACCGCCCGGAATTCGTCATAGAACTGTTCCCGGGTGCAATAAATATGCGCGTCGTTCATATGCAGGCAGCGCACGCGCATCAAACCGAAGAGTTCGCCGCTTTGCTCATAACGGTAACAGGTGCCATATTCCGCCAGCCGGAGCGGGAGTTCCTTGTAACTCCGGGGCTCGGCCGCGAAAATTTTATGGTGATGCGGACAGTTCATGGCTTTGAGGTAGTACTTCTGTCCCTCGAGCACCATCGGCGGGTACATGCTGTCTTCGTAATACGGCAGGTGTCCGCTGGTGAGGTACATGCTTTCCTTGGCGATATGAGGCGTTACCACTCTTTTATACCCGGCAGCGAGTTCGGTTTCCTTGGCCAGTTTCTCCAGTTCTTCAATGATAATGGTACCATTGGGCAACCATAAAGGCAGACCCGGTCCCACATCATCATCCATGGTAAAGATGCCGAGTTCCTTACCGAGTTTGCGATGGTCCCTTTTTTTGGCCTCTTCAAGCAACTGCAGGTATTCATCCAGTTCTTTCTGTGTAGGGAAGGTGACGCCATATACCCGTGTGAGCATTTTATTCTTCTCATCTCCTTTCCAGTAAGCCCCGGCAATGCTCATCAGCTTGATGGCCTTGATCAGTCCCGTATGTGGAATATGCGGACCGCGGCAGAGATCCGTAAAGGCTCCCTGTGTGTAAAATGTGATATCGCCGTCGTTCAGGTTGCTCAGCAGGTCCAGTTTATATTCATCGCCCTTCTCCGCGAAATATTTTACCGCTTCGTCTTTGGGTATCTCCTTCCGGATATAATCACTGTTCTTTTTCGCGAGTTCATTCATCTTTTTTTCCAGTGCGGCCAGGTCCTCATCCGACATTTTCCGGTCGCCCAGGTCCATATCGTAATAAAAACCATTCTCCACCGGCGGACCCACCCAGAATTTCACCCCAGGGAATAGCGCTTCCACGGCCTCGGCCATCAGGTGAGCGGAAGAATGCCAGAACGTGCTTTTGCCATTTGTATCATTCCAGGTCAGCAGTTTCAGCGACACATCTTCATGAATTGGCCTGGTGGCATCCCAAACCTGGCCGTTGATATCCGCGGCCAGCACCTTGCGGGCCAGTCCCTCGGATATGGACTTTGCCACCTCCATGGCGGTAATCCCTTTTTCGTATTCCCTGACCGCACCGTCCGGTAATGTTATCTTGATCATATTGTAATTGATTCCCTGAATTTTAGGGACTGCAAAATTAACAAACTATTGCCGGAGTTCCATCAGTCACTTACGAGTTATTCATTAGTTTTGACCCCGTTATGAGGCGAATTTGGCCCCGGAATTCAATATTAACCCTCGTATTGATTGCCTGCAGTGTGCTAAGCCTCCCGGCACAGGATGTAACCGGGATCTGGAAAGGCTATTTTATCACTGAAAGCGGCGAATATTACAAGTTGGAGTTCCAGGTGCTGCAAAACGGGAACTCGGGCACCACCGGCGTCTCCTACTCCTATCTCGATGTACGGTTTTACGGGAAAGCCACCATGACGGGCAATTTTGTCCGCAACGCTTCTTCCCTGCGGATACGTGAGATCAAGACCGTGGAAGTGAAAAGCACCATGGGGGGCGGCACCTGTATCATGAATTATAACCTCAATTATTCCAAATCGGGAAAAGAGGAATTTCTGGAGGGCACTTACCTGGGCAAATTTGAAAACAGGTACAGTTCCGCCTCCACCGGCAAATGGGGCGATTGCGGGGGCGGAAAGGTCTTTCTGCGAAAAGTGAGCACCACCGATTTTTATGTGGAACCTTTCCTGAAAGACAGGATCAAGACCCGGAAGGTGATCGTCAACGAGGCGCCACCGGTAAAAAAAGATCCGGAGAAAAAACCGGTGACCAATCCGCCCGTTACCAAAAACAATAACCCGGTGAAACCGCCGGTCACCAGTCCTGTAAAAAAACCGGATGCACCTGTTGTCACGAAAACGGATACGGCCAAAAAGATCCTGACCAACCCGGGTACCAAACCCCCGGCGCCGAAAGTGGTGATCCCACAGCCGGCCGTGATCAAAAACCGGCAGAACGAACTGGTGAAGATTTTTACCGTCAGCGAGGAAGAAGTGACCGTAAAACTTTACGACAACGGAGAGATCGACGGGGATACGATTTCCGTTTATCTCGATAACAAGCTGGTACTCTCCTCGAAAAGGCTGACTGCCTCGCCCCTGATCGTTAAAATAAAAATGGATGAGGACGACAGCGAACACGAGCTGACCATGGTGGCGGAAAATCTTGGTACCATTCCTCCCAATACCTCCCTGATGGTGGTGGAAGCGGGCGAGCAACGGTTTGATGTACGTATTACGTCTACCGAACAGAAAAATGCCGTTGTACGGTTCAAATACCGGAAACAGGAGTAAGGACTGACCGTTTCTGTAATTTTCAGCCGGGCCACTGCAAATTGAATTATTTTTCCTCCCGAATGATCCGGCGATCGCTACTATATCTTTTTCTTCTTGCCAGTACCCTTACGCAGGGGCAGGATATCAATGGCATCTGGAAGGGAAAACTGGTGATGGCGCCGGGCGGTTGTTTCCCCGTATATAATATCGAACTGCAGCTGCAGGTGGCGGGCAGCCGGATCACGGGTTCGGCCTATCATTTCTCCGATTCCCTCAATTATGTGCGGGAAAACTTCGAAGGCATTTTTAAAAAAGACAGCAACCTGATCCTGATCCAGGAAACCGGGGTGGTCACCTTCAAAATCCGGGAAGACTGTGTGCCCTGTGTTAAAAGATATGTGCTGAGTTATCATAAGGGCGGGGGCAATGTGGTTACGGAAGAGCAGTTGCGCGGATCCTGGACCGGTAAAGCCACGGATGGCAAAACGGCCTGCGATCCCGGAACCCTGGTGCTGACGCGGTTTGATAAGTCCACCTTCAAGCCGGAATTCAAACTTCCACCCTCGCTTACCAAACGGAAAGTGGAACTGGTGAAAGAGATCCGGGTGGATACGGGCAATATCCAGATCGATTTTTATGACAACGGGCAGATCGACGGGGATACTATTTCAGTATACGCCAACGGGATGCCCATCGTAACGGGCAGAAGACTTACGACCAAACCCGTTTCCATCACCGTACGGATCGACCTGAAACGGCAGGAGCAGGAACTGATCATGGTGGGCGAGAACCTGGGATCCATCCCCCCCAACACGGCCCTGATGATCGTGAACGCGGGAGATAAGCGCTACCAGCTGTACCTTACTTCGGATGACCAGAAGAACGCGATGGTGCGGTTTATCTATGAGAAACCGGCCAGTACGCAACGATTGCCCTGATCATTTGCGGATTATTCCTGAAGTTCATAACTTACCCTTTCCGGATCCTCCCCCTCTGAATTTTCCATTGTATTTCGTTCAACATTCATAAACCAAAAAAACCAACATGAAAAAGATGTTACTACCATTGGTGGCAGGTATAACGCTGCTGCTCAGCTCCTGCACCGCCAAAGAGGAAGGCGGATTGTCGGCCGCCGCCAAAAAGAACCTGGAAGCCAACCAGGCCATCACAAAATGTTTCGAAACAAAGGATTTCTCCAAGCTGGGTGATTATATCGCGGCAGACGCCGTTGATCACGCCGGTCAGCAGGGAGATGTAAAAGGACTTGAGAACATAAAGGCCGAAATGGCAAAGATGGTGGAAGGCATGACGGATATGAAATCGGAGATCCTGAAAGAACTGGCCGATGATGAGTATGTGATGTCCTGGATGAAAGTATCCGGCACCTTAACCGCCGATATGATGGGTATGAAGGCGGGTGATAAGATTGACGGCAGTTCGGTCGAACTTTCCAAATTCAAGGATGGAAAAGTGGTGGAACACTGGACCTTTATGGAACCTGCCGAAGTAATGAAGATGATGGGTGGCGCAACACAACCTCCCGCTGCGACTGATACAACCAAAACACAATAATCATCACTTCGTATAAAAACATGGGCCGTCCCGATTACGCGGAGACGGCCCTTTTTGTTTGGATCCGTTATGATTTAAGAAACATTACTTCTCAAATCCAGAAAATCTTCAATTCTCAATTCTCAATACTAAATACTCAAAGTCTAATTCTCTTAAATCCGGTACTATTTACAATAAAACGGATCAGCGGGGTTACCATTATGAACCGGGTAGCAGAAATGTAATCTGCTGCTGTTGATCCCCACAATATAAACATTGGCGGTATGTCCCTTCTTGTTTCCTGTGGCCTGGACCGTTTGCGTGCTGTTGGCCCCTAAATTGGTCAGCACCAGGGTTTCGGAAGCCACCTGTTTTGTTTTTTTCAGGTAATCCACCCGCAGGGTCACTTTGTCGAGCGGAACGGAATACCCGTTATTGACGGGAATGGTGAAGGGTTTCACTTTGTCGTCCCCTTCGATCTTATATGAACCGACGGTCACATACCGGGCCCAGTTATTACGAAGCGCGGTTTCTCTCACGGCTGCCGCCGCGGCTTCTTTTTTCTGTGCCTCTGCCTGGAGCCGCTTTTTTTCATCTTCTTTCTTTTTAGCCTGTGCTGCCAGCAGTTTTTTCCTGTCCTCCTCCGCTTTCTTTACCGCGGCGGGGTCTTTGGCAGGAGTGGTAGTAACGGCAACGGGTGCCACATTTTCCGCTACGGTTTCCGTGGGAGCTGTGCTTGTATCTTCAGGGGACATCTCCGTTACCGCTATTGTTGTATCGGTATTACCAGTAACAGTTTGATCCCCGGTAGCCTCAGGTTCTGTTTGCAAAACGGTGCCGGCGGCTTCGGAAGGATTTTTATTCTTTTCGATATCCTGGTAAACATAATACCCGGTTCCCGCAATGGCCGCGAAGGAAAGCAGCCAGCCGATGACCGCGCTCCCGGCTTTTTTTCCCGCTTTGGCAACCGGCACCGCGGTTGCGGCGGAAGACGCAGCAACTGCTGCTTTTTTTGCAGTGGATTCACCGCTGGCGTCGGCACTGGCAGTAGTTACAGGCGCTTTCGATTCGTCAGTTTTTTCCGCTGCAACAGGTGTGGTAGCTTCCGTTGCCATGTTCTCTGCCGGTGCCGGGGTTTCCGGAACGGCCAATAAGGATTTAAGTTCATCGATAGCACCGGCAGTGGTCCATTCCTCAGTTCCTTCTTTCAGAATGGCGGTATCGGGTGTAATACCTTTGGATATTAACTCCGCCGCGGTAAAGGGTCCCTCCTGTCCGGTTTCGGTCTTGATAAAATACGTACTCATATGTTGGTTTAGTGGTTAACAGGTATACAGGTACGTTGAAGCTTTACAGGGGCGGGGAAAGTATAAAACTAATCGCTTTGCGCAATGCTGCCAAATTCCGGGAACCGGTCGCGGGTTAAAATTTAAAGTTCCAGGTCACAGCGGGAATAACGGGGAACAGGGACACCTGTTTGGCTTCCACTTTCAGGTCGCCATTCGCGGCGCTTCCTTCCTGGTCGAAGTAGATGAAGTAAGGATTGAGCCGGCTGTAGGCATTGTACACGCTGAATACCCAATATCCCTGCACTTTCCTTTTCTTTTTTGGAACGGGGGTATAAGTAGCCGAAAGATCCAGCCGGTGATAGGCCCGCATGCGGTACTGGTTGAGCCGGCTGTATTCCTGGGTGAGCACGCCATTAATGAAATAAAATCGTTCGGGCAGGGTGATGGCATTGCCGGTACCGTAAACAAACACGGCACCGAATTTCCACTTGCGGCTGGTTTCATAGTTGGCCACCACGGAAAGGTCATGACGCCTGTCGTACCGCGTGGGGAATTTGTCCCCGTCATTCAATTGCGAAAACTTTCTCCAGGTCCAGGATAAGGTATAGCCCACCCAGCCGGTGAACTGCCCCCTCTGTTTACTGACCAGGAACTCGGCCCCGTAGCTCCAGCCATTCCCGAAAACGAATTCCTCTTCCGGATCTTTTAAAGATGGCGTGTATCCCTCCTTGTAATCAAGCTGGTTCTTCATGTCCTTATAATACACTTCGATGGATGTCTCGAATTGGTTATCCGCGAAATTCCGGAAAATCCCGGCCGCGTATTGCCAGCTGATCTGGGGTCTTACCAGGTAAGTGCTGGGCACCCACAGATCGGTGGGCAGCGAATTGCCGGAGTTGCTCACCAGGTGTATGTACTGGTAGTTGCGCGACACGGCGGCTTTCAGCGAGGTCGTCGCATCGAGGGCGTAGCGTATCGTTACCCGCGGTTCCAGTCCGCCATAGGTTTTCACCGGTTTCAGATCGCCGTACACCGTGCTGTCGGTTTTATTGCCATCCGCGTCCCGCACATAGCGGGTATAGGGCCCCACCTGCGTGAAGCTGGTGTAACGCAGCCCGTAATTGATCTTCCATTTTTCACCGAGTTCCCAGTCGTCCTGGATATACAAAGCCGCCTCGGTGGCGTATTTGTTGCTTTCATTGTTGGGCCGGAATATGACCGAGTCCTGCCGCCCGCTGGCCACATTCGGAATGAATTTATGATAGGTGAGCATGCCCCCGAACTTCAGCTTATGATTGGGTAAGGGGTAATAGTCAAAATCCGTTTTCAGGGTTCCGTCCTTGATACCGGATGAAAGCCCGATCTCGAAATTTTCCTGGCTGGCGGAGAAATTGAATTTATAATCGTTATACACCAGTGTGGTATTGGCAAACAACCGGCGGTTGAAAACATGGTTCCATCGCAGGGTGGCCGTGGAATTACCCCAGGGAATATTGGTTTTAAAGGAACGCTTGCCGTTCACGAAATCAAACACGTCGCGTCCGAAATAACCGCTCAGGTAGAGCCGGTCTTTTTCGGAAAAACGGTAATTCACCTTGGCGTTCAGGTCATAGAAATAATACCCCGAGCCGTAGAAACTGCTGCTTTTCTTTATAAATGGTTTGATCACCGCGTCGATATAGGTACGCCGCGCGGAAACGATAAAAGAAGCTTTGTTTTTTTTCAGGGGTCCCTGTATGGAAAAGCGCGAAGCCACCAGCCCGATCCCCCCGTCGACCTGTAATTTCTGATTATTCCCGTCCTTCATCACGATGTCTACCACCGAGGAGAGCCGTCCCCCGTACTGTGCCGGCATACCCCCCTTGATAAGGGAAACATTTTTAATAGCGTCGGAATTGAAAACGGAAAAAAATCCGAATAAATGACCGGGATTGTATACAACCGCATCATCCAGGATGATCAGGTTCTGATCCGGCCCCCCTCCTCTTACATAAAAACCCGAGTTGCCTTCCCCGGCGTTTCGCACCCCCGGGAGCAGTTGCAGGGCTTTCAGCAGGTCGATTTCTCCCATGAACGCCGGAATATTCTTAATCTGGTTCATGGTCAGGTCGACCTTACCCATCTGGGCGTTCCGGATATTTCCGTCGCGGCGCTTGCTGTACACCACCACTTCGGCGATCGCGTCCGAACGGGACATCAGTTCGGCGTTGACCGACAGGTTGCTGTCGAGGGTTACGGTGAATGATTTGCCCAAATACGACACGTGAGAAACAGAAATGGAATAAGTCCCCCTTTCAAGCGTGATGGAATAAAATCCGTATTGATTACTGGTCACCGCCTTCGACTGGCCGTTTACGCCGATAGTCGCCCCGATGATCGTTTCGCCGGAAAGGCTGTCCCGGATATAGCCGTTGAGCACAAAGCGATCCCGGTCGGACGGGTTTTGTGAATAAGCGGCATGCATGCACAGCGCCCACAGCAACAGCGTAACGGATTTTTGCATAAAGCGGTAACAAGCCAACAGGTAATTGGTTGACCCAATCCTGAAAGATTTGCAAAGATAACCGGGTACAGGATGAGGATGGGCCGCTTTGTGTTATTTTTGCGCACTTTTAGCTTTTTGTGAATGGTGAGTCGTGAGTCGTGAGTCGTGAGAGGGTTCGGAATTGTAAAATTAAATATGAAATTGGGTCCCGTTTTATTGCCCATTGCCCATTGCCCATTGCCCATTGACCTTTGACCATTGACATAACCTGAACAACCCTTTTACAGCATGCTGGCCGGATTACAAAATATAACATTCGAATTTGGCGCGAGGACCATCGTGGAGGATGCCACCTGGCATATACAGCCCGGTGAACGGATCGGCCTGATCGGTTATAACGGTACCGGCAAATCCACCCTGCTGAAACTGCTGGTGGGCGAATACCAGCCTTCGAAAGGTACCGTGGAAAGAAGCCGGGGCACGACGATCGGGTACCTGCACCAGGACCTGCTCAGTTTTGATACAAATGATTCGATACTGCAGGTGGCGCTGGGCGCCTTTGAAAGAGTGCTGCAACTGGAGAAAGAGATCGAGGAACTTGGAAAAGAGCTGGAAAAAACCGGGGATGAGAAGACCCTGCATGATTACAGCGACCGGCTCCATGAAATGGAAACCCTGGGAGGGTATAATATTCATCATAAAACGGAAGAAGTTCTGCAGGGGCTTGGTTTTTCAAATACCGACCTGCAGCGACCCTACCGGGAATTCAGCGGAGGCTGGCGGATGCGCGTGCTGCTGGCCAAAATGATCCTGCAGCAACCGGATCTGTTATTGCTGGACGAGCCGACCAACCACCTGGATCTTCCTTCCATTGAATGGCTGGAAAAATACCTGGTCCATTATCCCGGGGCCGTGGTGATCGTGAGCCATGATAAATATTTCCTGAACCGGATGGTCACGAAGATCG
>CAYRHU010000105.1:0-7590 GCA_964424155.1 uncultured Chitinophaga sp.
TTGACCGTAAAGAGGTCGTATTATTAACTCCTCCCGCGGACGGGGTCTTTGACCGCCGTCCGGGGAGGCAAAGAACAAGATGATAGCCATCGTCGATTGCAACAGTTTTTATTGTTCCTGCGAAAGGCTTTTTCGCCCGGACCTGGACAACCGGCCCGTTGTGGTGCTGAGCAACAACGACGGCTGTATCATATCCCGCACCGATGAGGCCAAGAAGATCGGGGTGGGCATGGCCGCGCCCTATTACCAGAACCGGGAGATCATCGAGCAAAACCGGGTGGCCGTCTTTTCCAGCAACTACAACCTCTATGGCGACCTGAGCAGCCGGGTGATGGATACGCTGCGGCACCTGGCGGGTGAGGAAAAAGTGGAAGTGTACTCTGTTGACGAGGCCTTTTTGGAAATGGACCGGTTCCGGGCGGAGGACCTGAACAGCGTGTGCCGGAATATCAAGGAAACCACCGAACAGTGGACGGGGATCAAGGTGTCGATCGGGGCCGGTCCCTCGAAGGTGCTGGCCAAGGTGGCGAACCGGCTTTCGAAAAAAAATAAACAGGAATCGGGGGGCGTGATGGTACTGCAAACGGTACACGAGATCAGGGAGGCGCTGGAAAAAACCTATGTGGATGATATCTGGGGCGTGGGCCGGCAGTACGCGGTCAAGCTTCATCATCTGGGCATCGATAACGGCTGGCAGTTGCGCAACATGCCCGAGGAATGGGCGCGCAAGCACCTGGGCGGCGTGGTGGGCGTGCGGCTGATCAAAGAACTCCGCGGCATTCCCTGCATCCCGATGAAGGACCCGCTGGAAGTAAAAAAAATGATCGCCACCACGAGGATGTTCGGGAAACCGGCTTTCACCCTGGCCGAAATAAAAGAAGCGGTGGCCACTTATGTTTCACGCGCCGCCGAAAAACTGCGACGCCAGTACCACGCGGCCGGCTCGCTGCAGGTGTTCGTGGTAACCAACGGCCGGCGAAATGAGAAATATGAATATAACCCGCAGTCGCGCTACCAGTACACCCGCCTGCCCCGGGCCACCTGCGATACGGCGCAACTGATTCAGCATGCCCTGCCGCTGGCGGAAAAACTGTTCGAGCCCGGACTCAAGTACCTGAAGGCCGGAGTCATACTCGGCGGACTGGTGCCCGATAACTCGATACAGGCCGACCTGTTTACCGGCGGAAGCCCCTACCCTCACCGCCGGCTGATGGAGGCCATTGACAATATCAACTTCAGCCAGCGAAACGATATCATCAAGTACGCGGCCTCCGGACTGGAACGCAACTGGAAAATGCGGCAGGAACTGCGGAGCAAGCGATTCACCACCCGATGGGATGAACTGTATGAAATAAAATGAAGCCCATGCTGAATCCATACACCCTGCTCACCCCCGGCCTGCTCGAAGCGATGCTCCGGCAGCCGATGTATTTTGTGCGGCAGGAATACAAACGGGGAAGCCGTACCGGTCCGGATCCGGAAATAAAATCCCTGTTGCTTACGCATTACGGAAGACATGAGGTGGACAGGGAACGGGCGGAGCGTCACATGCGGTTGCTGATGAAGGATCCCTGCCGTTTCTTATATGATAGCGAGGATCCCCTCCATCTCGAAAAACTGAGAAAGGCGTCCAGGCAGCCGGAAGGATACCGTGTGTATATTAACCTGCTCCCGAAAAAATGGAAACCCGGCGAAGGGTTTAAATTAAGGCTCAGCCGGTATGTAAGGGAAAAAATCCCCTGGTGGAACTATTCCCCTGCGCATAAACTGAATGTAACGCTGAAAGAAAGGTATGGTGAACTTTTCATCGCCCTGCTCTGGAAAGGACAGCAAACGGAAGTGCATCTCGACGAGATTGAATACTATTGACTGATGCAGGAATAAAGATCCCTCATACAGGAAAAGACCGGTAACAGCGGCTGTTACTTTTGTGGCGGAGAGTGACGTTCAGAATTTTAGCCGTACCATCAGTTCCGGGTGCCGTGACGGAGAATAACCATTTACCATCGGAATACCCCGGGCGCTGTTGCGGATATGCAAGCTGATGTTTTCCGCCCGTCGCCTGTTCTTCCCTGAAGCGATGAAAAGGGGTATGCTTACACCCAGTCAGGCTATTCCGGCTAAACTGATCACCGCCTTTAGTCCATCGTTCTCATACTCTTTTTGGGTATAAAGACTGAGGGCACTATATCCCTGTTCATCACCTCTCGGGATGACCATAGCCGTGATCAGCAAAGCGGTACCGGTTCCCGCAAGGCTCCAGGCATCTGTCTTCTGTTTCCTGCTTTTTTCAAGATAATTATTTCCCGCAGGAACCGTATCGGTTATATCCCGGGCACTTAGTGGGATGCCGAAAAGAGCAAAGAGCAGCACCGGTAATAAAAATAACTTCATGCAGCTGATTATATAATAAAGTTAACACCGGCGAAAAGGGGTAAACTATGATTTTGGACAGGAAGGAATATATTGTCCGCATAAGATTTCCCGGATACGGCAAAAGAGATCCTGCAATACTTTCGTTTCCCCGGCGAACCAAAGCCTGTAAAACCTAAGTACCTTTAGATTCTTCAAATCCCCTGCCATGTGTTACGACATGAGTTTCTTCTGTAATATCAAACTGATCAGCGACTATCTTGACATACACCCTGGTGAACGGATTGTATTCGATCCCACCTGGCATCGCGTGGCGCAGGCATTCGGCGCCTGGCCCGTAGTGATCAATGAAGACGGATACAAGATAAAATTGTTTGAATGGGGCGTGATCGCCGATTACATGAATACGCCGGAGAAGATCAAGGAGTATCGTTCCAGCATGGCCAACGCGCGGAGTGAAAAGATCATCGGCGACAAACGATCGGTCTGGCACCGGATTCGTCATCAGCGGTGCCTGGTGTTCACCACCGGTTTCTTTGAGCATTATGACGCGGGACTGAAAAAGAAAGTGCCCTATTTTATCAGGCTGAAAAATGAACCGGTTTTCTGTTTCGCGGGATTGTATAATTATTCTCCCCTACCCGACCCCGAAACCGGGGAGGCTGTTGGAACCTTCGCCATCGTGACGAGACCGGGAAACCGCCTGGTGGCCACCATCCATAATTCCGGTCCCAACAGCAACCGCATGCCGCTGATCCTGGATAAAGAGCTGGCTATAAAATGGCTGGACCCGGACCTGACGGATAATGCCCTGGACCGCATCCTGCATTTTGAAATCAGTGATTCAAAAATGGAAGCCTGGCCGGTGAATACGATCCGCACAAGAAAAGCGGATGATGAAACGGTGATTGAGAAAAAGGAGTATGAGAATTTGCCGGAACTGTGATTGGGATTTTCAATACAACACCAATTACTTACATACCCCACAGGATCCGCCATCTTTTGCGCAATGCTTGCAATACTTGCAGTTTTTGCAGGCATTACAGTTTTTGTACCCGTAACAAGTTGCATTGGCATGTGTAACCGTATGCAGGATGGAGGGTATTGACCTTTCCGTTTTCGTCTGACTGTAAATAGTCATGGATACCAGGAAGGCTGCCACAGTAATAATAACAAGTACAGGGAATGATTTTTTCATTTCGCCGTGAATTAAGCCAGATAAAATACGAAAAAAAATAACGGATGATCCGGTATATTTTCAGCCTCCTAACAATAATTCAGTTATAGTTTACATGGAACTCATAAAAGAATCACCCGGCCAATTATGCTATTGCAATTCTGCCTATCTTAGGATACTTAACAATTTGCTATGCGCTTATTCTTACTTTCCTTATTCGTCTCCGGGCTTTCTGCGGCCCAGCAACGTCCCAACATCATCTATATCATGAGCGACGACCATGATGCCGATGCCATCAGCGCTTATAGCAAAAAACTGATCAGCACTCCCCATATTGACCGTATTGCCAGAGAAGGCATGCTTTTCAATAAAGCGTTTGTAAACAATTCGATCTGCGGCCCGGTGCGGGCCACGGTGCTCACCGGGCAGTTCTCGCATAAAAACGGGGTGAAAGACAACCGGACGCGGTTCGATTCTTCCAAAATCACCCTCCCCAAACTGTTACAGCAGGCAGGCTACCAAACCGCCCTTGTCGGGAAGTGGCACCTGCATTCGTACCCGACCGGTTTCGATTACTGGAATATTCTGCCGGGACAGGGGTTGTATTTTGAGCCGCGGTTTATTTCTATGAAGGGAGATACCTCCACCTACCATGGTTATGCCAGTGATGTTATAACCGATGAGGCCATCCGCTGGCTGGATAACCGTGACCGGAATAAACCCTTCATGCTGCATGTACATCACAAAGCGCCACACCGTTTTTTCCATGCCCCGCTGAAATATATCGAAGCCTATCATACAAAAATATTTCCCGAACCCCCGACCCTTTTCACCGATACGGCCGGTCATGGCACCGCCTGGCGCAAACAAACCATGAGTATCCTGCATGACATGCAACTATGCAGTGATCTGAAAGTGGACCCGGCCGACCTGGAGGATATCCCGGAACTGAAACCATCCGCCAGGGAAGTCACGTATTACAACGCCATTTTCAACCGGGTGCCTGAAGTTGACCGGAAACGCATGAAGGAGATCTATGCCGAAAGGGGACGGGTGCTGAAGGAAAAAAGACCCTCCGGCAGGGAATTGCTCAAATTAAAATTTCAATGGTACATGCAGGACTACCTGGCCTGTGTGGCTTCGGTGGATGAAAACATCGGGCGGCTGCTCGATTATCTGGATAAAAACGATCTTACCGGCAACACCCTGCTGGTATACACCAGCGACCAGGGTATGTACCTGGGGGAAAACGGATGGTTTGACAAACGCTGGATGTACGAAGTATCCATGAACACACCTTTACTCATGCGCTGGCCGGGACGGATCCGCCCGGGAAGTGTGAGCAATACTATGGTTCAAACGATCGATTACGCACCCACCTTTTTAAATGCGGCGGGGGCAGCCGTACCGGAATGGATGCAGGGGATCAGCCTGGTTCCGCTGCTTACCGGACAGCAAAAAACGCTGGCCCGAAACAGCCTGTATTACCATTATTATGAATACAACGCGGATCACACCGTGCTGCAGCACCTGGGCGTGCGTAGCGAACGGTACAAACTCATTTATTTTTACCCGGTGAATGAATGGGAATTGTATGACCTGAAAAAAGATCCGAACGAACAGCACAACCTCATCCGCTCCGCGGCGCACGAAAAAATAATACGGCAACTGAAGGAAGAATTACTTCGGTTACGCGACCAGTATGATGATCATGAAACAGCGGGAGAGCTTCACTGATATTTCCGGCTGAGCTGGTACAAAACTTTTTTCTGGTCATCGGACAACCCACGGGTGGTATCCTGCAACCAGTGTCTTTTAAATCCCCGGATGGCGGCCGCCGTGTCTTTTATATCAAACCCCACCACGCGAAGGGCCTGTAAATGATCAAAACCGGCGGGCAGCTGAACCCCCGCGGGATCATCGTACCAGTGACCAAATCCTTTTTCGGATAGCAGTTTCCAGGGAAATCGCCAGTTGGGATCATTCTTCCGGGTGGGCGCGATATCCCCGTGCCCGATAAAATTGGCGGCAGGTATGGAGTAGGCCTTTTTCAGGCGATCCAGCAACGTAAGCAGGCTGCTGATCTGCGCTTCGGGAAAATATTCGTAGCCGTTATTATCCAACTCAATCCCGATACTGGTGGAATTCAGATCCGTGGTATTGCCCCACTTGCTCACCCCGGCGTGATGTCCCCGTAACAAATCGTTCAGCATGTGATATACCGTGCCGTCGCGGCAGATCACATAATGGGAACTCACCTGGGTACGGGGCAGGGTGAACGTTTTCAGCGTTTGTTCGCAACTGTTTTGCGCGGTGTGGTGAATGATCACAAAATTGGGCCTCCGCATGGACAGGTTGGTCGTTCCCACCCACTCCGGCGCATAGGGTAGTCCTGCGGAATCCTTCACGGGATATTCCGCCAGCAGGCGGGCAAATGATTTAACCTGTTTCTTATAGGTTTTATTGGTTTTGGCGTATCCGGAAGGTGAACAGCTATTGATAACAGCGAGGGTTATCCATACGCTGAAAGCGGCCAGGTATCTTTTCATGTTTATTCCTGTATGTAGCTGCGAATCTAATGAAGAAAAGCCTTACCGCCCTTTGGGTTTACCGCGGAAGAAACGTTTTTGGGGTCTTCCTTTTCCTCCGCCGCTTCGCAAGCGGGGCTGATAGACCGGCGCCGGTCCCAGTTCCGGGGGAACGGGCACTTTCTCCACTTCCTTTTCCAGGAGTCTTTCTATCAGGGCGAATTTATTTTGTTCTTTCTCGCTGATCAGTGTGCAGGCGATCCCATCTGATTCCGCTCTGGCCGTGCGGCCGATCCGGTGCACATAGTCTTCCCCATCGCCGGGTACATCATAATTGATGACGAGATCAATGGTATCGATGTCGATACCGCGGCTGAGGATATCGGTAGCCACCAATACCGGGATCCGTCCGGAAGTAAACGCGCCGAGTACATTTTCCCGTTCCGACTGCATCAGGTCGCTGTGGATCTCTGCCACATTCAGTTTTCCGTGTTTCAATTCCCGGGTAAGTTGCTTGACAGATTGCTTGCGGCTGCAAAAGACCAGCGCGTTCTTATAAGGTGTTTCCTTCAGCAGCTTTTTTACCAGGGGAAGTTTTTGCGGTTCGTACACTACATAAGCCCGCTGAACGATCCGGACGGGCGGTTTGGAAATGGCAATATTGATCTCAACGGGGTCTTTCAGGATCCTTCTCGCCAGCTGCCGGATCTTTTCGGGCATGGTCGCGGAAAACAATAAGGTCTGCCTGTTTTCCGAAAGCGATTTAATAATCTTGTTGATGTCATCCTGGAAACCCATGTCGAGCATGCGGTCGGCCTCATCGAGCACCAGGAACTTCAATCCTTTGAAGTTGACATAGCCCATGTTGAGGTGAGCGATCATCCGGCCGGGGGTGCACACGATGATATCGGCGCCCATCTGCAGGGCCTTTTTTTCGGCCACGAAATTCTGTGCGTCGCTCCCGCCATAGATCGCGATCGAACTCAGGTGCGTGAAATAAGACAGGCCCTCTACATGCTGCGCAATCTGGATGGCCAGTTCCCGGGTGGGTACAACAACCAGGGCGCCAACCTGCCCGTCGACATGATCCTCCAGCAGCCTGTTCATGACCGGCAACAGGAAGGCGGCCGTTTTACCGGTTCCGGTTTGCGCGGAAGCGATCACATCTCTTCCCGCAAGGATAGGCGGAATAACCTGTTCCTGCACCGGGGTGGCTGTTTCGTAATTGGAGGCTTCGATCCCTTCCAGGAGGGGGGGCAGAAAATTAAATTCAGTGAATCGCAATGATGTTCATTTAAAGGAGTGGCGAAGGTAGTTGAAAATCGGGCAGATCAAAAAACCATCTGGAAAAAGGGTTACTGAGGTTTGAAAGCTGGCCACGAAATCACACGAAAGTACACGAAATGATTTTTTGCCACAGTTACACGGATTTACATGGATTGTTATTAAAACAGGTTAGAAGTTTGGCCACGAAATCACACGAAAGAACACGAAAAATATCAATTCATCAAT
>CAYRHU010000105.1:7690-9259 GCA_964424155.1 uncultured Chitinophaga sp.
AGAAGTTTGGCCACGAAATCACACGAAAGAACACGAAAAATATCAATTCATCAATTCGTCCCGACTTCCCGTTTTCCCGGTAAAATTTGTTGTGATAAACAATGAGATTGTAGTAATAAATAAACCTTCCCTCTCTGTTTCGTTCACGACATCATATCAGGGTGAAAATGCCTGTATCAGACATTAATAATTATAATCCACCTTAACCCCATCCGCATTAAAATATTCGAACTGAGCCTTGCCGTCCAGGACAGATTTTACCCGGTAGATCTCTTTAACCACATTGGGCACTTCGATCTTAATGGCGCCGTCGTCCACCTGGGTGCGGGGGTCTCTTTTTAAAATGATATCCCAGATAGTGCGGGGAGTTTGCTCACGTGTTACCGGGGTGCGCGTATCCCTTCTGTCTCCATTGGCATGGTACACGGCAGTGGAGCGAAACATGGCCCCGCTAAAGGTGGCCGTCCAGTCGCCCCGGCATTTGGTCCAGCGTACATTCACTGCCCCAGGAAAATCACGTTGAAAAGCGGCTCTTACCTTGGCCGGCTGATTTTTGGAAGGTTTCATGCAACTGTTGTCACCTATCCCATCAAAGACCTTCCTGTCGTGTTCTTCATTTTTGGCCAATTCCACTCCGTCCTTACCCTTTTTAAGCGCATTTCCGGCAGCAGCATTATCCTTTTCCTTTCCTTTTTCTTTGTCCTTTTCCTTGTCCTTTCCTTTGCCCGGGTCACCGCTGTTGCCGGGTAAATCGGTTTGCGTGGTGGACGGGTTATCCTTATTCTTTGCTTTTTTATCCTTGCTTCCCTGCGCCATAAGGGCCGATGCAATAAATACAGCGGTGGCCAGCAACAATATCCTTTTCATAAAAATTGCTTTCTATTATATTAATTCGCTTTTAATGACGATGTTGGAAATGAACCGGTTGTTCCCGATCTACATATTTCTCCGGTACTGTCCACCTACTTCATATAATGCATGGGTGATCTGACCCAACGAGCAATATTTTACGGTCTCCATCAACTCGGCAAAAAGATTGCCGTTCCTGATCGCCACCTGTTTTAAACGTTGGAGCATTTCAGCCGACCGGTCTTCATTTCGCTTCCAGAAAGCCTGCAGATTGCGGATCTGCTGTTCCTTCTCTTCCGGGGTGCTGCGGATCACTTCGGAGGGAATGATGGTGGGCGAACCTTTTTTATTCAGGAAGGTATTGACCCCGATCAGCGGTAATTCACCGGTATGTTTCTGATGCTCGTAATAGAGGCTTTCTTCCTGGATCTTGTTTCGCTGGTACATCCGTTCCATGGCTCCAAGTACCCCTCCCCTTTCGGTCAGCCTGTCAAATTCGGCGAGTACCGCTTCTTCCACGAGGTCGGTCAGTTCCTCCAGCGCAAAGGAACCCTGGATAAAATTTTCTGTTTTGGCCGTACCCAGTTCCCGGTTGATGATCAGCTGGATGGCCATAGCCCTGCGTACACTTTCTTCGGTGGGCGTAGTGATCGCCTCATCATACGCGTTCGTGTGCAGCGAATTGCAGTTGTCATAGATCGCGTACAGCGCCTGCAGCGT
>CAYRHU010000106.1:0-258 GCA_964424155.1 uncultured Chitinophaga sp.
TAATTGGTTAATTGGGCTTTATCCTACGGTTTACCTTAGTGTTTGATGCGGCGTAAAGAAATGGATTTTGGTTAATTAGTTGATTGGTTAATTGGTTAATTGGGCTTTATCCTACGGTTTACCTTAGTGTTTGATGCGGCGTACCATAAACTGATTTAACCGGCCATTCAATCATTTTTACGCAGTATCAAATCAATAGACTCTAAGTATTGCAAGGCCTAATTAACCAATTAACCATTTAACCAGTTAACTTAAACT
>CAYRHU010000106.1:358-9193 GCA_964424155.1 uncultured Chitinophaga sp.
CAGTTTTACGCAGTATCAAATCAACAGACTATAAGTATTGCAAGGCCTAATTAACCAATTAACCATTTAACCAGTTAACTTAAACTGATATAACCGGCCATTCACCAGTTTTACGCAGTATCAAATCAACAGACTATAAGTATTGCAAGGCCTAATTAACTAATTAACCAATCAACCAATTAACTAAACCGAAAACCAACCTATAGCTGCAAAAACCCCCGCACCAACGCCTCCGCCTCTTCACAGGCACGTTCCAGCCTGTCGTTCATAACAACATGATCGAAGCGATCCTTGAACGTAAGTTCATAAGCGGCTTTGCCGGTGCGCGACTTGATGGATTCGGGGGATTCGGTACCGCGGGCGGTCAGTCTTTTTTCCAGTTCGGCGATGGAGGGCGGTTCGATAAAAAGAGAAAGTGTCTGACGGGGGTATTGCGACTGCACATTCAGTCCGCCCTTTACATCCACATCCAGCAGCGGGGTTTTGCGCAGGTCCCAGATGCGGCGGAGTTCCGATTTGAGGGTTCCGTAGTATTTACCGGCATAAACCATTTCCCATTCCACGAATTCCTGCCGGTTGATGCGGTCGCGGAACTCATCGGCGCTGATGAAGTAATAGTCCACGCCATGCTGTTCGTGGTTGCGCGGCGAGCGCGTGGCGCAGGAAATGGAAAAGGCCAGCTGCTCCGGCATCGCCTTCAGCAGGTGACGCACCACGGATGTCTTACCGGCTCCCGAGGGTGCGGCAATGATGATGATCTTGTCGTTTTCTTTTTTGGATGCTGGCATTCCGGGCTAAAGTGATCAAATGTAACAGAATTTTATTCATTCCTGCCGGTAACAGGAAGCCTTTTCAATGAATTCATATTTTATCAGGCAATGGAAACTCCGATCAGTTTCCCGATACCAAAGGTGATCGCCGCCGCGGCCAAACCAAAGATCACCTGGCGGAAACCCGAGTACCAAACATTCCTGCCCGTGAACAACGTAATGGCGGCGCCGATCAGGAAAAGCCCGACCGCGCTCATCGCCACACTTAGGAAGATCGCCTTTGTTCCTGAAGTGAACATAAAAGGAGCCAGGGGGATCACCGCGCCGATGGCAAAAAGTATGAAAGAATAAATGGCCGCTTCCATGGCCGAGCCCTTCAGTTCCTCCGCGTTGATGCCGAGTTCTTCGCGCACGAGCACTCCGTGAGCATATTCCTTGTCCTGCATGGTTTCGGCCGCCATCTTGTAGGCTTGTTCTTCCGGCAGCCCCTTCGCCATATAGATCAGCGCCAGTTCCTTTTTTTCTCCTTCGGGATTGAGTTCGAGTTCCTCCATCTCGATCTCCATCTGGTTCTCATAAAGCTCCTGCGAACTTTTTACCGAGATCCATTCACCAAGCGACATGGACAGGGCGCCCGCCAGTAAACCCGCGAGACCCGCCAGCAATACGCCTTCCTGCCCGGCGGTGGCCCCGGCCACACCCATGATCAGGCTGAAATTGGAGACCAGTCCGTCGTTCCCGCCCAGCACCGCCGCGCGGATGGCGTTCCCGCCAACGGAACGGTGACTTTTCTCAAATTTGGAAAGCTGGGCGCCCGTTAACCCTTCCGTCTCTTTTTCAAGAATGTTCCGGAGAATGCTCACGTGCATGGATTCCTTACCGGTTATTTCCTGTTTTGATTTTTTCTTTTGTTCGATGGTAGCCCGGGAAATTCCTTTTTCGGTGTTCATCAGGTGACCAAGCACATAATCGTACCCGAAAATCTTCCCGATCAGGTTGAGGGTTCTTGCCCGCCAGGAGGGTTTCAGGAATTGTTCAAGCGGGATATTTTCCTTTTTGGCAAACAGCTCGGCATGTTCCTTTTCGATACCGCTCATTTCCCGGTACACTTTCGCGATGACCGGATCCTCTTCCCGGTCGGCCAGTTTCTGGTAGAGATAACTGGTATCGATCTCGGTTTGCAGACCGTGGTGTTTCATTTCGGAATGTTTTGTTTGTTTAGAAAGATAAGAAGAAATGGGGAAGAAGAGGATGATGTGGGGGGGTGTAAAGTAAATAAGGTATATAAAGTATATAAGGATTATAACGGGTGTTGGGAAATAGGGAGGCGGTATGAAATTTTATTTACCGATCACCGCAAAATAAGCAGACGCGGCCGCAGGATAATCCTGATTGGGTTTAGTGAAAGCGGCGCCGGTATCTTCACACCTCAAAGAAAATTCAAAGACCATTAATCATTAAACCTTATCACTGATGAAAAAGTTCATTCATGTATTTCTCCTGGCATTTGTAGTATTGCTGGGAGCCTGCTCCAAGAACAAGCAGGATGCACCTGCGAAGGAAAAGCGGATCGCGGCGGTATTTGCCGATGATGTGCTGCTGGAAAGATATTATTACCGGCCCGACAAAAAGACCGACCGTTATGTGACGTACAATCCGGACGGTACCGTGGAAAACACCTGGCAGTACCAGTACGACGCGGCCGGCGTGCTGAGCAGCGTGAAAAGTTTCAAGGCCGACGGCAGCCCCAGAACGGAACACGTGTTCATTAAAGGCGCATCGGGACGTATTGAAAGATCGCGGTTTATCAACTTTGGCATTTTCGCGCAGGATTCCGAGTATGAGTACGATGATGCCGTTCCCTCCAGGGTCGAGCGCATCCGGGATTACGATACACTCGGCAATCCCACCCTGGTGAGAGATTTCGTGTACAGCGACGGAGTGATAGCCAGCAGCAAGGTATTCGAAGTAAACGGCCCCGCCCTTGAATTGCTGAATGAATATCAATTTAGCGCTGCGGGGGATCCTGTTTTACTGCAACGGCATCTCGAGACAGTGAGTTCCCTCACTTATCCCACTCCCGATAACTGGCTGGTCTTTGCCGTATCCTCGCAGGTAAGCTATACCGGTTACCAGGGCGGACTGGTTCAGTACGACCGGGTGTATGATTGCCTGAGCCGGGTGACCGATGAGCGGAAGTACACCCTCTCCGTGAATTACAAAATCACATCCCTGAAACCGGCGCAACCGGATAAGCTGTCCACCTACAAGTATGAATTTGTTGAACTCTGAGTACCATTAAGCCTTATACTAACAGTAACCAATAACCGTGGCCAGATGGCCGCGGTTTATTGTTTTGAGAATCATGGAACACCTTCATTTAGTTTGACAGTACCAGCGGCGGCAGCATGGTCCCGCTTATTTTACGAAACTCCGATTTCAGTTCCTTCAGTTTTTCAGGGTGTTCGCCGGCGAGATTGCGGGTTTCAGTGGGATCATTTTTCAGATCAAATAAAAATTCACCTTCATTTGTCTTTAAATATTTCCAGTCGCCCTGGCGCAGGGCTTCGGCCTGTACGCGGTTCGATGTTCGCCAGAAAAAAGTCCGGCTTTTTATATCCCCGGGATGAATAAGATGATTCAACAGGCTGATGCCATCCGCATCCGGTTTATTTTTTTGTTTATACCCGGCCGCTTCCAGGATGCTGGCCGTCCAGTCCATGGTGATCACCGGCTGGTTGCTTGCACTGCCGGCTTTGACCTTTCCGGGCCAGCGTACCAGCGCGGGCACCCGGATACCACCTTCCCACAATTGCATTTTGTATCCCTTAAAAGGGTTCATGTTCGAATACCGTTCACCACCGTTATCGCTGGTCAGGATCACAAGTGTATTATCGGTAAGCCCCGCAGCCTGGATGGCATCAAGCAACTTCCCTATATTTTCATCCAGGTTGGTCATTATGCGGGCGAAGTCTTCTTTGTTACCCGAGGCCTGGTAATCCATGGTGTCGGGAACCGGCCCGCTCCCCGGGGCTTGCCAGGGCCAGTGCGGGGAAGTGTATTGCAGGCTGATGAAAAAGGGGCGCTGATGTTCACCCCGGATAAACGCGATGGCCGCATCGGTGACCAGGTCGGCCAGGTAGCCATTCCGTTTGACCGGAGTTTCATTTTCGTATAGTATAGGTAGGGTTCCCTTGACCAGGAAATTTTTATATCGGGTTACCGGGCGGTGATCAATATAATCGGCCGCCCCCGCGATGATCCCGAAAAAATGGTCAAAACCATGTCGGGTTGGAAAAAAATCTTTATCGAAACCGAGGTGCCATTTACCGAAAAGGGCGGTTTCGTATCCTGCGGCTTTCAGCAGGGAGGAAACCGTTGGCAGACCCGGTTTCAATCCCAGGTGCTGGTCGTCCGGACTCATAGTGAGTGGTTCGCGCAGACCCAATTCGTTACGGGCGGGGTATTGGCCGGTCATAAAGGCCACCCGCGTGGGAGTGCAGACCGGCGCCGCTGCGTAGGCATGATTGAATTTCATTCCCTGTTTGGCGAAATCATCCACATGCGGTGTCGCGTATTCAGTTTGCCCATAACAACTGAAATCGCCGTAACCCAGGTCATCCACCATGATGTAAATGATATGGGGAGGGGATTCCCTGTCAGAAATGGATACCTGTTGCCGCAAGTTTGCTGAAGACTGCGCCTCCAGAAGTGGGGGAATCAGCAGCAGGGGAGTGATCCAGACATGAAGAGGTGACTGTTTCATAAAAATGCGTTTATAAACAGATCAGGATCCTTAAGTGAAAAATGCCGGCAATGGTTCCGCTACACAAAAGATGGCTGATGAAAGTTACAGTAAATTTTATGCATATTAACCATCAACTGGTTTCAGGAAAATTTCAGTGTTGGCATCGCGCCTGCTGGTACTGAGATTGTATCTAAGTACCAGCAGGGTTAAGTCATATTATAGCGATGCTGTATGACCGCAGCCGGAAGACGGCGGTTTTTCGAGTCCGCTGCGCAGTAAAAAGGTTGAAGGGTTGGCGCCGGCTAACCGGTTAGTTATTAACGGGTGTAACCAGCCAGTCGGCCTTTACCGTTCCACTCCCGCCACCCCCGGCATGCACCCTGAAACCCGCAGGTGTTTTATCCGAAAATGTCAGGACCGGGTATTGGTCGCCCGTGTTCATGGGTGTCAGGCTCACCGAATAATTCGCGGTGGTCAGCGGGCGGCTGAATACAACCCGGGCGCTTCCGCCGTAAGCGAGGTTGACCGACCCTGCAATCGGGGCAAAAGAGCTCCCGCCATTACCGGTATTGGTAACGGGCCCTGTAGTGTTATTAGTATTCCCTGCACCGGTATTGGGCGGATTATTAGCACCGCCTGTATGTGAGGTGTTGGTTATGATTGTGGTAACACGGTTATCGATATAGGTTTCAAGTCCTTCGAAAACAGAAGCAAGATCCACGTATTTCACCGCTTCAAAGCTGACCTTGATCCCGCTCAGCACACCGCTGGCCCGCAGCAGCATGCTGGAGCCGTTGACAATGATTTTTGTAGCCGCGATGTTGGTCATGGGTGGCCACAGAACAGAAGTAAAGGTTTTCCCCCCTGGCCGGATGATCATACCCAGCGGGCCACCCTGTGGCTGGAATGCGTTCAGGCTGATCGTACGTGCGGAAAGATCGGCATTCCCGCTGATCCGGAACCGGCGGAGACCATCTTCATTGTGCATCATGGCGGTTGCGCCGATGGGAAGATTGACCGGTCCCCAGCTAAAGGCGGATGTGCCGGCAGCGATACGGTAACTATACTGAACTTCTCCTTCGCCCGTGATCGCTCCGCCGGGGGCGACCGTAAAATGCCCGAAACTGCCCAGTTCACTTTTTACCAGCACCGACACCACGCCCATGGAAGTTTCGGGAACCGTATTGGGATTGTTCACTTCCTTATATCGGTCCACTTCCATCTTTATGATCTCCCAGCGGCCTACCAGGCTGTAGGCGCGTCCTACCTGTTCGCGAAGAGAGGTTACAGGCTGGCCAATACCCGGGAAACTGGCAAAAGCCAGCAAACAAATGACGGCGGTTATTTTTTTCATAACAAACCATTTAAAGATGAATGATACATGACACAGGGCAGGAATGAAGGGTACGATTGTCAGCGGGGGATTACCTGTACCATCGTGGCTGCCATTCAGTATGGAGGGAATGCCGTTTTAACGAATGCCGGGGGTTGATTACGAAAGTTACAATAATTCAATAAAATCAGTTTTCGGAAAAAGGCGGATGCGGATTTAAAGGAGAAGCGGGAGTATTGAGACGACCCGTAATAATAATATCCAGGAAGACCAGGGCGCGTTTAACGACTGCTAAATCACCGGCACCGATGTCTTCCTGTCAAGGTAGCGCTCCATTATAATTTTTATATGATGCAGTTCATGTCCCGCGATATGGTACAGCAATGCCCGTACCGTTCGTTCGTTCAGGATCGTACCGTCGGGGTCAACCTGGCTGCCCCGTCTCAGCAGGGATTCCTCCGGCAGGTATTGAAACAGGGATAGGGTGGAAAGACGTACGGCCTGGTATTCCTCAAAAATGCTGTCGAGGCTGCGCTCATTGGCGCGGGAGTGAACCGCATAGCTGTTTTCTTCAAAACTGTGAAGGGGTGTATGATCATTTCGGGAAAAACGCAATGCCCTGTACGCGAATATCCGTTCATCATCCACCAGGTGAACCAGTATCTCCGGGATGGTCCACTTCCCGGTATCGTAGCGGTACTGCAGCTTATCTGCCGGCAGGGAATAAATGAACTTTTTTATTTTAAAGAAATTATCATGCAGTTCCCGCAGGATATCATCCTGTGTGGTAACCAGGTCGAAATAGGGTTGGGAATAGCCGGGATATTCGGTTTTTTCCGGTTTGGGTATCTTTCTGAATGCCGGGGTCATTATTTCGGTTTTCCGGTTCATGGCTATTTTTTAGCAGACAGTTGCCGCAACGCCGATTGAAGTCCTTCATCAAGCGGTATCCAGACCTGGTAGAAGGCCCCGTCGCCCCAGTGCGCCTGCGCGATATAGGCTTTAATGGCCGTGATCATTTTGGGAGTGGCTTTTTCAAAAATGGCATCGTCGTAATTCATTTTCGGGAAGTAATCCGCATCTTCCTTTTCCCGGTTGGGAAGCTGTTCTTTAAACCGGGTTAGTAATGATTCATCCACCTCGAATGCTGAAATAAATTTTTCAGGCGTCCCGTATGAGGCCACCGTTGATACATTGCCTGCATACCAGCCGATCGCGGGCTGCGACAGATATCCTCTTTCTTCCAACTGGCGGAAAAAGGAGTTCGGTGCCGCCGTATCCTCCGCGATGAAGATGTCGGGGGTGATGCCCCACAGTCGATGGGATTGCTGCAGGTTTTCACTCGCCGAATCTTTTTTGGCCGTAATGGTTTCGTTGTTGCGTTTATAGAGATACTCATTTTCTTCGTAAGGCTGCTGGATGCAGACCCCGGAGGGTGTGTAGTATTTGGCAATAGTAAGCTTGACCGCCTCGGAAGAATCCCCGATCGGGAAAATTTTCTGCACCAGTCCCTTGCCAAAGGAGCGGTTGCCCATGATCAGCGCGCGTTTATTATCCTGGAGCGCGCCGGTCAGTATTTCGCCGGAGCTGGCGGTGCGTTCATTGATCAGCACTACCATTTCCCCTTTTTCAAACAAACCGCCTGCGAGGGCATTCACATCCGACCGGCCGGTTCTTCCTTTTGTATATACCACGAGGGAGCCCGCGGGTAAAAATTCATCCGCTACCAGCGTGGCCTGTTTCATGTAACCGCCGATATTATCGCGCAGGTCGAGCAGGAGTTTCTTCATGCCCGCGTTCTTTAACTGCAGCAGGGCGGCATGGGTTTCCGCTCCCGTGCTGTCGGAGAACTGGCTGATCTTTATATAGCCGGTTTGCCCGTCGAGCATAAAGGCGGCCGGCACGCTGGGAACGACGATCTTATCCCTTACGGCCTGCAGGTGTATGAGCTTCGCCTCCCTGTTTCTTTTGATACCGATCTTCACCGCTGTTCCTTTTAATCCACGCAGTGCGCCCATCACCGCATCATATCCGGCCTGAACTCCGCTGAGGGGTCTGTCATCCACCTGCATGATCTGGTCGCCCGGCTTCATACCCGCCTTTTCCGCGGGCGAACCCGGGAACAATTTCGATACGATGACGGTATCATCACTGATGGTAAAGGACAGTCCCAGCCCGCCGAACGTGCCCGCCAGGTCGGTCTTCAGCGCGGCATAGTCGATGCTGTCGTAGAATGCGGAATAGGGATCCAGCCGCGACAGCAGTTTGCGTATGCCTGAAGTATCATTCAGCGTTTTGCGATCCAGCAGCCCGGCGATCGAATCGATATTTACGTTCTCCAGGTAATATGTTTTGATCAGCCCGCTGACGTGGGTGTACCTGTCATTGTGCGAGGTTTGCTGGGCGAATAAGCCGGGGGAAAGCAGTAATAAAAGGATAAGGAGCCGGGGGCGCATGGATTCAGGTTGTGGATTAAAGTTAGGAAAATCCTGCCTGGGTAACATCCCGCGGCGATCGTGATCGTTATGACCGGGTAATCCATTTTTATTGTAGCTTACCTGTATTAACCGGTAAATCCAATGACAGAAATAATATCCGGCATCGCTGCGGCCGTGGTGATCATTATCATAACCGAAGTGTTCGCCAAGCGTTTTACTATCCGCCTGATCGCGGCCACCGTACTGGTGGCGATCGCGTTCATCTATGTGGGCTTTTCCCTGCAAGGCAACCCGGTGGAATGGATCATACCCGAGATCGCGTTCGCCCTGGTACTTTACTTCCTGGCAATGATTGGTTATAAAGGAAATCATTCCCTGATCGCGTATGGCATTATCGCGCACGGGCTCTGGGATATTGCGCATCATAACGGCTGGCTCATGGGCACCCAAGTTCCGGATTACTGGCCTTCGTTTTGTTTTGTCATCGATATCATTGACGGGATTTATTTCCTGGTTGTTTTCAGGAGGGGGAGGGGGTAGTGGTTG
>CAYRHU010000107.1:0-2896 GCA_964424155.1 uncultured Chitinophaga sp.
TTTAATCTCTTAGCCACATATGTTAAAAATTTCCTTAACTGGATGACAATCCTTGGCAATACGAAATCAGTCGTATATTTGGTACGAAATATTTCGTTGAACTATATTCACCCGCTTCGCCGGGAACATTAAAAAGTAAAATCATGAAACCGACCATTCGCAAAAACACCCCGCTCCTACTGGCTGTATTCGCCATACTGCTCACCATCGTCATGGTGTCCTGGGGTCAAAAGCAAACACCGCAACGTCAGCAGCAGGCGCTGAACGACACCACTCCTAAAAAGGGATACCGCGACAGCGATAAGAAAGCCCGTAACCTCGACGAGGTTATTGAAGAACTGGATAACGCCGAAATCAAAGTCAGCATGGAAGAGGTCCGCGAACAGATCGCCGAAGCGATGAAGAATCTTGATGCCGACAAGATCCGGCTGGAAATAGAAAAGGCCATGAAGGAAGTGGATTTTGACAGGATCCGCAAAGAAGTGGAAGAGTCCATGGCCAAAGTGGATTTTAAAAAGATCAAAGCCGAGATGGAGGAAGCCATGAAGGAACTGGACACGGAGAAAATAAAACTGGAAATAGAGGAATCCATGGCAAAGGTCAACTGGGAAAAAATGAAGACCGACATGGAGAAAATGAAGGAGACCGACCTGAAAAAACTGGAGGAGGAAATGAAGAAAGTGAAAGAAGAGATGAAGGACCTGGGTCCCCGGATAGAAAAGGAAATGTCCAAAGCCAAAGTGGAACTGGAGAAGGCCAAAGCGGAGATCAGGGAATACAAGGTCTTTGTGGACGGCCTGGACAAGGACGGCCTGATCAATAAAAAAGAGGAGTATTCCATAAAACATAAGGACGGGGAACTCCTCATCAACGGTAAAAAGGCATCACAGGATGTATATAATAAATACCGCCCGTTCCTGGAGAAGCATAAAAAATTCAATATTGAAAAGTCGGCCGACGACTTTGATATGGACCTTGACTAAGAAGAAGGATTCAACAACCTGAACCAGCCATGAAAAAACAAAGGAGCCTGCGGGCTCCTTTGGCATTTTAGCAAACCCCTGGAAAGACCATGGGTTTTAAATGAAAAATCCCTTTCGCTATGGAAAGGGATTTATGCTAAACAGCGTTTATTTTACAGATTTACATCCCGCTGAAACTCCCGGGAGAAGGCATAATATTGAAATCCGTGCTCTCGATCATTTCAATGCTCATCTGGAAACCTTCATCGGTCTTTACCACAACTTTTTCCTTCGTGGTTTTCCTGTAACCGGCCTTTTCAAAAACGAACTTGTAGGTTCCCGGCCGGAGGTCGTCAAACGAGAAGCCGCCACCATCGTCTGTCAGTACCACTTTTTCTTTTTTGGTCTGGCTATAGGCGGTTATGCTCACGTCCTTCAGGGGCTTTTTGGTTTCAGCATGCACCACCACACCCAGCACTTCTTCTTTTTTACCGTCCCCGGGCCCGGGTCCGATATCGGCAGCACGGACGGCCATGCAGCCCAGTACTGCAAATCCCAGCAGGAAAAGTTTTTGTTTCATTGTTGCGGTTTGAATGGTTTACAATTAACCCCTCGCACGAAATCCTGTTCTGGCGGTTTGGATAAAATTAAACTTTTTTCAGCGGAGCGGCCAAACCGCTCATAAATTCGTTCCACACATTTTTTACGATCTCCCCTGCCGGTAAAATACGGTCCAGCAGCGCGGCGGCCTGCCCGATCTCCAGTTCCCCCTCTTCCAAATCCCCCTCAAACATCCCTTTTTTGGCCCTCGCCCTTCCTAAAATCGTTTTGAGTTCCTCCGCGGTTGCCCCCCGCTGCTCCGCCTCGCGTATCCGTTCATAAAATTTATTCCTGATCAGGCGCACCGGCGTGAGCTGCTTCAGGGTGAGTACCGTCCCCCCCTCTTCCAGGCCCACCACGGCCTGCTTAAAGAGGATATGTGAGGAAGCTTCCTCGCTGGCCACGAACCGGCTCCCCATCTGCACCCCCTCCGCCCCCAGCACCATGGCAGCCAGCATCTGCCGGCCCGTTGCGATACCGCCCGCCGCGATAACGGGGATTTTTACAGCCGATGCCACAGCAGGTACGAGAACCAGGGTGGTGGTTTCTTCCCTCCCGTTATGACCACCGGCTTCAAACCCCTCCGCCACCACCGCGTCGCAACCCGCTTCCTCGGCCTTTCGCGCGAATTTGGAAGAACTAACCACATGCACTACCGTAACTCCCTTTTCCTTCAACATCCCGGTCCACGTTTTCGGGTTGCCGGCCGAAGTGAACACGATCTTCACCCCTTCTTCCAGGATGACCTGGATGTGTTTGTCAATATCGGGATACAACAGGGGCACATTCACGGCAAATGGATTGTTCGTTGCCTCCCTGCATTGCCGGATATGTTCCCGTAAGACATCCGGGTACATCGATCCGCTGCCTATGATGCCCAGGCCCCCGGCATTGCTTACCGCGCTCGCCAGCCGCCACCCGCTGGCCCAGATCATACCGGCCTGGATGATGGGGTAACGGATGTTGAATAACCGGGTTACACGGTTTGAAAAATCAGGCATGCTTTTTTAGGATTAACTGCTGAAAGAAACAGGAACCAATAACCAAGAACCAAGATACAAGAACCAAATAAATTAAAAGCAAAAAATCAAAATCGACTCCGCAACTCGCAATGGGACTTCCTAACCGGAGGCCATTTTAATTTGAGGTCGGCCCCCCAAATCCCCCTGCCTGCGCATGCGCTTCGGCAGGCAAGCCCGCAAGGGGGACTTTGAGTCGTTTCAATTTTAAAATTCACTACCGGTCACACGAAAGCCTTACGCAATTGTGAAGTCTGATTAGCGAAGTATATTCGGAGGCTGGTTTTGATTTTTGATTTGGTGCTTATTTGGATC
>CAYRHU010000107.1:2996-9182 GCA_964424155.1 uncultured Chitinophaga sp.
CTTGGAGCTTTGGTTCCTGGATCTTATATCCTGAGATTTCTTAACCCAGATCGATACTGGTATTATCCCCTATATTCAGCGACCGGCTCTCGCCACGCAAATGGGTGTCGCTCCCGATGACGGATGAATCCAGCACAATATCATAGAGGTCGGAAAAGGATCCGATGATGGAGTTCTTGATAATGGAATAATCGATACTGCTGTTATCACCGATGGCCACATCGGGACCGATGATGGAATTCTTTATAGAGCAGCCTTCGCCGATGCTGACCGGGGGAATGATGACGGTGTTTTCAAACTGCGCCGAATCGGTTTGCGGTGCGAATTTTTTCAGCAGCGTGGCATTCGATTCCAGCAGGGTTTCCTTGCGGCCGCAGTCGAACCAGTTCTCCACTTTAAATGACTTGAACCGGCAACCGAGTTTGATCATGCAGTCGAGCGCGTCGGTGAGACTGTACTCGCCGTGGCTCCGCAAACCCTGGCGGATATTGCTTTCCAGGCACTGGAACATCTGTTCCGCTTCCCGGATCTTGTACACACCCACCATCGCCATATTGGATTTGGGAATATGCGGTTTCTCCACCAGGTGCGTGATGAACCCGTCCTCCCCCACTTCGGCTACTCCAAAATCCCTCGGATCATCCACCTTGCGCAGGCCGATCATGGACCAGGGACTGTTCACCACCTCCTTTACATCATATTCACAGATCGTATCGCCCAGCACCACGATCACTTCCTCATCACCCACCAGGCTCTTCGTCAGCCGGATCGCATGCCCCACCCCCTGGCGGTCCACCTGCTTCACGTAATAGGCCTTCAGATCGGGATACCTGATCTTTACATAATCCTGGATCTTTTCGCCCAGGTAACCCACGATGAAAATGAATTCGGAAACGCCTCCTTCCCGGAGCTGATCGATGATGATGCTGAGTACCGATTTCCCGGCCAGCGGTATCAGGGCTTTCGGTTGCGTATAACTGTGCGGCCGCAGTTTGGTGCCGGCTCCCGCTACTGGTATGATTGCCTTCATTTGCCTTAGACCCGACAGATCGGGGTATTAATGTTTTGCCGAAATCTCCACCCACATTTCGTCCCATTCCCTTTTCCCTTAAGGGGTCAAGGGGCAAAAGCCAACGAAAGTAAGACTTTTGAAATAAACAGCATTTGCTGCCTTGTAAAGGGTTTGCCTCTACTCACCTAATTTTGCGCCATGCAAAAAGACACCCTGGTATTTGACCTGATTAATAAAGAACTGGAACGCCAGCGCAGCGGCATTGAACTGATCGCCTCGGAGAATTTCACTTCCCTGCAGGTGATGCAGGCCATGGGCACCGTACCCACCAACAAGTATGCGGAAGGCTACCCGGGCAGGCGCTATTACGGGGGCTGTGAAGTGGTGGATGAAATAGAGACACTGGCCATTGAACGGCTGAAAAAAATATTCCATTGCTCCTGGGCCAATGTGCAGCCGCACAGCGGGGCTTCGGCCAATGCCGCGGTCTTCCTCGCCGTTATGAAACCGGGAGAAAAATTTTTAGGGCTTGATCTCAGCATGGGCGGCCACCTTACGCATGGCAGCCCGGCCAATTTCAGCGGCAAGACCTATCACGCCCTTCATTATGGAGTGACAAGGGAGGGATTCGTTGATTACGCGCAGATAGAAAACCTGGCGAGAAAGGAAAAACCCAAAATGATCATCTGCGGCGCCTCCGCCTACAGTCGCGACTGGGATTATCAACGGATCCGGGCCGTAGCCGATGAAATCGGCGCGGTGGTATTCGCGGATATCGCGCACCCCGCCGGCCTGATCGCCACCGGGTTACTGAACGATCCCTTCGATCATTGTCATATAGTAAGCTCCACCACGCATAAAACATTACGCGGACCCCGGGGCGGGATCATCATGCTGCGCCACGACTTTGAAAATCCCTGGGGTATTAAGGACCCGAAGGGAAACCTCCGGATGATGAGCTCCCTGCTCGACCTGGCCGTATTCCCCGGTTCGCAGGGCGGGCCGCTCGAACACGTGATCGCCGCCAAAGCGGTTGCATTCGGTGAAATATTGCAGGATGATTACGCAGTATATGGCAAACAGGTCATCGCCAACGCGCAGGCCATGGCGAGCGCGTTCGTAAAAAGGGATTATCACCTGATCAGCGAAGGAACGGACAATCATTTAATGCTGATCGACCTGCGCAACAAGAATATCACCGGGAAGAAAGCCCAGGAAACGCTCGACAAAGCGCATATAACCCTCAACCGCAACGCGGTTCCATTTGATGACAAATCCCCGTTTGTTACTTCCGGGATCCGCGTAGGCGTACCGGCCATTACCACCCGGGGAATGAAGGAAGAGCATATGGAAACCGTGGTAGAACTGGTGGACCGGGTGCTCCGCGATCCGGAACAGACCGGTAACGTGGAAATGGTTAAAGAGGAAGTGAAATCATTCATGCAGCAGTTTCCTTTATATCCCGAACTGGGATAATTTTGAACCATAAACCGATTCCACATGATCCAGCGTCAACAAACACTCTGGCTGCTCCTGGCCACAATAGCCGCCCTGTTAAGTTTCATGTTTCCCTTTGCCACGGGCAAGATCATGGAGAAAGCCGTATTGGTGGATAAGGAACTGAAAGGAGACAGTAATTTTCTCCTCCTCGTTTGCACGGGCGCCTCACTGGTACTTTCAACCGCCATCATTTTCCTGTACCGGGATCGTAAAATGCAGATCAAACTTTGCCTGCTCGGTCTGCTCCTGGCTACCGGCATCATCGTCCTGTACATTCTCCAGCTGAACAAAATGAACAAAAGCACCCTGGCCCTTTTCTGCGTGTTTCCCTTCCTGTTGCTGGCGGGTTATTACCTGGCCTTTCGCCATATCCGCAAGGATGAAAAGCTGGTGAAAAGCCTCGACAAATTGCGTTGAATCTTCCCCCTTTTAACCCATTCCCTAATAAGAAACCTGAAGACGGAATAAGGGTTTACACTGGTTCCCTGTTTTGATTCCCGGATTTGATTGGATTTCACGGGGGTTCTTTCTAAGTTTAAGAGAATCCAATCCATCCTGTCATGAAGAACCGCCTTCTCTTCATAGCTGTGCAATTATGCACCCTGTACTCCTATTCACAGATCAATACACAATCTCCCTGGACCTGGATGAAGGGAGACAATACCACCGACCAGTTTGGCCAATACGGTACGCAGGGGGTCGCTCATTCCCTGAATAAACCCGGGGCAAGGAATTTTGCCACCACCTGGCGGGATGCCGCGGGCCAGCTCTGGCTCTTTGGCGGTTCCGGTTATGGCAACAGCCGGCTCGGTTACCTGAACGACCTCTGGAAATATGATCCCGTCAGCAACAAATGGACCTGGGTCAGCGGCGACAGCGCGATCAACCGGTACAGCGTTTACGGAACCAAGGGCGTTTCCCATCCCGCTAACAGGCCGGGCGGGGCTTTCTCCGGCATTTCCTGGAATGATGCGGGTAATAATCTTTGGCTGCTGGGGGGCTTTGGCTATTCCGGAAGCGGTTTCGGCTTCCTGAACGCGCTGTGGAAATTTGATATCACCACGCAGGAATGGACCTGGATGAAAGGCGACAGCCTTATCGCCCAGACCGGTGTCTACGGAACACGGGGAACAGAAGACGCCGCTAACATACCCGGGGCGCGATACGGAAGCCAGACCTGGACCGACCAGGAGGGTAATCTCTGGCTCTACGGCGGGTATGGATTTGACGAAACCACCGAAGGGATCCTCAACGATATCTGGAAATACAACCCGGTCACCAATAACTGGACCTGGATGAATGGAGACAGCATCATCGAGCAAACGGCAGTGTATGGTATCAAAGGGGTCGCGCACGAGTCCAATAAACCCGGTGCGCGGTACGTCAGCAGTTCCTGGAAAGATGAGAACGATGTCTTCTGGCTGTTCGGCGGCTATGGCTATGATGCGGCCAATACAGGCGACCTGGGCGACCTGTGGAAGTATGATCCCGACAGCAACCTGTGGACCTGGGTCACCGGCGACAGCCTGGTGGACCAGAAAGGACATTACGGTAGCATCGGCGTTCCTGATACCGCAAACAAACCGGGATCGCGGTATGTGAGCAGCTCCTGGATCGATGAGACCGGCATCCTGTGGCTGTTTGGTGGTTATGGTTACGACAGCCTTGTCACCGGCTATCTGAATGACCTGTGGAAGTATGATCCCGACAGCAACCTGTGGACCTGGGTGAAAGGAGATAACCAGGTGAACCAGGTGGGCGTATATGGTGTGCAGTGCCTGCCCGACAGTTCCAACAAATCGGGGGGGCGGACCGGCAGTGTGTCCTGGACCGATGGGGTAGGTAATCTCTGGCTTTTTGGCGGGTATGGTTTTGACGGCAACAGCACCGGGGTGCTGAATGACCTGTGGAGGATCAACAGTCATGAATCCGTATTACCGGTCCGGTTGCTGCAATTCACCGGGGCGCTGAATAATGACATCACCCGGCTTCAGTGGCAAACGGAACTGGAGACCGGTTTCAGTCATTTCAATGTGCAGCGCAGTTTTGACGGGCGCGTTTTTACCACGATCGGGAATGTACCGGGTACCGGCACGGCCGGACGGCAGGGCTATGACTGGCAGGATGCCGGCCTGGCGAATCATAACTGGCAGAAAGTATTTTACCGCCTGCGGCTGGTGGACAAGAACGGGAGTGCTTCCTATAGCCGGGTGATCCTTTTCAGCAGGGATCCGGGAGCGGAAGGCCTCAGCCTGTTTCCCAACCCGGCCGCGCATACGCTGAATCTTTCCTTTACGCAAGCAAGGCCTGGCAATATCATGATCCGTATTACCGACAGCCGCGGCGCCTTGGTTCGGACGCTATGGCAAACAGCCACGGCCGGCAGGGTGAGCCTTTCCGTTGATATCAGTACATTGCCTCCCGCAACATACACGGTTACCGTGATGGACGGGTCACTAGCAATAAACCGGCTCTTCATCAAACAGTGATACCGGAAAAAAATAAAGTACCTGAATAAAAAAAGAGGCCGTCTCTTTCGGGACAGCCTCCTGGTATTTTCCACACAATGCTTACTGCACCATAAAGGTCTTACCGGACAATTTCATTCCCTCGCTCTCGAGCTGCAGGGTATAAAGCCCTGGCCGTACCGATACCGGTAACTGGATGGTCTGGTTGATCGCGCCGCCGTTATGACTGAATGGCTGCACAAGGACCTGCTGCCCGGCGCTGTTGAATATGCGTGCATGATAATAACCCCTGGCCAGCTGGGATGCGCTGTACGACAGGTAGCCGTTGCTCCGCGCCGGGTTGGGATACACCGTGAGGTTCAGGTTGCCTTTGTTGAGGTCAACCCGTACGATATTGCTGTAACCGCTCTTTCCGTCGATATCCAGGTTGCGCAGGCGGTAGAAGCTCACCCCCGGGAGCGGGTTGGCATCAAAGAATCCATACCGGGTCTCGGCCGTGCTGTTGAGCGCCACCACATCACCGATCGCGGTAAAATACTGACCGTTGGCGGAACGCTCGATGATATAGCGGTCGAGATCCATTTCAGAATAAGCGGTCCAGTCGATCTGCACGCCATTTGATTTTTCATACGCCTTGATGCTGCCGATCTTCACCGGCAGGGGATTCTGTTCCGCTTCCGTGTTGCCCAGCGCAAAGGTTCCGAAAAGACTGATCCCGTTATCCGCGACATTACCGTCGCCGCCCACACCCACCGTACCCGTGGCGGCCTGGTTCGTGCCGTTGGCGAGTTCCCATACCGAACCGTTCAACCGGGCCACCACCAGGCCGGTAAGGCTGGTTACGTAAAATGTGGAGGACGTGGGACAGGGGCTGTCCGCGGTCCACGACACAAAAAGATTGGGTGTGCTGCTACCTGCATTCCGGGAGAGGGTCCAGTACTCGCAGTTGCTAACACCAAATAAAGGGGCCGATACCGAAGTAGCGAGCGCCCTCGCGCTGGCGCGGAAATATTCGGCGGTATAGCTGTCCCCGTTGGCGCCCCCGGTGTTCACCAGGCGCAGCCGGTGGTAACTGCCGGCCGGATCACCCACCGGGAAGGTGAAATCATTATTCCCCAGTTTGGTCACCGGGCCGTCCACATAGGAATCGTTGTCGGCGCCGGCTACCGTGGCTTCGTCATTAATGGTAAGCATGTTGGCGGAGGA
>CAYRHU010000108.1:0-8989 GCA_964424155.1 uncultured Chitinophaga sp.
ATACTATCCATTGTACTACGAGGCCATTTCGGTGCCGTGGGTCTGGATTCCCGGTTACTTAATCATTCCGCTCACATTCGCCGCGAACACCTTTACGGCAATGGCCAGCAAAATTACGCCAAAAAACTTTCTGACAGCCAATAATCCTGCATTTCCGAGCACTCTTTCGATCAGGTTCAGGGAGCGAAGCACCAGGTAAATGATGACCAGGTTGACCAGGATGGCCAGCAGGATCATGTACTCATTCTTGTCGGCCCGTTCAAAGGTGGCTTTCAGCGACATGATCGTGGTCAGCGTACCACTCCCGGCAATCAGGGGAAAGGCGATGGGCACCACCGTCCCGGACGGGGCGCCTTTTTCGGGTTTGAAAAATTCGATGCCGAGTACCATCTCCAGGCCGAGGATAAAGATCACGATCGAACCGGCCACGGCAAAAGAACGGATATCCACGCCCAGTACATTCAGAAAGGGTTTACCAATGAAGAAAAAAAGAACCATGAGTCCGCCGGAAATCAGCGTCACCTTCCATGCATTGATCCCGCCCACTTTTTGTTTGATGGAGATCAGCATGGGCACCGATCCCACCACATCGATCACCGCGAACAGGGTGAAAGTGAGGGTGAGGAATTCCTGGATGTTAAATTGCATATGGGCGGTTTATACAAATGTATCAATTCGTACCCTTCTGCAAGTGGAACGGTACGGACAAGGCGTAACCAGGGAATTGTCAAAAAGCGTATTTCAAACCCCCGTAACCATTCACCCCCTGCGTATTGAACCCGCTGATCTCCGTATATCGGCTGTTGGTGATATTCCTGATTTCGGCGAATAATTTCAACCCCTTTTTTGCCAGCCGGTATTCCGCATACAGATCCCAGAGCGCATAGGCGCCAAGCCTGACCGGTATCCTGGTAAACGTGCTGTTGTCAAAATAGACATCCTTTCTTTTGCCCACTCCCAGCAGGTTACTGTTTACATGGAAGCGCTTACTCAGCCTGGCTGAAAGATTTACGCCAAATCCGGATGCCGGCCTCCGGAGCAGGTTGTTATAGGTCGTATCCTTTCCCCCGGATCTTGTTTTTATGTTGCCGGATACATAATGATAATATGCTTTAATGACAACGTCACGGGTGAAAAAATAAGTCGCTTCCCATTCCAGGCCGTGGTCATGCTGACGGTCCTGGTTAATGTATTTTGACCGGAACGTAACCGGGTCAGTGGCAAAAAAGAGGATGTCTTTTGTTTTCCTGGTATAAAACAGCGCCCTTGTCGTGAATTTTTCATCCCCTGAATAATATTGTACACCCGTTTCAGCCGTTATCGCCGATTCGGGTTTAAGCTCCCTGTTACCATATTCCGAAAACAACTGGTAAAGCGAAGGGGTGCGGTAGGCCGAGGAGAGATTGGCGAAGAATTTCCATTTCTTTTTTAACAGGATGGAAGGATTGAAATTGAATACGGCGTGTGATCCGTATACGGTGTGAAAATTCAACCGGCAACCGGTTTCGGCGTTGAATCCTCCCGCTGTGCCCCAGTTCAGGGCCCCATAGATCCCCCATTGCGATTGCCGGAGTGAATCGCGGCTGTAATCCGACTTAAAGGGTCCCCAGGCGCCAATAGAAGAATACTGCTGATCCGATCCGGAATGACGCCAGTCGGCTCCCGCGCTGAGATGCAAACCGGATCGCAACGGAATATGTATGTAGCAATCGGCCAGCTGTTCCCCGCCTTCATACCGGCCCTGTGACCAGGTATCAAACCCGTTACGGCTTTTTACAGAATCATCCGTATAGACCCGACTGATGTGATTATAACTGTATAAAAAATGGAGTCTTGATTTTTTCAGAACGAATTCGTTTCTCACCCCTGCCTGCCAGCTGTTTTGTGTGTAGGTATAATCCAGTTCATCCGTAAAAGCGCCCTGGTCGATCGCGCCCCGGATATTGCTGTAGCGGAAAAAAGGACGGAGCTGAATTTTTTCATGGGGCCGGTACCCCGCACCCGCCCGGAAACTGTGCTGGTTGAATCCGTCAAAATCTGTAACGGGAATATTCGGGTTTTTCACCGCTTCGTTGATCCCGCGTGTGTCCTGTAAAGCATAAGATGCCTGGTAGTCAAAATTTCCTGAACGGCCCGTGATACCGGTACTCCCCCTGAATGTTTCGTAGCTGCCGTAACTACCGGTGAGGTCCCCGTTTAATTTGCCGGTACCGGATTTTTTGGTGATAATATTGATGACACCCGCCACCGCGTCGGATCCATAAAGGGTGGATTGGCTTCCTTTGAGGATCTCGATTCGTTCAATATGCTGCAGCGGCAGGTTGCGGATGTCAAAATTACTGCCGATCCCCGAAGGATCGTAAACCGGGACTCCATCGATCGTGATCAGCGTATGTTCTGACCCCGCTCCGCGCAGGTAAATGCTTTTTTCTTTACCCGTATTGCTGTTAGCCCCGGCAATATAAATGCCGGCCTGTTCCGTTAATAACTGCGAAAGATCCTTGCCGGCGCTTCGTTCCAGTTGTTCCCGGCTGATGATCGTAACCACTTTGCCCGTCAGCGTGGTTTTTCGCGGATACTTGCTTGCAGTAACGACCGCTTCATCCATTAGTTGGCCGGTAGAATCCTGCGCGGAGAGCCGGATGCTGAAAAAAACAGCAGCCAGCACAAAAAAATGTCTTTTCATGTTTCATGAATTTTTGTGTGACTGCTTCCGTGGAGAGTTGATGTTGGAGAAAACGTCAACGGCGAAAATTAAAGAATGCCCTTACATTCCTGAATCTTCAAGCCTTTCACCCGAAAGCTGAAATAATGTTTGAATACGATAAGGCAGGTCTTCTGGCTGGCCCCTGCCCGGTCGCCTTCCCGTGATTACACAGTGGCATGAAGTACCGGGCATTTGGATCCCTTTCGGATTGCAGGGGGTTTACAGCTACGGGGATAGCACCGGAATTGCACCGGTTTCCCTTTTCATCCGCCAACTGGCGGAAACCTTATTCCCGCAAATGTAATCAGCCCTTCCAATCGGTCCGGATTAGTTTTCAACAGGATTTTTTTTTGGATGGATAACTCTTTTTTGAATTCCGGAATAAACTTTGCAGTAATTACCGGGTCTATCACGGTGCATACCCATGAAGCAACTCTAAAAAATTTGCCGGGAATATTTAACAGGGAAAGGATAATGTTTCCCGTTTGCATCCGTTGACAGGTAAGCCCCCACCCCGAACCTCCGCCACCAGGTTTTCCTAACCAACAGCTATTTGCGAAAGTATTGGCTGAAATAAATGACTATGCACCGAAGTATAAAGCGAATTTGGCTGACTGGCCTGCTGATAAGTTTTCTTATTCCAAAGGGCTTCACCCAGAAGAATCCTCCTGTGCTGGAGATAGGTGCCGGGTTGGCCGGTTTTGTTTACCAGGGGGATCTCACGCCCAATGACCTTGGCTCATTCCGGAATATTCGCCCCGGACTGGTTTTATCGGCAGGGCGTGTTTTTTCCGGTTCCTTTATTTTCCGCGTAAACGCGTCTTTTGGCGGGTTGAGGGGCGATGAAACAAAGTACGATAACCCTGAATTCCGGAAAGAAAGGGCCTTCCGTTTCCGGACTCCGCTGGCAGAGGTTTCTCCACAACTGGTTTGGAACCCCCTGGGCAAAAATTATGAGAGCAGGGGATTCTCGCCATACCTGTTCGGGGGTGTGGGATTTGCCTTCTTTAATATTCGAAGGGATCACAGCGATTTTAATGCGGCTTATTTTGCCAATGCGGCGGAAATCGCTGATCAACTGGCTGAGGATGACAAGCAATCCCCGCCGCGTTTCAGGATCGTCGTTCCCGCCGGGGTCGGGGTCCGTTACCATCTTTCCGAAAGTTTTGCGCTAAACGCGGAATCAACCCTGCGATTCCCCTTTACCGATTACCTGGATGGTTTCAGCAAAGCGGTCAACCCTGACCAGGGCGACCATTACCATTCCATCATGATCGGCGCCATTTACCGGCTTGGGAATAAAAGCAGTCTGGCCTGCCCGGTTGTTAAGTATTGAAAGAAGGGAAGTTGGGAAGTCCGAAAGTCCGGAAGTCCGGAAGTCGGAAAGACAGATCCCGCCTTAATTTTTCAACAAATGATTAGTTTGACTGATCCGGCTTGATCCACCGAAAGGAGATCCCGGCGTAAAAATTTCTTCGCGGAGCGGCATTGTAATAACGGCCGGCCGCGGCATTGATATCGTTACCCAGGCTATAGGTCTCATCCAGCAGGTTATCGATGCCGGCATAAACCGAAAACCGGTAAGGCCCTTTTGCTTTCTTCCTCCATCCGGCCCGGCAGCCCAATAAATGATAAGGATCTGCTTTTGCGGTATTGGCATCGTTTAGGTATATGGATGATGCCCCATAATAACTGGCATTCAGGTAAAATCCTGCATTCATATTCATATCGGCAAGGAATGCAATGACAGATGAAGGAACCGAGGGGACTTTTTTCCCGGAAAAATCATCGGACCCTTTTATAAAACTCCCGTAACGGAAATGATTCAGCGTAATATCAGTCCGGACGGAGAAATTACGGATAAAACCGCCGTACACTTGCTGCCGGTAATCAGCATGTAATTCCAACCCCTTTTGTTTAACATCGCCGGCGTTCACAAAAAAATCCGCGCCGGAAATATCCCTTCGCTGTACCAGGGCGTCATTCAGTTTGAAATAAAACCCGGTCAGCTCCAGCATAAGCCGCCTGCGAAACAGGAAGGAGCGGAGCGTGGTCTCATAATTCCACCCGTACTCGGCTTCCAGCTCCGTGCTGATCACCCCGGTTGAGGGCAATACTTCGGCCACGGTGGGGGGTGAAAATCCTCTTGACACGGAAAAAAGCCAGTGAAAGGAATCGCCGAACTTTTTCATCAGTGATAATTTCGGGGCCAGTTCATTGCGGTAACTGCGCTTCCTTTCCGTTACGGGGTGGATATTCTTCCTGGTGACGGATATATCGGTTTTCGTGATACTGGCTCCTGCGATGATATGCCAGTCATTATTAATAAGCACATCGGCCTGTGCAAAAAGACTCAGGATCCTGTTATCAATTGCATCATCCGTTTGCAGGGTATCCGGGTTCCCGTTCAGGTTAGAGAAAACCCGTGTGCTGAAAAAGCCCTGCTGGAATTCGGCGCCGGCAACATAATGCATTTCCAGTTTTCCGGATCTTTTATCCAGTGAAAAAAAGGTACGTCCACCGAATGAGGGCTCTGTTCTTTTCTCATAGTTGCGGATGGCCGGGTTGCGGATCCGTGCCCAGGTACCATACAGCGTTGTGCTGTTAGATAAATTTGTGTTGAAGCGAATCAATTGACTGAGACCGGCCAGCCCATTGACCTGGTCAATGGCCGCCCGGGCGGAAACTGCGGAAGGGAAACCGCCGGCGGCGGGTCTAGCGGCTTTAGGGCTGGCATTAAATTCCGTCAGCGTCAGCCCCCCGGGTGTTTCGTAATGCATATCGGTGAATAAAACCGATCCGGTCAGTTCATATTTTTCTTTTTTAACCTGTGAGATCCACGAAAAATTATCCCTGCGCATCCGGCTCTGGACCCGGTACCCATTTGTCTGGTTATGCGCATAACTGAACTGGTTCTTTTGACCCGTCGAACCAAAACGGACCGATGCGAATAGGTTATGGAGACCATAACTTCCTGTTATATATTCAACACTTGTCCCGGGTTGCCAGCTTTCCCGGAAATTCTGCAGCAGGAGCAGTCCGCCCGTACCCGCGCCGTACAGGCTGCCCGCCGGACCCCGGAAGACTTCGACATGGGAAAAATTATTCCAGGCAAACTGGTTGAAATAGGTATTGCCCCCGGGATCGGTGACCGGGATATCATTCCAGTAAATCCTGATATTCCGGACGCCAAATGGGGAGCGCAGCGAACTGCCCCGGATATTCAACCGGTAACTCCCGGGGGAACGTTCTTCCATCCGTACACCCGTGACCTGGTTGAGTCCGTTAACAAGAGAAAGCTTTGAATTAAAATCCCCGTCACGGGTTGTTACTATACTTACCGGGATGGGTGAATGCAGGCGGTTGCGAAGTTGTTCAAATGCCCGGACGGTTACCGTGTCGATCGTAAGGGTGGAGTCGCTGATTTCTTCCTGCGCCTGTGCAGCGGCGAAGGTGATGAAGAGAAAGAATATAACGAGCGATATTTTCATAGTGGGAGGGAGCGGGAATTTGATCATGGGCAATTTATCACACACAGTGATCGCAGAGTACGCAGATTAAATTAAAAAATCTCTGCAAGCCATTTTCAGAAAACCTCGCACAGAGAAAAAAGAGAAAAGGAGGGTGGATTAATAATCTGTTTCCTGCCTCTTTCCCTCTTTTTTCTCTATGCGAGGCTTATACTTTTGACCCACACGTAATTCGCTACGAACGCTGCAGAAATGCAGATCAGATCTCCACGGCCCCGGAATCTCTGTGTGAATTAATTTTCACTCTTTGAATCCGGAATCCCCCCAATAAAGTTAGACCCTTTTCTTTGTATCTTCAGCCCATGACCCCCCGCAACAAGCTCGGTTTATTCTCGCTCACCATGATCGTGATCGGACTGGTGATCGGCACCGGTATTTTCCGTACATCGAAAGACGCGGCCGCCGCGGCTTCCACACCCACTGTATTCTTCGCCGCCTGGATCGTGGCCGGGCTGGTCGCCATCTGCGGGGCGCTTACCTATGCGGAGATCGGGAGCCGGTACCCGGTAATCGGCGGCTATTATAAAATTTTCTCCTATGCCTATCACCCATCCCTGGCCTTTGGCATCAACGTAATTATCCTGATCTCCAATGCCGCCTCCCTGTCCGGTGTGGCGCTGATCGGAAGTGAATATATCACCCCCCTGTTATTTGATGCGAGCAATGCGGAGCAATGGAAACCCTTTGTAGCCATGGGCGCCATCATTCTTTTTTACGGGGTGAACCTGATGGGACTGCGAATGAGTTCGAATACCCAGAACGTACTGATGATAATCAAGATCGGGATGCTGCTGGTGATCATCGCGGCCCTGTTCTTCCCGGCCATACACAGCACGGCTCCCGTGGTCATTGATGAAGCCAAAACGACGACGGCCGCCCTGCTCATCTCCTTCGGTGCGGCGCTGAAAGCCACTTCGTTTACCTATGGGGGTTACCAGCAGACGATCAATTTCGGGGGAGAAGTGGAGAACCCGCAGCGTAATATCCCCCGCGGGATCTTTATCGGGATCATCGTCATCATTGTATTGTACCTGCTGGTGAGCTATGCCTATGTAAAGGTCATCGGTTTCAACGCGCTCAAGGAAACCAGTGGCATTGCTTCCGTGGTCGCCGAGAAACTCTTTGGCGCGCCGGGGAAATACGCCTCTTCCATTTTATTATTCCTCGCCGTGCTGGCCTATGTGAACGTACTGCTTCTCAGCAACCCGAGGGTGATGTACGCCATGAGCACGGACGGGATCCTGCCAAAGGTCTTTCAGAAAAAGGAGGAGAAGAAAGATGTGCTGACCGTCAGTCTCACGGTCTTCGCCGCCATTTGCGTGGTGGTGCTGTTCTTCGCCGACAAGTTCGAGAAGATCCTCAGTTTTACCATCTTCCTGGATTCGATCGGGATGGCCACTTCGGCGGCCACGATTTTTATTCTGCGCCGGCGGACAAAACACCTGGACGGCACGGGCATCTATTCCATGAGATGGTATCCCCTGATGCCGCTGATCTTTATCATGGCCTACCTGTTCGTGGGTACGATGATCGCCATCGAGGAGCCGCGTCTGGCGCTCACGGGTATCAGCGTACTGGCCGGTTTTATCATTTTATATTTCCTTGTGAAGGGGCTCAAGAAAAAAACGATCTGATCCATGGATATTTCTCAAATCATCAATGAACTGGGAGAGGAACGGGAACATTATTTCAACGCGGTCGCGCCGCCCATCATCCAGACCAGCAACTTCGTTTTCAAAAAGGTGGCCGACCTGGAGAAAGCGTTCGAAGACGAGATGGGTGGCTATCTCTATAGCCGCGGATTAAATCCGACGGTGGACATCCTCCGGAAAAAATTGGCCGCGCTCGACGGGGCGGAGGATTGCCTGGTATTCAATAACGGCGCCGCGGCCATTTTCGCCGCCATCCTGGCCAATGTAAAATCGGGCGATCATATCGTTTCCGTGGCCAAACCCTATACCTGGGTGCAGCGGATGTTTGATGTGATCCTGCCGCGGTTCAATGTGGCGGTTACCTATATCGACGGAACAACGATTGAAAACTGGAAAGCGGCGACTAAAGAGAATACAAGTTTCTATTATCTCGAATCACCCAATAGCTGGGATTTCGCCCTGCAACCCATCAGCGAAGTGGCGGCATTTGCCCGGTCAAAGAATATTGTTACGCTGATCGATAACAGTTATTGCACACCGCTGTACCAGCGGCCCATCACCATAGGTATCGACATGGCCATGCAGACCGCCACCAAGTATATCGGCGGGCACAGCGATACGCTGGGCGGGGTACTCAGCGGCAGTCATGCCATGATGAAAAAGATATTCGACAGTGAGTACCTGAATATCGGGAGCGGAATACAGCCATTCAATGCCTGGTTATTGATTCGGGGATTGAGAACCTTACCGGCCCGGATCGAAAGGATCACCCGGACCACGGCTGAAGTGGTTCAGTTCATGAAAAAACATGCCAAAGTAAAATCCCTGTTATTCCCCTTTGATGAAGGATTTCCGCAATTCCAACTGGCCAAAAAGCAGATGAAAGGGGCCTGCGGGCTATTCACTTTTACCCTGAAGACGGACAAAAGGGAGCAGATCGTCCAATTCTGCGAATCATTGAAGCATATCATGATGGCGGTGAGCTGGGGCGGGCATGAGAGCCTGGTGATACCCAAATGCGCGGGGATCCCGCCGGCAGAATTTGATCCTGCCAATAAAGAGCATGGATATATAAGGATGTATGTGGGGCTGGAAGAGGC
>CAYRHU010000109.1:0-8479 GCA_964424155.1 uncultured Chitinophaga sp.
GATATTGGCAAAGGCGTCCTTCTTGGCGCTCATCGTGCAGCCGTCGGCGTAGGAAAAGAGTTCCCGGGCGATTTCCGGAATGGGTTTGTTCCTGTATCCTTCCTCGCGCTGTTTGATAAACCAGGCGTTCTCGGCGAAACGGCAGGCGTCGATAAAGAGCGGGATGCGGAATTCATCGCATACAGCGCGAACGTCGCGGATATTTTGCATGCTTACGGGTTGTCCTCCGCCCGAATTATTGGTAACGGTAAGGATCACCATCGGGATATTCTTCGCGCCTTTTTCTTTGATCGTTTTTCGCAGGGCCGGGATATCCATATTTCCTTTGAACGGGGCGGGCACGGTGGGGAGGAGTCCCTCGGGACAAAGACAGTCGATCCCCTGTGCGCCGGAGAACTCGATATTGGCGCGGGTGGTATCGAAGAGGGTGTTGCTGATAAAGTATTTGCCTTGCCCACCGAGTATGGTAAAGATGATCTTCTCCGCCGCTCGGCCCTGGTGGGCGGGGATGATATGCGGCATTTGGGTGATGCGGTGCACGGCGTCCTCGAATCGGAAGAAGCTGTTGCTTCCCGCGTAGGACTCATCGCCCATCATGATCCCTGCCCATTGCTGGCTGCTCATGGCGCTGGTGCCGCTGTCGGTGAGCAGGTCGATCAGCACATCATCCGCACGGATGCGAAAGGGGTTGTAATAGGCTTCTTCCAGAATGAGTTTGCGCTCTTCCTTTGTGGTGAACCGGATCGGCTCTACCGACTTTATCCGGAAGGGTTCGATGATCGTTTTCATGTATGCGTGTTGTAGCGGCCGGTCGGGCCGTTGGGAAATGCGATAGCTGTCTTACGGGATGGGTAAGCGTTCAGGTGGGCTTTTTGATGATATTCTTCCAGATCTTCATGCGGATGTCATGAAAATCCAAAGCTAAAGGGATGCGGCGGGGAGGGATATGATTAAGATCAGGCGCCGAACTGTTTTAGGTGATGGTCCAGGTGCTTCCAGGTGGCCCTGCTCCAGTTCTCCTTCGTAAGTTTCCCGAAAATGGGGTGCCGGTCGGAAACGATACTGGCTTCGGAAAAACGGTTCACCAGTTCCAGCAGGGCCTGTTTCTCTTTCTCAAAATCATGTTCGGAACCGGTCATGATAAAAGTGGGATCGGTGGGGAGTCCCTGTTTGTAGGGCGTGGCATCCCATAGTTTGGATTTGAACAGCGGCCCGATCAGCCGCAGCAGGAAACTTCCTTTGGGCGTATGCGTGCCGTAGGCAATTTTAATAGGCATTTGAACATGCGCAAGCATCTGGGCTATATTCATCTTGCCCCACTGGCGCCGGCTTTGGGGCGTGAGGCTGTTGATACGGTTGATAATCTCCTGTTTTACGGCGGGATCGAAGAGATTCTTTACTTCCATGGCGGATATTTTGGGGGCGAAGGTCGGGGATTTTTTGGTGAATGGTGAATTGTGAATGGTGAATGAGGTCGTTTTCATTTACAGATTTTCCTTTGTCGCTGTAAAAGGAAGCTTCATTTAACTTCATAGCTAAACAACAGCAAGAGCGAAAAGTTTTAAAAGTAACGGAATTTTGGCGGCATTTGAAAAGCCGATGCTTCATGGAACCTGTCTCACAGGATTACGGGAAGCGAAGCGAAAATACTTTATAGCATGGATATATTACATCCTCGAAGAATCAGGATAACAGTATCAGGGTATATCTGTTAACTGATATTTTATTATATTCGGAAATTCAATCAATTAAACCATCCTCCTATGCCACGCTTATCAACGTTGATTTTTCTTTTCCTTTTATTTGCCGGCTGTAAAGAATCAGGTAAAAAGACGGATACGCCAGCTGCACAACCCGAAGAAATTAAATCTACAGGGACAACCTGCGTATTCGACAACCCGGATACTACCCTTTCCAGCATAGAACTGCGAAACAGTGCAGACGCGGAAACGATGCTTCAGGTAAGAGAAATGCGGGGTGATACAACCTACCTGTTCTACTCAAGTGATAAAATGCAAGTGCTGGAGGTCAGGGTATTTCCTGGTGATGGAATAAACCAGGTAAGTATCTTTAAAGTGCGGGGCGCCGCAACCACAGGTGAGAATGCGACCCTCACCTCATACACGGATTTTGCCAGCGAAAAAGGGATCCGGCTCGGGCTTTCCAAAGCCGAACTGACGGGCCTGCTGGGTACCTGTTATACAACAAGCGACAGCACCGCTAACGGCATCACACTTTCTTACCGGATTGAATCCCCCCGCGACAGCCGCACCGGGTTTCTGAAAAAATGGAATATGCCGGTTTATTATGCCGTTTATAAATTTGGTAATGACAAGCTCTCCGAGTTTGAATTCGGTTTTGAGTATCCGTAGAGTAAACGAAGGGCGAAAAAACCCCCGCAACTTTCATTGCAGGGGTTACCTTAAACCTAAACCTTATTTCTTTCTCGGGCTCTCGATCGCCGCCTGCGCCGCTGCCAATCGTGCAATCGGCACGCGGAAGGGAGAGCAGCTTACATAATTCATCCCGATACGGTGGCAGAATTTTACACTGTCCGGATCGCCGCCGTGTTCGCCGCAGATACCCACTTTGAGATGGGGTTTCGTAATGCGTCCGCGCTCGGTGCCCACTTTTATTAACTGACCGATGCCTTCCTGGTCGATGGTCTGGAAGGGGTCGGCAGGGAGGATCTTCAGGTCGAGATATTTTGGCAGGAATCCTCCGATATCATCCCGGCTGAAACCAAAACTCATCTGTGTGAGGTCATTGGTGCCGAAACTGAAGAAGTCGGCTACATTCGCCATGTACTCGGAGCGTAAAGCGGCCCTGGGTGTTTCGATCATCGTGCCATAGAGGTAAGGGATCTTTTTCATACCCATTTTTTCGCAGACCTCTTTGTATACCCGGTCCACGATCACTTTCTGGTGACGCAGTTCATGCGCGATCACGGTCACGGGAACCATGATTTCAGGGAAGGCTTTTTTTCCGGACTTCAGCAACTCGGCAGTGGCTTCAAAGATAGCCCGCACCTGCATCTCGGTGATCTCGGGGTAACTGATGCCCAGCCGAACGCCGCGGTGTCCGAGCATCGGGTTGTTCTCATGCAAAGCCAGCACACGGCGGTTGAGCATACCCATGCTGATCCCAAGCTCCTTGCTGAGCTGGCGGAGTTTTTCCTTGTCGTGCGGTACAAACTCATGCAGCGGCGGGTCGAGCAGGCGGATGGTGACGGGATAGCCGTTCATCACGCGCAACGTATCCTTCACGTCCTTTTTCACATATTTGAACAAACCGTTCAGCGCCTCCCTTCTTTCCTTCTCGGTCTTGCTCACGATCATCTTGCGGAGCTGGAACAGGGGCTCATCGCTTCCCTCACCGTAGAACATATGCTCGGTGCGGAACAGACCGATACCTTCAGCACCAAACTTCACGGCATGTGTGGCATCTTCCGGTGTTTCGGCATTGGCGCGTACGCCGATCTGCTTCACCTTATCCACCAGTTTCATCAGGTCCTTGTAGGACTGGTTCTTGTCGATATCAATATCCACCAGCGGCAGGCTGCCCTCGTACACCAGTCCGCGGGTACCGTTGAGACTGATCCAGTCGCCTTCATGCACGACCACTCCGTTCTTCGCGTGGAAATTCTTTTGATCGTGATGTATTTCGATATCGCCGCAACCCACGATACAGCATTTACCCCAGCCCCGGGCCACGAGCGCCGCGTGGGAGGTCATGCCGCCCTTGCTGGTGAGGATAGCCTGCGACTTGTGCATGCCGTCCACATCTTCGGGCGAGGTCTCTTCGCGGACCAGTATCACTTTTTCGCCCCTCGAAGCCCATTCCACCGCTTCGGCGGAAGAGAATACCACGCGGCCACGCGCGCCACCCGGTCCGGCAGGCAAACCCTTCGCGATCACGGGCGCGGTTTGTTCCACTTTGGGATCCAGCATAGGGAGCAACAGTTCCACGAGCTGGTTGGGCGCCACGCGCATCACGGCGGTTTTAATATCGATCAGTTTTTCCTTATGCATCTCGGTGGCCATGCGAACGGCAGCCACGCCATTGCGCTTACCCACCCGGCACTGGAGCATATAGAGTTTTCCTTTCTCGATGGTGAATTCGATATCCTGCATGTCCTTATAATGCTTTTCCAGTTTTTCCTGGTAGCCGTCGAGTTCTTTATACAAGGCCGGCATCAGTTTTTCCAGCGTGGTGAAATGCTCACTCTGCGCATTCTTTGAGTATTCGTTCACGGGAGCGGGGGTGCGGATACCGGCCACCACGTCTTCTCCCTGCGCGTTCACGAGGTATTCGCCGTAGAATTTATTCTCGCCGTTTCCGGGATTGCGGGTAAAGGCTACGCCGGTGCAGCTGTCGTTACCCATGTTGCCGAATACCATCGCCTGTACGTTCACCGCGGTGCCCCATTCATCGGGTATCTTTTCGATACGGCGGTATTCTACCGCGCGCTTGCCGTGCCAGCTCGCGAATACGGCGCCGATCCCGCCCCAGAGCTGGTCCCAGGGATCCTCGGGGAATTCCGCGCCCAGCACTTTCTTCACGGTTCTTTTAAATGTTTTTACCAGTTCTTTCATCTCTTGAGCCGTGATATCGGTATCGCTCTGGTATCCTTTTTCCTTTTTGATATGTTCGATCTTCTCATCGAGGATCTTGCGGATGCCCTTGCCGTGTTTGGGTTCAACGCCCGCGGCTTTTTCCATCACTACATCGGCATACATCATGATCAGCCGGCGGTAAGCGTCATACGCGAATCGTTCATCCCCGCTTTCGGCGATCAGGGATTTGATCGTGGTCTCGTTCAGTCCCACGTTGAGGATGGTTTCCATCATCCCCGGCATGGAGCGCCGCGCGCCGGATCGGATGGAAACCAGCAGGGGATTGGCCGGATCGCCGAATATTTTCCCCGTCAGTTTCTGCATTTTATCAAGCGCATCCTGTACCTGCGCCTTCAACGCTTTGGGATAGGTTCGCTTATGATCATAATAATAGGTGCATACTTCGGTGGTGACGGTAAAACCCGGGGGTACCGGCAGGCGGAGTTTGGGATGACCGGCCATTTCGGCCAGGTTAGCGCCCTTGCCACCCAGTAAATTCTTCATGGATTCATTACCATCTGCTTTGCCGCCGCCAAAGAAATAGACATATTTCGCGGTCTTTGATTTAGTGGACATAACCAATTGATTTTTGTTACTGCATAGTTAGCATTAAGGGGGGGCAATGGTCAAAACGCAGGTCAGCGGCAGGCTTGATTATACTCAGTCCGCACCGGTAAAAACACAGGAAGAAAACTGATTTTCACCCGTAAACAGGCTTATTCATGCTCGTAATAAGGGATCTCGTCATGACTGACTGCTTCTTTCTGCTGCCAGTAGGCGAGCGTAACGATATGCCCGTCCCTGGTCTTCAGCTGCCGGCCGAAAACGGCGTTGATGGGATTGAAAGTGTAATCGGTGACACCGACGGTAAAGGTTTCGGGCGCGGGCGGCGGTGGTGGAGGAGGCGCTTCTCCTTCTTTGGGAGCAGGCGTGGGGGCGGTCTTTGGCGGAGGCGATGGAACGGAGATCACTTCAAACCCGTTAAACTCCAGCAGCTCTTTTAAAAAAGCCACCCGTTCCGGTTTCACGTTGCGCTCCACGATGCCGCATTTGACGCCGTTGAGTTCTTCGAATTCGTGGTTCTTATTGATCGCCATGGTCGCTGCTTTTCCGTTATCTCAATATTATTAAATCAGAGATTGTATGTAATCATAAATCCAGCTCAGCAATCCCACCAGTATGATGCCTGCGCCGCAGATGAGCATGCCCATTTTAACGGTACCGCTCACATTTATTTTTTCAATGGGATCGTCGTTCTGATCCATAAACATGGCCCGCACCACCATTAAATAATAGAAAAGGGAGATCACCATGTTCAATCCCGCAAAAAGAATAAGCCAGAAATTTCCTGCTCCGCTACCGGCCGAGAGCAGAAACAGTTTGCCGAAGAAACCTGCCGCAGGCGGAATCCCGGCCAGCGAGAACAACGCGAGTGCCATCACCCATCCCAGGAAGGGGTTGGTGCGGTAAAGTCCTTTATAATCGCTGATATTTTCCTTACCGCTGTATTCGGAGATCACTGCCGCCACGCCAAAGGCCGCCAGGTTGGAGAAGACGTAAATGAGAATGAAGAAGACCACGGAGGAAAGACCTTCCGCGCTGTTGCCACTGATGGCCACAAGGATGAACCCCACCTGAGCGATCGAGGAAAAGGCGAGGAAGCGTTTGATATTCTGCTGCCGCAGGGCGAACAGGTTACCAATGAGCATGGTGATCATGGCCAGCACGGCCAGCAGCAGGTACCAGGTTTCCTGCATGGGCTGGAACACTTTGTATAAAACGGTGACCAGGATAAAGGCCACGGCGCCTTTTGAAATAACCGAAAGAAAGGAAGTGGTGGCAATGGGCGAACCCTCATACACGTCGGCTGTCCAGAGATGGAAAGGCACGACCGACAATTTGAAAGCGAAGGATGCAAAGAAGAACACAAAAGCCAGCACCTGCAGGGGACTGCCGTCGAGCCGCTGGGTGATTTCCCCGAAATGGATCGTGCCGGTGGCGCCGTAGAACAGGGAGATGCCGAACAACAGTATTCCTGAAGCAAACGCGGAGGAAAGGATCATTTTCATCGCCCCTTCGGAAGAACGTTTTTTGGCAAGATCGAAATTGGCCATGGCCGCAACGGGAATCGAGGACAATTCGAGGGAGAGATAGAAAATGAGCAGGTTGCCTGACGATATCATCAGGTACATGCCCAGCAGCGCGGAAAGCATCAGGATAAAGAATTCCGCGAGGTGTTCCGTTTTCTTCAGCCAGTCGGCGCAGAGCAGCGAAATGAGGTACACACCAAGGCTGAGGATGTTCTTTTGCAAACAGATCAGCGGGGTGGTATAGAACATGTCTCCAAAAAGCACACCTTCCCTGTTAAAAAAGAACCCCCCGATGAAATGCAGGAGCAGGAGCGCCTGTATCATTGGAAGCAGCGACTCGTTCTTCATTCCCCGGCCGATCTTTATGAAGAGCAGCAGAAAGATGATGACCGTGATCACCAGTTCGTGTTTCATTAATGTCAAAAACTCAGTCATGAATATCGAATATCGAACAAGGAATAAAGAATTTCGAATTATGAACAAGGAATGCAGAATTTTGAAGTGAATGACGAACCGACTTCATAATTCTTTATTCCTTGTTCTGCATTCTAAATTCCCTGTATTGTGTTCATAATATTATTTTGTTCCAATACGGTTCATGATCTCATCCGCAACCGGTTTCAACAAATCGTTCAGCCATCCCGGCGCTATTCCAATGGCCAGTATGCCGGCGATCAGCAGGATGGCGGCCAGTCGTTCGTTCCAGTTGGCGTCTTTCAGTGCCAGGTGACTTTCATTTTTCACAGGACCCATCGCGGTTTGCCCGATGGCCCTTAATATATATACGGCCGTTACCACGATCGACATGGCACCGGCAATGGTCGCGATACGGTAAAAGGCGCCGGGGTTTTCCCAGGAGCCGACAAAGACGGTCATCTCGGCCACGAACCCGCTGAGTCCGGGCAACCCGAGGGAGCAAAGTCCCACGATAAAGAACGCCGAGGTGATAAAGGGCATCATCTTCATCAGTCCGCCCATCTCGGCCGTCATCCGCGTATGCGTGCGGTCGTAGATCATGCCGATGATGGCGAAGAAAAGGGCCGTCATCAAACCATGCGAAACCATTTGCATCATGGCCCCGGTGAGGGCGGTTTGCGTGAGCATGCCGATACCGAGCAAACTGAATCCCACGTGACTCACGGAGGAGTATGCGTTGATATACTTCAGGTCCTTCTGCATCATGGTGGCGAAGGCGCCATAGAGGATCGCGATGGCGGAAAGGACAATGATGATATTGGCATATTCCCGGGCGCCTTCCGGCAACAGGTAAGTGGCTACACGCAGACAACCGTATCCGCCCAGTTTCATCGAGATACCCGCGAGGAACATCGATCCGGCCGTGGGAGCGGAGGAGTGACCGTCGGGCACCCAGGTATGCAGCGGGAAGAGCGCAGTGAACACGCCGAACCCGAGGAAGAGCAGCGGGAAGATGATCTTCTGCAGGTGACCGGAGAGTTCTATCTGCGACAGGTAAGCGATATCGAAACTATGTCCCGCGTTGAAGTACAGTACCAGTATCCCCACGAGGATCAGCGCCGATCCGCCCATCAGCATCAGGGCGAGTTTATTGGCACTGTATTCTTTCTTCCCGCTTCCCCAGATGCCGATCAGCAGGTATTTGGGGATCACGGATATTTCCAGGAAGAAGAAAAGGATAAAGAGATCGAGCGAAATAAAGAAACCATAAGCGCCCAGCGCGAGGAGGATGAGCAGGAAATAATATTCCTTCGTCATCTTTTCAATGTTCCAGGAAACCAGCACGCCGGCCAGCAC
>CAYRHU010000110.1:0-8361 GCA_964424155.1 uncultured Chitinophaga sp.
AAACTGGCTTCGGGCGTGTATGTGCTTAAAGTGTCCACTTCGGCGAATCCGGAGCTGATGGTGGAGCGGTTTGTGAAGCAACGGTAAGCTTAAAAGATAAAAAGTGAAAAGAGGCTGTCGTAAGACGGCCTCTTTTATTGGTTAAAACATCTTATTTTTACGCCCCCCGGAACGTTAGCTCAGTTGGTTCAGAGCGCTGCTTTGACAGAGCAGAGGTCACTGGTTCGAGCCCAGTACGTTCCACAAAAGATAAATGCCCCGTTCTGTTAAGGACAGGGCATTTATCTTTTATTTATTTCCATTTTCATCCACGATCGTAAACGGCAACCCGAAGATCGTACCATTTTGCGCCGTGTTGATCTTTCCTTCGCCGCCCCGGGTGCCGGAGGCGCTGACCTGCGAGTCCTGGAATATTTTCGCGAGATTGTTCAGCACGCCGCGGCTCTGGCTATGCGTGGAAGTATTGGTAGTGAGCATTTCTTCCAGGTCGAGCGGGTCGGAAGAGAGAAATACCTTGAACACTTCTTCACCGAGCGGGGGACCGATCGTAATCGAAAGATCACGGAAGAAAAGGGAGTCTCCTTTGTTAACGGTGCACTGCTCCCAGCGGATGGGTGCGGGATTTCCGTTAATGTCCTTCAGTTTTTTATTGGGGATGACCGCATTGATCTTGCCATCCGGCTGGATATCCACGATGTTGATGTAAAATTTCTTGACCCCGGTATTGGTGATCTTCAGGAACACTTCATCGCCTACTTTCAGTTCCAACCGGCCGAACTGGGTACGGCTTTTCATTTTCGCCTGGTCAATATTTCCTTTCTCATCCAGGAAAACAAGTTCCACTTTGGCGGAGAGCCCTCTTTCGGTGAATTTCAGGTTTTGCAGGTAGCGGAAACGGTCATACCGCTTTAAAAGATCTTTCAGCTCTTCCGAATTATTCAAATCGATATCATCCACGAATACAGTGCCCGTATTGGCATAACGGAGTCCCCAGCCGGTGCCCGATTCGGAACGGCCGATATAGATTTCCGGTTTCCCGCTGATCTCGACCAGTTGAAAATCCTTCAGCGCATCCGTTACTGTTTTATTACCGGCCGCGTCAAGCGAGTCTACCCCCAGTTTTATTTTATTATTTCCGTAAACGGTTTCCGTAACAAAGGCCCAGGGCAGTTTTTTCAATAATGCGGGTTCATCCTTTTCCAGTTTTACCGAAGCGGTGAAATTACCGGCCGAAACAACTTTCCCTTTGGCTATTGGATCTTTTCCCGCCGTGCTGCTGGTACCGGCCGGGTAGAAACTCACGATTGAACCTACCGTGGCGCCGGAAACCGTTCCGCCATTCAGGAAAATCGTCCGGCTGTCGCTTTGGGCGGCATTGACGGTGAGATAGGGTTGCTGACGCTGGTACTTGCCGCCAAACAGTTCACGGTCGATCCCGTCGCCTTCCAGCACGGGTTTCTGTTTGGGCGCTTTTTCCCGCATCACTTCCTCTATCTGCGCGAAGAGGGACCGGTAGGTGATCGTTCCTTCCAGGTTGGAAAGCGTTTTGCTGAATGCATAGGAGAGGGAGCCCACCGGTCTGTTCTGGTCATCAAGACACTCGAAATTAAGTTCCTGCGCCTGCGCACCGGAAAGCACCACGTAAGTGGCCGCATCATTGCTGAGTTTGGTGCGGGTACTTTCCTTGAATACCCCGGCTGCATCCTTAGCCGGGAGTTTTTTCTTTGCAAAATTATCGCTCACCATAGGGGCATTATTACCCCGGGCCAGCGCCACACCGCCGCGGGTGCCGCTCCCGGAGTGGCAGGCATCGATGCTCACCAGTACATCCCCGTTCTTTCCCAGCTTGTTTCGCAGCTGCGTGATCTTCTCCCCAAACAGATCATCCCGGAAATAGCCGTTGGATACTTTATTGAATACGCTTTTATCCATCGAGTAAATGGCTCCATATGGAACGATCGTCTCATCCAGCCCGTCCATTTCCTCGTTCTCATTATCATCTTCTATTTGCTGACCATGTGAAGAGATATGGATCACCACCACATCATTGGGTCCCGCACTGCGGATCAGCTTATCCAGCGCGTTCTCGATCCCTTTTTTGGTGGCCATGGAGTCGGTAATGACGCTGATATTGCTTTCCGGGAACTGCTGTTTCATCAACGCGTTTTTGACAAGCGATACGTCATTGATGGCATTGATCGGCCGCCAGCCGTTCTCTTCCGGATCGGGATAGTCGCCGATGGCGATGATCAGGGCCCTTTTATTCTGAGCCTGGCTGAAAAGAACAGCGGTGATGAGTATGAAGGCTGTCAGCAATAATTTTTTCATATGCGGGGTTTAGTTTTTTGGGAGTGTTCGTAAATAACGATGTAAAATAATCAGTTTTTTGGCCCGGTGACATACCCAATGGCGGGTATCCGGGATCAATTTAACAAAATGGCTAAGAGGATGAAAGAGGAAAAGAGGGGATTCTTTTAATGCATAGCTTCCTGCTGCTGCCCCCATGTTTCCCGATAATATCTTTTTTTCCCCGTTACTGGAAATATACATCAGGGAAAGATCAATTCATCATACGGGCTAATCTCTTTTTCTCTTTCCCTCTTTCAATCTCTTAGCTTTAATACTTAGCTTTACCGGTGCACAGAAACATGAGACGTATTTTTGGGTTATTGGTTGCCTGTTTTGCCTCATTTTCCGTCCCCGTGATGGCCCAGCGTCCCGGCAGCGCCGGCGATACCTCCATTTACCGGATCTATGGTGAGCAAATGGCCTCCCTGCTGGCCGTCAGGGGTGTGCCCCGGGAGGAGATCGATGAACTGCTCAGGATTTACAGGGAGAACAATATCTCATCCAATGAAAATTTTGCCGGTCTTTTAGGCAAGTTATATCCTAACAACCGAGGTATCGGCATCCTTTTTTACTTTTTCAACAATGATACCCTGACACGGGTCTTTTTCGAGCCGGGTGTCATAAGGGATAAGGAACTCATTCCGGTTAAAAAAGAGGCATTACTCCAGCTCAGCACTGATTTCAACCATGTGCTGGGCCTGTATGCTTCCTCGGATAACCGGATGCCGGTGAAGCGGGGTGTGATCATCAAACCGCCGCCTGCCTCGAAGGGGCTCACTTACGATAAACTGATCAGCCGGGCTTCGGACCTGCTGTTGCCCAGGTCGTTCAACGCATCCTATGAACACCTGCTCATCATCCCGGCCCTGAACATCGGCACCCTGCCCTTTCACCTGCTGTCGGGTGGGGAAAAGGGCAAAATGCTGATCGACCAGTGCAGTTTCACTATTGTGCCGGGTATTATCGACCTGGTCGGGTTGAGGGTAAAAACCCTGAAGTCCGTCACCCGGTGGCGGGGGGATATTTCGCAGTTGTATAACGAAAATGAATCATTAAAGGATCTTGATTCAACAAAGTTCACACTGGAAAACCCGCTTTTTGTAAGTAATCCCGCCTACCCGAAGCAGACCGATTTCTTTTTTCCGGATCTGCCGGGCGCTAAAAAGGAAATCGCCAATGCCATTCCCTTTGCCAAAGAATATAAATTGTTCGAAGGCGCCGCCGCCGTGAAGGACAGCGTGCTGAAATACCTGGGGCAATCCGATGTGGCCTATTTCGCCACCCATGGCATCGCGGATGCGGAGGATCCCATGAAAAAAAGTTTTCTCGTCCTCAGCGGACCCGATCCCTTCCTTACCGCAAAGAATATCATGGATAACCGGAAAAATTATAACCATTTTCCCGAGATGGTGATCCTTTCCGCCTGCCAGACAGGCCTGGGTAAATCAATGGAAGCCGGTGTGGCGGGTCTGGCCCGGTCCTTTTTACTTGCAGGAACCAACCATGTGATCATGAGCCTCTGGAACGTGGATGATGAGGCTACGGCCTACCTGATGAATCGTTATCTTTTTCACCTGAAAGCAGGTTCCCGGTTTGTACCGGCCGAACCCCTCCGGAAAGCCCAGCTGGACACCCGGAAAAAATATCCCAAACCTTCTCAATGGGCCAGTTTTTCCCTTTTCGGAATTGATTACTGAACGGAATAATCTGTTACAGCATACGGTTTGTAAATCCGGAGGTGAATAATCCCGGATACCCCGTTTCTTGATGTTAATCACGACCCGCGCTGACCTGCTTCATGTTACAATTCAGGAGTTTAATTAAATTTTGTTGAACAATACTTGTGATGCGTTTCCCAAAAAACTGGAATAAATTTCTGAACGAGACCGGAGAAATGAGCCGGTTCGCCGGGCGATTCTTCACGCAGGGGTTCAAACCCAGGTATGAGATCGGGGAACTGCTCCGGCAATGTTATGTGATCGGGTATAAGTCGCTCCCGCTGGTGGGTCTTACCGGTTTTATCATGGGCCTGGTACTGACCATGCAATTGCGTCCTTCCCTGATCGATTACGGTGCGGAAAGGGAATTGCCCGCCATGGTCGGCATAGCGATCGTGCGGGAGATCGGGCCGGTGATTACGGCGCTTATCTTCGCGGGTAAGATTGGCAGCAGCATCGGCGCCGAACTGGGCAGTATGAAAGTGACAGAACAGATAGACGCGATGGAAGTAAGTGGTACCAATCCGTTCAAATACCTGGTGGTAACCCGGGTGATGGCCGCCACGCTGATGTTGCCGGTGCTGGTGATCCTGGGTGATGCCATTGCTCTTTTTGGTTCCTACCTGGGAGTGAACATCAAGGGAGTTACCCACTTCAATCTTTTTTTCAGGGAAGTGTATGACGCGCTTTCATTCAATGACTTTATACCCGCGTTTATTAAATCCTATTTCTTCGGTTTCGCGGTGGGGTTGGTGGGTTGTTACAAGGGATTTACTTCCAGCAAGGGTACCGAAGGAGTGGGGCGCTCAGCCAATTCGGCCGTAGTGGTGAGCTCGGTGCTTATTTTCATTCTCGACCTGCTGGCCGTACAGATTACGGACATGCTGGGTCTTAATTAACCGGAATGATGACCGTGCAGCAAATAGAGAAAAAGACCGGTTCCGCGGTGAGGGCGGAAGAAGTGATGGTGATCGAACACCTGTACAAATCGTTTGGCGATAATCACGTACTCGTCGATTTCAGTCTCCGGTTGCGTAAAGGCGAGAATGTGGCGGTACTGGGAAAATCGGGCTCGGGGAAATCCGTCCTGATCAAATGTGTTATCGGGTTGCTGGAGCCCGATGCCGGCCGGATCAATGTACTGGGGCGGGATATCGGGGAACTGAATCACCGTGAACTGGACGAGGTAAGGACCAAAGTCGGATTCCTGTTCCAGAGCAATGCCCTGTATGATTCGATGACGGTACGGGAAAACCTCGAGTTCCCGCTACGCCGTCATTCCATTAAACTCCCGCCAGAAGAAAGGAATGAAAAAGTGATGAGCGTGCTACGGAATGTGGGACTGGCCCATACCGTCGACATGATGCCGGCAGAATTATCGGGCGGGATGCGTAAGCGGATCGCCCTAGCCCGAACCCTGATCCTTGACCCGGAAATCATTCTCTATGACGAACCTACCACCGGGCTGGACCCGATCACCGGGAAGGAGATCAGCAACCTGATCAAAGAAGTAGGGGAGAAGTACAATACATCTTCCCTCATCATTTCGCACGATCTCGGGTGCATTCTCATGACGGCCGACCGGATCATCATGCTGATCGACGGGAAATGTTATGCGGAAGGAACCTATGAGGAACTTATTAAAAACACTGACCCCAAGGTCAGGCAATTTTTTTCATGATGGCAACCAGGAAGATCAATAATGTCAAATTGGGGATTTTCGTTCTGACCGGCCTGCTGGTGCTGATCATTTCCCTGTACATGATCGGCAAGGACACCAACATGTTCGGCAGGAATTATACCCTGCGGGCCCGGTTTGAAAACGTACAGGGACTAACCGCCGGGCATAATATCCGTTTTTCCGGGATACAGGTGGGAACGGTTAAAAAAGTGAAAATACTGGCCGATACACTGATCGAAGTAACTATGCTCATTGACGAAAAAATGAAACAATTCATTCATAAGAATGATGTGGTGAGCCTGAGCACCGACGGACTGATGGGGAATCATATCCTGGTCATTACCCCTTCGAGAGACGGGTCTCCGCTGGCCGAAGAGGGCGATCTGCTGGTTACCCGCAAACCGGTCACGACCGATGATATCCTGGCCACGCTGGACCAGACGACAAAAAATATCGCTGTTATAACGGATGAACTGAAGATCACGGTTACGCGGATCAACGACAGCAAGGGCATCTGGCAATTGCTCGAGGATGAACAGATGCCGGCCAGCCTGCGGGCTTCTGTGGCCAATATCCGGAGGGCTACGGCACAGGCGGGAACTATGGCCAACGACCTGCAATCGCTCATCACGGATATTAAAAACGGGAAAGGTTCGCTTGGCGCCATCCTTACCGACACCACGATCTCCTACAACCTGAACGAAGCGGCCCTGAAGATCCAGCAGGTGGGCGATCATGCCTCACAACTGGCGGATGAACTGACCAGGATAACGACCGGGATACAGCAGGATATCAATACCGGCAAAGGACCGGCCCATGCCATACTTAAGGATTCAGCCCTTGTGGAGCGGCTCGCTCAAAGCCTGTCCAACCTGGAAAAAGGAACCGACGCGTTCAACCAGAATATGGAAGCGCTCAAGAATAATTTCCTGCTTCGGGGATATTTCCGGCGACTGGAGAAAAAACAAAGACAGGAGGCCGTGAAAAACCAATGATTCCCCAAAAGCCAGAATTCCCTTTTACCAAAACAACAATTACCCTGTTATAAACTTGCGACTGTCAACTGCGGATTGAAGACTGTGGACTGTGGACTGTGGACTGTGGACTGAAGACTGCCGACTGCTACAACTTCCACTCCACAACCTGGTTAGCCCACTCAGGCCGGTACGGGGTGCTGACCCGGATATAATTATCGGTGTAGCCCTCCATCATACCGTTCTTTTCATGCCCTTCAAACAGCACTTTACGGGTTTGCCCCGCGTGCTGGCCGATGAAGTACTGCATTTTCATGTATGAAAGATTACGCAGGGTCTTGTTGCGTTCATGTCTTACGTTTACCGGCACTACGGGTTTCAGGTTTAGCGCGTGCGTATTGTCTCTTTCGGAGTATGTGAAGACATGTAAATAAGAAATATCAAGCGAGTGAAGAAAATCAAAAGTCTCTTTGAATTCCGTCTCCGTTTCACCCGGAAAACCCACGATCACATCTACGCCGATGGCGCAGTGTGGCATCAGGGTTTTGATCAGGCCTACCCGTTCCGCGTACAATTCCCTCCGGTACCGCCGCCGCATGGCCCCGAGTATTTTATTGCTCCCGCTTTGAAGGGGAATGTGAAAGTGCGGCATGAACCGGTCGCTGTTCGCCACAAATTCTATGATCTCATTCGTCAGTAAATTCGGTTCGATGGATGAGATGCGATAACGTTCAATACCTTTTACTTTCTCAAGCGCTTTGATTAGGGTGAAGAAGTTTTCCTCCTTCCAGGTTTCTAAAGCCCCCTTTTGGGGGTTTGGGGTTGGTTTAGGGGGGCTGAAATCTCCCAGGTTGACGCCCGTGAGCACGATCTCTTTTACCCCGTTTGCGGCCAGTTCCTCCGCATTCTTCACCACGTTTTCAATACTGTCGCTGCGGCTCCTTCCTCGTGCCATCGGAATGGTGCAGAAGGAACAGTTGTAATCGCATCCGTCCTGCACTTTCAGGAAGGTCCGGGTACGGTCGTTTACCGACCAGGAAGAATGGAATTCGGTCACTTCCTCCACATCGCAGGAACAGATCTTTGTGGAATCACCCTTGGCCAGTTCCCGTATATGCTGCGCGATATTGAATTTTTCCGCGGCCCCGAGCACCAGGTTCACACCAGGTATTTCCGCGATCTCTTTGGGTTTGAGCTGGGCATAACAGCCGGTGATCACCACCAGGCTCTCCGGCGCCCTGCGCTGGATGCGGCGGACGATCTGCCGGCATTCCTTGTCGGCGTTATCGGTGACAGAACAGGTGTTGATCACGTACACATCGGCCAGGTCATCAAACTCTTTTTTCTCAAACCCTTCGTTTTCCAGCAGGCGGGATAGCGAAGAGGTTTCGGAAAAATTGAGCTTGCATCCAAGGGTGTGAAACGCTACGGTCCTGGATTCCGGCATGTTGATAATCAGCCCTTTTTTACAAAACGCGGGAGGGCGGTTTGAAAGGCAGGGTGCAAAGTTAATTCAATGGAGGAAGCCTGCAAAAAGCAGGGGTATAGGACTGGGTTTTGTTTTGAGTTTTTCGTTCTCTTTGGTTTGAACCACATAGAACATAGAGCACATAAGAAAAACACATAGAATAATTTCTAT
>CAYRHU010000111.1:0-4843 GCA_964424155.1 uncultured Chitinophaga sp.
ATTACAGGTCAAAATTCAGTACTTTGTATTACATAGAACATTGTTTTAAATTAAACGGCCAATTTCAGGGATGGTCGGCCGTTCCGGATTACAGAAATATGACGCAGGGGCTGAAACCGGGTTACAAGTACCCCGGATTTTGAGATAAGTGGTCTAAAATGGCTTTAAAAGGCACTCTGGTGAGTAAAATGGTCCCGGCAGGCCCGAAATGGAATGGAGGGAAAATAGTAAGGAACTGACTTAGAGATCAAATTCAGCCTTGATGGATTCATAATAGGTGCGTCCCGAACTGATCCGCGTGGCATTCTTATCATCCATCGTAAACAGGTAACGACCGTTAAAATGACGATGCATTTCCTTTATCCTGTCTTTGTTGATGATAAAAGATTTTTGCACCCGGTAGAACTGGGGTGGCAGTTTTTCTTCCAGCGTGGTCAGCGACTGGTCAGTAATATGCTTCTGCCCGTCGATTGTATGAATAAAGACGTATTTATCCTGCGCCTCGAGATAGCTAATCGTTTCATACTTGAGCAGGTTGATCCTGTCCCCGGTCTTTACCGGAAGGGCCGTTGCCTTTTGCGGAGTTCTTAATTGCTGAATCATTTGTTGCAGTCCGGGTACATCAATGGAGTGCCCGGGTTTTCCGAAACGGCGAAGTTTATCCATACTTTGTTCAAGCCGTTCTTCCCTGATGGGTTTGAGTAAATAGTCAACCGAAAAGGTCTCAAAGGCACGAATGGCATACTGTTCGTAAGCGGTTGTAAATATTATATAGGGTTTATGCGCCAGTTTTTCGATCACTTCAAACCCGGTCAGATCGGGCATTTGAATATCCAGGAAAACAAGATCCGGGTGTAATTTTTCCACCTTTTCGATGGCCTCCCGTCCGTTAGAAGCCTCCCCGATCACTTCCACCAGGTCATCATAAGCCTGGAGCATGCTTTTCATTAACCGGCGCGCGGCGGGTTCATCATCGATCAGTATCGCTTTAAAGGGATGGCTCATCTTTGATCAGTTTATAAATGAATATCCGAACCATTTTCCGGGGCGCATTTACAAAATGCACTTCATACTGTCCCGGAAATAACAGGTCCAGTTTGTCATAAATGCTTTTTACCCCGTATCCCGGCAGAAGTTCTTCCGGGAATGGCGGTCCGTTATCCTCCACCGACAACTCCATTCCCCGGTCTGTTTTTTTCGCTTCCACGCTGATCTCCGTGAGCCGGCCTGTTGCTTTCAGACCGTGCTTTACGGCATTTTCCACAACCGGCTGGAGTATAAACCGGGGAACCAGGAAATGATCCAGGGCCGGATCCACCTTCAGTTCATAACTCAACTGGTCCTCGAATCGGATCTTTTCGATCTGGAGGTACACTTCGACCATCTCCGCTTCATTCCGCACAGATGCATAATTATGATTGCTGTAATTGATGCTGTAGCGAAACAGGTCGGCCAGGGCCACGGTCATTTTCCGGGCCTTCTTTCCGTCGGTTACAGACAGATCGGCGATCGAGTTCAGCGCGTTGTAAAGGAAATGCGGGTTGATCTTCGAATGAAGTGCGTCCAGTTCCGCTTTGGTCTTGAGCTCCCTGAGTTTACTCAGTTCAAGTTCCTTTTCATTGAATTTCCGGGTACGTTCGATATCGAGGTACCTGATCACCCCGTAGACCAGCCCCGTGGCTGCAGCGAGATAAACGCTGTTGCTCACAATGTACTTTAAAAACTGCCTGGCTTCTTTTCCAAAGAGCCAGTAACTGAACGGAATATTGATGGCCAGCGTGGTGACGATCAGTGTAAAAAGAATAAAGAGGTTATGGCGGTAAAAACCCAGTTTCTTCAACCGGGCGTTATCCGCGACAATCCGAACCAGGTTATAAATAACAAGCGTGCATACCGTGGCGGAGATCAGCTGCCCTCCTATCGCCCAGCCCCATCCGTGTTTCTCCAGCAGGTAAAAAAAAGCGCCGCCGAGGGGAAGCATGGCCACCGACATGGAAAAAATGATCATCCAGGCTACCACATTTTTACGCAGCAATTCATTCTTAATGGTACTTCTCAGTATACGGCTGAAATTCGTGAGCAGGTACAGGCCTGTTCCCGCAAAAACGAGACAGGCAGCTATCAGCATGATGTACTGCGCTATGGACGGGCCCTTCATCGGGGTTCAAGATACCAATTGACGGCCTATCCTGCTTCCCCGTGTTCGCCAACTGTTTAATTTGAGGGGCGAACGGAGTATATTGCAGAAAATAAAGCCGGATGATCATTGATTTCAGATCGGATACCGTAACCAGGCCCACTCCCGCCATGCATGACATGATGATGAAGGCGCCGCTGGGTGATGATGTGTTCGGGGAAGACCCTTCCGTAAATGAACTCGAACAAATGGCGTCGGATATGTTTGGGATGGAGGCTGCCCTTTTTTGTCCTTCCGGAACCATGACCAACCAGATCGCTATTAAATGTCATACGCAACCGGGTGACGAGGTCATCTGCGATGAAACCGCGCATATTTATCAATATGAAGGGGGTGGCATCGCTTTTAATTCGGGAGCCTCCGTAAAACTGATCCCCGGTAACCTGGGGCGAATTACCGCAGAACAGGTTAAGGCTGCCATCCAGCCCGATGACCCGCATCGACCGCATACCAGCCTGGTTTCATTGGAAAATACATCAAACCGGGGCGGCGGAAGTTGTTATGATTTCGCTGAAATCCAAAGGATACGGGATGTAAGCCACGAAAATAAACTTGCCTTTCATCTCGACGGGGCCAGGCTATGGAACGCGCTGGTCGCCAAAAATGAAACGGCCCGTCAATACGGCGAGGCGTTCGACAGTATTTCCGTTTGCCTCAGCAAAAGCCTTGGCTGCCCGGTGGGAAGCCTGTTGCTTGGTAAAAAGGATTTTATTAAAAAAGCCCGGCGTATCAGGAAGGTTTTTGGCGGCGGTATGCGGCAGGCGGGGGTTATTGCGGCAGCGGGCATTTATGCGCTGCAGCATCATATCGGGCGACTGGCCGAAGATCATGCACATGCCAAAATGATCGCGAATGTTATCGCGGCAAAACCATTTGTGCGTACCGTGCTGCCCGTGGAAACAAATATTATCATTTTTGAACTGAACGAAGGAATGAGCGCCCGGGAACTGGTGGGTAACCTCAGTAACTACGGGATACTCGGCTACGCCATTTCCGCCAACCGGGTGCGGCTGGTGCTTCACCTGGATATCACGCCTGAAATGGTGCGCCAGACAATCGAAACATTTAATCAGCTTTAGCGCTTATGCTTCCCCGAATCAACCCCACCACCACCCCCGCCTGGCAACTACTGCAGGATCATGCCGTGGAAATGAAGAAGGTGCATATGCGCGACCTGTTCCGGGATGACCCCGCCCGTTTCGGAAAATATTCGCTTTGCCTGCCCGACCTGGTATTTGATTATTCCAGGAACATCATCACCGGGCAAACGATGCGCCTGCTGCTGCAACTGGCGGAAGAATGCCGGGTGGCAGATGCGGCAAAGGCCCTGTTCAGCGGGGTGGCGATCAATGAAACGGAAAAGCGACCGGTGCTGCATACCGCGCTGAGAAATTTTTCCGGGCAACCCGTCCTGGTCGAGGGCAGGGATGTGATGCCCGGTGTGAAAAGCGTGCTGCGTAAAATGAAAAAATTCTGTGACGCGATCCACAGCGGCGAACGCAGGGGCTATACCGGCAAAAGGATCCGGTATATCGTCAATATCGGTATCGGGGGCAGTGATCTCGGCCCGCAGATGGTGACTGAGGCTTTGGCTCCTTACCGGATTAAGGGTATAGAAAGCTTTTTTGTTTCCAATATCGATGGCACGCATATAACGGAAACCCTGAAAAGGATTGACCCTGAGCGCACGCTTTTCCTGGTAGCCTCAAAGACTTTCACGACCCAGGAAACCATGACCAACGCATTCACAGCCAGGAAATGGTTTCTCGAAAAAGCCAAAAAGGAAAAACATATCGCGAACCATTTCGTGGCCCTCAGCACCAACGAAAAGGAAGTGGCCGCATTTGGCATAGACCGGAAGAACAGGTTCGGGTTCTGGGACTGGGTCGGTGGCCGCTATTCGCTCTGGAGCGCTATCGGGCTTTCGATAGCCTTATCGGTCGGTTATTCCCGGTTCGAAGAATTGCTCAGGGGCGCGGCCCATACCGATGAGCATTTTATGAACAGTCCCGCGGAGACAAACATACCTGTCATCATGGCCCTGCTCGGCACCTGGTATATCAATTTCTGGGGCGCCCAGAGCCATGCGATCCTGCCTTACGACCAGTACCTGCACCGTTTTCCAGCCTATTTGCAGCAGGCAGATATGGAAAGCAACGGCAAAAGCACCGACCGTAACGGGGAAGCGGTGGAATACAGCACCGGTCCCGTTATCTGGGGCGAGCCCGGAACAAACGGCCAGCATGCCTTTTACCAGCTGCTACACCAGGGAACCGTGCCCGTACCCTGCGATTTCATTGCCCCGGCCCAGACCCATAACACCGTTGGGGATCATCATGTAAAATTGCTCAGTAATTTCTTTGCCCAAACTGCCGCGCTGATGAACGGAAAAACGGAACAGGAAGCGGAAGCGGAACTCGAAAAACAGGGTCTTTCCCCGGAAGGGATCGCAAAGCTTCTTCCCTTTAAAGTGTTTGCCGGCAACAAACCCAGCAATTCATTCCTCCTGAAAAAGGTCACCCCATTCAACCTGGGCCAGTTGATCGCGTTGTATGAGCACAAGATATTTGTCCAGGGAATCATCTGGAATATTTACAGTTTTGATCAATGGGGTGTTGAACTGGGGAAACAACTCGCCGGCAGGAT